>CANJPY010000074.1 GCA_947476255.1 Chthoniobacteraceae bacterium | reverse complement strand
TTTCCGGAAAGCCCTTGAATGTCCGTTACGATGGGGCTTTGGGGGCGCACGGGTGCAGGAGGCTCTCCTCCGGCGTCTTCCATGAGATTTTTGAGGAGTACGACAAAATTCTGCGCCGCGGCAAGTTCCTCGCCTGGCGTGAACTTGTATTCTGCTTCCTGAAACAGCTTTTTGACTTTGAGCTTTTGTACCGCGTTAAGCACGGGGTGCTGGATGCGGTAGTCGGCCTGGCTGGCTTTTCGTTGATCTAGGTCGGCCAGAGACAAGGGTGCCCCGTTGAGACGTGCACTCAAATGACTGGTGCAGACGAGCGTGGTTAAAGTTGCGTCCACCGCGTCCTTTGGCCAGCCATAGGGGGGCGCCGTGAACTTGGCCACGAGTTCGCTGCCTTTTTTGCCGGCTCCGATCTCCTGGAGCAGCGCGATCGCCACAGGATGTTTTTCTGGATCGCCCTGGTATCCGGTGGATTTTAATGCGTCGGCATTACCTTCCTTGGCTTTTTTATAGACGGTGTTCCAGTTGGGCGAGTCGGCTTGTGAGAACCGGTGATACAACCCTTCAAGCACCTGAGTGCAGCCGCTCGTGACTGTTTCCTTCAATGTGATTGAGGGAAGCTCCTGGCCACCCGAGAGAAACACTCTGCCGCTCTGGACAAGTTCGGAAAGAATGTCGTCCACTTTGCGCTGAGCCTGCGCACGCCGCGTCTCCATGGAAGCGCGGGCGTCCTTGCCCTCGGGGTTGGTTGGAGTGCCCAGAAAATTAAGGGTTTCCTGAGACGCAAGCAGGGTGGCAAGGGTTGTCTTCAAGTCGTCTGCCCGTTTTTTGGGAATCAGGACATGGACGGTAGGGTTGCTCGGATCCAGAGACTGAATGAGCTGGATGATGGTGTTTTCACTGTCCGAAAAGCCGTCGCGCACCCAAACGGTCAGTCCGGCATCTTTGGGCGGATCTGAGGGGCCTTGATGTACGGAAACCGAACGGCGTTCGCGGGATTGTCCGTGGAGAATGGCCAGGTTGGAGAGTTCGGTTTGAACCGCTCTCGCGAGGAGCAGGGCACGTTGGGATGCAAGGGCGGCTTCGTTGTTTTTGGCCGACGCAAGCCGGCTCCGGAATTCTGACTCCCATGCTCCGCCTTCCGTTGTTTGGAGGCGGTACTCGCCCTCCACATCCATGAGAATCCCTTCGGCTGCCATGACCTCCAAGAGCTGCGGCACCTTCTGTCGTACCTCGGGCTGGGTCTCGTGGATATTTTCCACCAGCAGATCCACAATGTGTTCGGCGTTGGCCCGCAAGCCGATATCGACTCCGCTTTCCCTGGGGAGTTTGTTGATGAGAAAGATCAAAGAGCAGATCCGGGCGCGGAGCTGGCCGTCGGACTCCTTCTTTTGCGCCTCGATGGTTTCCTGGAAACGCTTCTGCATCTCGCCGGAGATGACGAGGTCCGCGGCGAGCTGGTCGTAGAGAAAATCGCCTGGAATGACCGTGCCAACGGGCTTGTCCGCGACGCTCCGGCACGCTTCGTGAGTGACCCGCAGCTGGGTGCGCATCTGGGAGGCGGTGCCGCTTTGATCGGTACTGCGCAGGACTTGCTCCCAAAAGCGACGCCGTACCGGCAGAAGCGGATAATCGGGTACGTACGCGGCGTGATCGTCGCCGCGGGTGGCGATACGCGTGGTTTTGAGCTGTCGTGTGATTTCGCCGGAATGCTGGGTTAGGAAGGTGTCGAGCCCGGCGCTCTTGTCTGGTGCCTTTTGGAGCACAACGGTGCGGACGACTTTTTCAACATCATTGTCCTTGAGGTGCACCTTGATGACAAAGCGGCCCATGATCTTTTGCAGGGCCGGCGTGTCGCTGAGGGCGCTCTGACCGGTGGCGACAAGGAGCAGCTTGCCGTCGAATGATTTTTGGATCATCTCAGCGACCTCTTGGATGTCGTTGGCGATCTTTGCGTCGTCGTTGATGAACTGCTGCACTTCGTCCAGGACAAGCACGGTGAGCGGGAACTGCCCGTTGCGGGTCAGTGCACGCTTGATATTGAGGGACATGTCCTGGATGGAAATTTCCTCGTTCCTTGCCGGGTATTGTTCGCGAAGGGCCTTGGCCACGGCGTCCACAGAATGGAGATGCGGGTAGGCTTCCAGATAGGCTTCGTGAAGGGCCTTCGAAACATACAGCTTCTCGAGTTCGCCTCCCGGTCCGTCCAGATGTTTGCCCAGAGCAACCAGTTTGGTTTTAACGGCGTCGAGTTTGCCGTCATCCCGGAGGTCCATCACAAAGCGGGCGTGCGTGTACTTTTCGGGAAGTCCCAAAGACTTGAACACGATGGAAAGCACCCGCAGGCGCACATCACCTGCGCCCGCTTTGAGGGTACCACCTGCGCTGTGCAATCCGCCAAACTGGACGCCGCGAGTGCTCAGTTCAGTGAAGAGGTCCCTTACATCCTGTGGCAGGGAGCACAACTGACGCGAAGAAACGCCATTGGGCAACTTGTGATCGATGAACAGGAAGCGGAGAACCTTAACGAGATGGGATTTGCCGCTGCCGTAAAAGCCGCTGACCCAGGCGCCCGTCTGTTCCTTGCCGATGCGGTCCAGAAAGCCCTGGAGGATTTTGGCGAGGCCCCGTTGGTATTCGCCATCGCAGACAAAGGTGGAGAGTTCGTATTCGAGCGTCGCAGCGTCGTCGTTGTTGTTGCTCGAAACGCCCTCGTTTCGGAGGGTGACACTCAAGGGGTCCTTGAGAAAAAGCTCGCGGTTTTTCATGGGTGGGAATCAGCCAAAATGGGGACGGCAAGGTAATCCCAGCCGTCGCGCACGCCCAGGAAGCGGTAGGTGTTACCCTCGCGTTCACCGGGGAAAAAGACGGTCAGGATGCCTGGGAAATTTCGGTCGAGTCCTTCGATGACCTCGGAAACGTGGAGGAAATCGTACAACTCCATCAAGCCGGTGAGCGCGAACACGGTCCGTTCGCGTTCCGACTCGGGAACGCTCAAGAGCTGCGCTGTGATGTGGTTTGCCAGAAAATCGCGGAATCCCGGATTGGCGGCGTCTTCGGAAAGCTCGACATCGCGGAGATACTGCGAGCGTTCCTCTTCGTCAAAAGAGTCCATCCACTGGGCGAATGCGTTCTCCAGGGAGATCCTGCACCAGCGGAGATTCGCCGAGCGGGCGCAGTTCTCGAAATCATGGAGCCGCAGCTGGAGGCGTCGCTCCTGGTCGGGGGGATAGACGACAAACCACACCCTTTGGCTGAAAGGAAGGCCGGAGGAAAACGGTAGTGAAATGTGCCGCTTGTAGCTGGCAATGAGATCGTCAAGCAGTGCCATGGAGGGAGGAAAGTTCGGACTCGTTGAGGAGCGGAGAGAAATCAATTTCCGTGACACCGCCCGCGTGCCGGAGCCGGAGGAAACCGTGCTTGGAAGCCTCCTTGAGGTGTTCGATCGCCTGAGGAGGGGAAACCGCCACCAGCCTGGCAAAGACGGACTGCAGCAAAAAATCGCCGCGCAATCCCGTGAGATAACCCGCAAACAGGGCGTAGGTGGTTGCCAGGAAGGACGGGTTTGGAAAGGTGCGTGTCTTGGTCGAACGTCCTTGGAGGTGGCCGGAGACGGTCCAGCTGGTGTTCACATTCTGGGCCAGAGACTGCTTCATGGCCGGGCTGAAGCGGTCTGGAAACAGGGATTCCAGGTGCTCTTCCATCAGGCGCCTGGGAATAACGGTTCCTGGAGAGGTCTGTTCAAGCAGGCTGAAACTGGCCCTGAGCTGAGGATCGCGGCAGAAAACGCAGACCAGGGCCAGCAGAGGGGTGGCTTCGGGATTAATTGCTGCAAACCGCAATAGAACGCGAAAGAGAGCCTGCGATGCATCCATGCCATACAGTTCGAGCAAATGGCGGTAGCTTTTTTGCCGGCTGGTGAACGTGGGTTTGCCCAGGAGGTTTTCTTCCTCAATGAGGCGGCGGAAGTCGGCCGTGTTGTTAGAACGATTCGCCTGGAGAAGCAACAGCAACTCGGACAGCATCATGGAACGAGCCATGTGCCCGCCGGTTTTATTGGAGCTAAACCCGAAAGGCTGCAACTGAGGTGGCACTAAAAGATTGAAACTCACTGAGATTGGGGTGCGTAGGCAGTTTTTGTATTTAGCCAATCATCTTGCCCAAGGCGACAATCGAATGGCGGTCAGTTAATCTAAATGGTGTGGCTCATTAATCGACGCTCTCCAAGGACCGTCTTCATGCCGGGCGTGAAAACTAGGGATCCTTTCCATTGATGAACCACGTCGCAGTCTTGCCCCTGAGTCCACTTCCGAACAACACCATCCGCTTGGCCCGTTTACGTTGTTCCAGGATTCCGCTTTGAGCCAGTCCCATTAGGTCCGTCCGAGCTGTCTGGTAAGCCCCAGGTCCGTGTGTGCCGGCACAAGCTCTTCATACTGGAAATAATGCCCGTAGTAACCAGGGCACGTAGAAGCGTGAGGACGTCTGACATCAGGCCACCGCCAACTGACTTGGCGACCAGGTCCGGTAGGCGGTGTGGAATTTGAGGGAAACGCTCGTCCGAGACAATTTATTACTAAAATCGGACTAATTAGTAAAATTTTAGTAGTTTACTAACCTCAAGGCAGCTCAAGCCCAGTAATCTGCAAAAGTCAGTCACTTGCGAAAGAAACCAGAGATAATTGTTAAGTCATTGTCTCGGTTGGATCTACTGAATTTCCAATAATTACGAGACCATTAAATGCCACTCTATGGGTATAATGGTCTACCAGAGTAAATTGAGTGCACTTTCGCCGCGCAAATTTCCAAACAGATTATGCCACGCCTCAAGAACCGTCTCCACGAACGCTTTGCCTGGCTGATTGCCGAGGGCATGGACCGCAAAGCTGCTTATGCAAAAATCTGCCCCTTGGTGACTGACCCTGCGACCCTGGGCTGCAAGCTGTACCGGCGCCCTGAGGTGAGGTCTCGGATCGCAGAGATCCAGGCACAGGTCCAAAGTCGCGCCCTGATGGCCATTGACGAGAAACGGGACCTGCTGCGTCAAATGATTGAGGGAACGGTGCCTACCAAAGTCTCCAGGCGCAAGGATGGAAGTATGGATGTTGTCTACGATCGGCTGGGGGCGTTGATTGCTGATGCGAAGATGGCCGGTGAATTTGACGGTACGAGCGAGAGAGACGGGGCACCGGAGCTGAGTATGACGTTTGCGATGTACCACCGGAACCATCCGAATCCCCCCAGGGAGTGGTTGGACCCGTCGGGCGATGTACGAGACCGGGTTTAGAGAGCCGCTATCCTCGGCGGCAGCAGCACTAGCAACGGAAACCCAGGGAGCTGGAGCGGAGGACGTTTTTCAGGGTTTCTGTTTCTGCAACAAGCCCGAAAGACATGTCCGCTAGGGAACTTTTTCAACACACGCAAACAAGGGCGAACTTGTACAGCAACAAGGTTACTAGCAAGGTTACTTTTTCACCCAGAAATCTGTAAGTTGTTCATTTACAGAATGGTGGAGGCGAGGGGAGTTGAACCCCTGTCCTGACGGCCTTTGTCACAAACTTCTACATGCTTAGCCTCGCTTATAATTTAAGACAAAAGCCGCCAGCGGGCGGGCAGCTTTTCCCCGGTCGTCCACGGTCGATCTCACCCTCAGAAGCGGTCGCTCCCCCCAAGGGCCAGCCTGCTGTCGTCGTCTCCGTGCCTAGCAGGCGTTGGCTCGGAAACGATGCCGCTTAATTAAGCAGCAAGAGCTAGATCTTCGTAATCGTTAGCGTTTATTTTGTTTGCCCAGAGATTTTAACGAGGCCAACCAGGCTTCCTCGGCATGCGATCGGTGTCTCCAACTATCAGTCGAAACCAGTACGCCCCCATTTTTTCGAAGTCCGCCCGTGCAGACTTTTTTTCGAAGTCCGCCCGTGCCGACTCCAAGCGTAGACCTGCTTTCACAGGTGCCACTTGCGGGTCCCTCATTCTAGCACGAGGATCCAGACGCGCAAGAGGGAGTTGTGCCTGAGATTTCTTTCGAGTGGCGGCTCAGAGGAAGCGTGCCGTTTGTCCCGCCCAGCCTCGATTTCAAAAAACTCTCGTTTTGGGACACAGCCTCGCGCCCCCCCTCTTCAAAGCCATGCCGGAAATTCCCGGAGACTATTTCGCGCCTGCTCCTGGAGCCGCTGCAGGTTTCGGCTGAGGGGGCGCCTTGGGATCAAGATTGGCGGCGAGTTCAGCGTCAGTGACGCTCGAGGCGACTCCTGCGGCCGGAACCTCCGCCTTTGCAGTCCAGAGAATGGCGTTAAGCACCAATTTGCGCTGGTTCTCGTTGCCCCAGCCTCTGTGAAAGTGTCCTCCTGTGAAGCCAAAGCCCCTGCCTCCATCCTCCCGATCTACAGCCCATGCTACGTGCTGCGCCTTTTTTTCCTCAAGCACTGCGCGCTTTTGGTCGGGATTGCCGCCATGCGAACCTTCGCCTCTCGTTGTGGTCGAGTCAGGCGGCAGGTCGGTGAGGATGGGGGTGACCCGCTGCATCCCTGCGCGAAAACGCATATGGTAGTACCACTCGTCATTGGTGCTGAACGGCTGCACCCCGTTGCTGATCGGGTGTTTTGGGAACTCCTTGAAGTTCGCGTCCCAATGGGGATTCACGGACCAGAACTGTTCGAAGTAACCGCCGAGCCACTGCAAAAATTCTTTGGAGCCCGCTCCGCTGGAACTGCGTCCTGGAGGCGGAGTTTGTTTGACGGGTTTGCCATCCGAGCCCACTTCGGGTTCGGGCCAGCCGACTTTATTGAAGGCAGGTTCCACCGCATAGTGTAGACACACCAATCCGCAACCGCGTTTCATTTGGGCGTCGAGTTGCTCAAGATGGGGCAAGGCAGGATGTCCGCCGCCGCCGTCGGAGTAGATCACGATGGTGTCCGCTTTGTTTATTGTGGCGTCTTCGGGCCACTGGCCGTTGAGGGCAAATTGGACATCCACTTTGTCAGCGGCGTTTTCCTTGAGGCACTTGGCGAGGAGTTGTACGCCTGCATTGTGTTCATGCTGGCCGGGACCATGGCTGGGTTTACCGGCGATAAGCAGGACTTGCCGTTTTGAATCGGCAGCCTGGGCAATGGTTCCAAGAAAGGAAAGAGCAAGAACTGCGGCGAGGGTGGGGTGATAAATCATGAGACGTGGCGCAATGGTTTGGAGGGAGATGGCGGCTTGCGGGATTCAAAACGAGGGCCACAAAAGCGGTGTTTCGTGGCCCTCTCTGTCTTGCTTAAGTGGATCTTATTTGGCCGAACGGAGGACGAGTTCTTTAAACTCGACGACCATTGGAGGTCCTGCATGCATTTGCAGTGCGATGACGCCCTCCTTTGCTCCACGAGGAGCTTGATCTGTGACATCCACGGTTTTTTTTCCGTTGATGAAATGTTCGAGATGATTGCCCTTTGCGATCACCACGTAGTCATTCCATTCTTTGATGTGGATGCTTTCCTGGATCGCTTGGGATTCGCCGACGGAACCGGTGACGTCTTTTTTGATCTTTTTGGGATCTTCTGCATCGTCATTAATCACGACCTGCTGGCCCCGTTGCGCGAGAATGCCGCGTCCTTTTTCTTCATAGAGAATACCGCTGTAGGTTTGTCCCGACTCGAAGTCGGCTTGATAGCCCGAAACGATCGGGCCGTCAGGGCCGACACTTTCAACCTTACTGCGGTACTGAATTCCCGAATTCCCCAATTCGCTAGTGATGCGGAACTTGGCATGGAGTTCAAAATCTCCCGGGGTGCCATCCTTCCAAACCAAAAACGTGTTGTGGCGTAGGTTGCTTTTTTTGGGATTGTCTGGACTCGCCTGAGTTTCGCCACGGATGACTCCATCCTTGACGGACCAGAGCTGCGAGTTTCCATCCCAGCCCTGAAGGTCTTTGCCGTTAAAGAGCGCTTTGTCTTCGGCGACAGCGATTGAGGCGAGGGAGAGGAGTGCGAAAAGCGGGATCGGTTTGATCATAAAAGAAGGGAGACTCTCCTAGCCTACTTGCGGCGAGCGGCTTTCTTAGCTGGTTTTGAAACGGCTTTGGTCGTTTTCGGAGCTGGGGAATGGGCAGCCTTGGCCGCGGCCTTCGCTTTGCGAATGGAACCGGCGAAGAGGCGATGCATGTTTGCAAGCCCTTTGACCGCGATATCGTCGCGTTTGGGTTCCATCTTGCGCCAGATTGCGGCGGCGGCGGCGATTACTTTTACATCCTGAGTGAAGGACTCGATGACAATATCCTGATCATAACCGATGTCGTTGAGCGCTTTGACGATGGGAGTCCAATTGAGGGAGTCGTTTCCCGGGGTACCGCGGTCTGTGCCGCAGGCGTGGAAGTGACCGAGGTGTTTGCCGGCCTTTAAGATAGCCGCAGCCTGATTTTTTTCCTCGATGTTCATGTGGAAGGTGTCGAGGTGCAGTTTCACATTTTTTGCTCCGACGGCTTTGATCAGCTTGAGGCCTTGATCACAGGTGTTGAGAAAGTCTGTTTCAAAGCGGTTCAGAGGCTCTACGACCAACTCAACACCTTTGGCCGCGGCATGTTTTGCTAGGGCTTTGAGGTTTTTAACGACGGCTGCAAATTCTGTTTTTTGGTCTGCAGCAGAGACAGGGCCTCGCTTGCCTACCACTGAATAAAGGGGACCGATAATGCGTGGGCAGCCCATCTCGGCGGCTTGGTCGATGAGTTTGCTAATGTATTGGAAACCGGTTTTTTGCTCCTTGGCATTTCCTCTGAGGTCGCGCCCTGGCCCCATGCAGGCGCAGATCGAACCGATGGCGATGTCCGCTGATTCAGCGGCTGCTTTGAGCGCTGCTGGATCGACATGCTCGGGGGCTTCAACCGGGATTTCAACGGTGTCAAAACCCCATGCTTTGAATTTTTTAAAGAGTTTGACGCTGTCCGTTTTGAATGGAGAGACGAAGAGGAAGGTATTGATGCCAAAACGCATTTTAGGAAGGGTTGGGTTGATTTTTGTTTGGGGTGAGTAACGCAACAAGGCCGTTGAGGCCTGTGTGAGTGTTTTCTTTTGGGTGCAGAGCGCCGATGGGTCAAGCTTGCTCAATGTGAATTGCTAATTAGCGCATCAGCATCGACGACGGATCCTTGTATCCACACGGAACGTTGCCTTGCGGAATAAGGGAGGGGTGAGGCTCAGCCGTTTTCACTACCCGTGAGGGGATCGCAATCAAACGCCATGGGCGCTCCTCGATGTTTCTCGAGAGAAAACCGATTCGGGTGGAGCTCCATGGCGCGTTTCGCGATTTGTTTTCTATCGTGAGGGGATGAACGCGAATCTAGCCGACCACTTTGGTCCACGCTGCATTGTGTTTGCTGGAGGCGACTACGGCGTCGATGAATGCCATGCCGCGTACCCCGTCTTCTATTTTCGGATAGTCCAAGACCAAGGGGTCTGGCGATAATCCCGCGGCTTTGGCGCGAATATGGTTGGCAAAGTTGCGGTAGATGTTGGCGAAGGCTTCCAGATAACCCTCTGGATGCGCGGCAGGCGTGCGGGAGTTAGCGGCGGCAGCGGCTCCGAGATAACCGTTGGCGGTTCGTAACACTTCCATGGGTTTATCCAGCCATTTGAGAAGAAGTGTATTGGGCTCTTTTTGGTGCCACTCCAATCCGCCTTTCTCGCCGTAGACGCGAATGTTGAGATTGTTTTCCTCTCCCACGCTGATTTGGGAACAGTGCAGGACGCCCTTTGCGCCTCCTTCGAACCGCAGCAGGATGTTGGCATCATCGTCCAATAAACGTCCGTCGACAAACGCAGTGAGGTCGGCGGCGAGTTCGTGGATCTTGAGTCCTGAGATGTATTCGGCGAGATTTTCGGCATGGGTGCCGATATCTCCAACGCAGCCTGCCGCGCCGGAGCGAGCGGGATCGGTGCGCCAAGCAGCCTGCTTTTGACCACTTTCTTCTAGTTTTGTCGCGAGCCAGCCCTGAGGATATTCCACCACAATTTTGCGTATTTTTCCAAGAGCACCTGCGTGAACCATCTCTCTCGCCTGTTTCACGAGCGGATAGCCCGTGTAGTTATGCGTGAGTCCGTACAGAAGTCCTGTTTGGTGCACGATTTTGGAGAGTTCCTGAGCCTCCGCGAGGGTGAACGTAGCGGGCTTGTCAGAGAGCACATGGAAGCCGTTTTCGAGGGCGAGTTTCGCGGGTGCGAAATGCATGTGGTTGGGCGTTACGATGGAGATAAAGTCCATGCGTTTTTCTGCGGGCAGGGCCTTCTCTGCATGGATCATTTCTTCAAACGACCCGTAACACCGGCTCGGATCCAAGAAGAAATCTCCCCCCGAGTCTTTTGATTTTTGCGGATCTGAGGAGAAAGCGCCACAGACCAATTCGATTTGTCCATCAATGTTTGCGGCGATGCGATGGACAGCACCGATGAAGGCGCCGCGTCCACCGCCGACCATTCCGTAACGTATTTTGCGACTCATAGATTGTGTAGGTTGAGAGATTTCTCTGAAATATTGAAGCAATAAACGGCATTCCATCCTGCATGGTGGATTCTCCAGCGACCTCCTTGGTCGTGTTTAATACTCGAACCCGGCGGTGCGTAGACAGAGGAAGCACCTGCGCGGCGGTGTTCACGGACTGCGCCAGTTGCCGGTACGATTTCACTGGGGAGCAGGCCCCAAATGGCTGGAAAATGAAAGGGCTCCAGAGATGCGCTAAAGTCGGGGGGCCTACCGGTGCTCCGCCTCCGCCTTGCGTTCGCCAGACTGGCCGAAGGGAAATAGGGGAGAGATAAAGGGGGGGAATGGCTGAGATTAAAACTCGTCGGCACCAGTTTGTTCTTCTGCGATGGCCCGTGTGAGAGCCTCCTCGAACATCCGAAACCGCTGGGCCACGAACAGCGGATCTTTTTGCTCGCCCAGATCGAGATAGCTTTCCAGAAACTCTTCCAATGAGGATTCCTCGTACTGGTCGATTGGAATGTTCACTAATTCGTTGCGGAAGGCGATGCGGTGGGTGGCTTCGAAGCAGCACATGGCCATCTCAAAATCGACATCATCAAATTCCTCGCCAAAGAGTTCTGCAATTTTAGTGCTTGCATCACACTGCACGAGAGAATCGCTGAGGTAGTGAATGATGTCTATGAATGACGAGGTGTAGTAGCTGCTCATGGATGGAATTCTGCTGCGAAAGACTGTGGCTGGGGCGGGGGGGGGAAATACTTGTCCCCCCCACCTCAGGGCCAGGCGCCCTTCTCTGCTCGAAGGAACCGCATTGGCTTGTAGCCAAGCGGCGTGACAGCGTTTTGAAAGGGGTGAAAGAACGCGCTGAGCGAACTGCCGTAATGAGTTTAGCGTTTTGCGCCCTCAAGAAACTCAAGGAACTTTGGACCGGCCGCTTGAACCGTCGTCTTTGGCCCCGTCATTTTCACGAATACATTGCCATCCGCATCCTCTACGATCGCTCCCATCAGGGCATAGTTTTCAAGCGCCGCCGCTGGCTGTCCAGGCATTCCAGAGGAGAAGGTGCCCACGGTTGAAACGAGCGTGGTTTTGCGGCCGCCGATCGTCTTGGCCTCCACTTTTTCTGAGTTCGGCGCGCTCTGGAACTGGCGCAGCCAACGTTGCACGTTGGAATCCAAATCGCCGCCTCCGGAGGGACCAAAGTGAAAAAAGGTAATGTCCGCATTTTTACCTGCTTCCGGACCGGAAACCGAGAGCTGGGCTTTGCGCATGGGCGACACGACCGGGACCCAAGTCCAATCGGAGGGGCGCTTGAAGGTCAGGGCCCCCACGGTGAATGAGTCAGGGGCCTTTTCGGCAGCGGTCGCCGCTGGAGCGGGAGCCTGCTGGGCAGGGGATGGAACGGCTGAGGTGAGGAGGGCGGCGATGGATAGAATAAGGCGGCTTTGCATGGTGATGGAGGGGGTATAGAAGTTGAAAACAATCGGCGCAGTGTTCATAACCGAGGAATTTCGCTCCCGCAAGCCATGTAAAAGGTGCCTGAACTTGGGGAATGGTGCAGGACGGGTGCAGGCGCCTCCGCCGCGTGCCGTGAGCGTCATAGATGGGTGCCCTGAAGGAGTCGTGCCATGAGGCGGCGCGTCGAAAGGAAGACGCATCCAAAGGAAGGCGCATCCGTTGTTCTTCGTTTTGTAGGGAGCGCAAGCATCCCCATGCGGGTGCATCTCAAGGCGGGAGAACTCAGCGCAATTTCCGGCACAACCTCGCCAGACTGGTTTGAGAGAACCGGTGGCGGGTCGGATCAATTGTGTAAGAAGTGCTTCACGATGTTGTCGGGGGTGCAGCGCGCGAGGTTTTTGGGCAGCACCTGCTCGAGTCGCTGCCGGCATACGGGCGGAAGCGCGTCCATGAGGGCGCGGTGGATGTCTGCGGGTGCGGACAGACTCCAGGACTCGGGTTTCTCGCGAAACAAGACGGTGGCGGCGGCATGAGCCAAATCCTCAACGGCCTGCCTGTCTGCTGCGATGCGCCAGTGGATTTCGGAATAGGACGAGGGACCTCGGCGGGGTTGCCCGCCGGAGGACTCTGCGGCGGAGTAGGCTCCCGCCATGTCTGAAATTTGTTCAACAAGGTGCTGCCTCGGGTGCACGAATGCAAGGTCCTCAACCCATTGGATGGCAGGGGCATGGACGAGGCCGGCGGGCCGCTTGAAGTTGGTCGAGGGGAGTTGCGCCTCGACGGGGGCTTCGATCCAACCGGCGCGCAGAGCGCCACGGTCTGTGACGACTATGAAATGGCGATGAAAAGGGGTATGAAAATGTGAGTAATGCTTTTGCATGAATTTTGACGGTAGATGCTAAAGGAGACGCTTTCGGTGGAGGGCTTCGGCCATCTTCGACCCTCTCCTCCTTCGCTACGGAGGAGGGAGAGCGCTGGTTTGAAAAATGTGGAGAAAAGGGGATCTCTTTTTTCCCCAGCGAGTGAGGCGCTCCCGAAAAGAGCAAGGAATTGCGCTGGCCTCAGAGAAAGGATAAGACGCATTATCTGTCCCCATTTTATCCATTGATTTTTTGAGATGAGCTGTCCTTTTTCAAAATTGAGCGCATTGCTGGGTCTGATGGCCCTTGTTTGTGTGGGGGGAGAGGAGCGAGGGCTCGCGGCCCCCCCGCGGGTTGCACCAGAAATGAGTTGGCTGGAGAATGACCGGCTGAAAGTGGGAGTGGATTTAAAAATGGGGGGGTCGATCGCTTCGTTGATCGGCAAGTCCGACGGAAGAGAGCTGATTAATAATTTCGACCACGGGCGGCAGATTCAAATGTCTTTCTACAGTGGCCCTAATCCATTTACACCAAAAGGATTGCAGCCGCATCCGGCCTGGCGTTCCCTGGGTTGGAACCCAGTGCAATCAGGGGATTGGGCGGGACATCCCTCGAGGGTTCTAGAGCACCGCAATAATGGGGTGGAAATGTACTCTCGATTAGTTCCGATGCAGTGGCCTTTAGAAGGAGTCGAGGGAGATTGTGAAATGGAGAGTTGGATAAGGCTGGAGCCACGCGCCGTGCATTTGCGCTGCAGGGTAACGAATAAAAGGGCGGACCTTGTATTTTATCCAGCCAAACATCAGGAACTTCCCGCGGTTTATACGAATGGGGAGTTTCGGCGTGTGGTCACTTACTCTGGCGACAGGCCTTTTACAGGTGGAGCATTGAACGAGTGGGTGGATCCTGGTCCTCCTTGGAAGACGTTTTGTGCGACGGAGCGATGGGCCGCGTTGGTGGATTCAAAAAATTGGGGTCTCGGAATTTGGCAACCGGCAACGACTTATTGGAAACAGGGTGAGGTTTCCGGAGAACCGAACCGTCAGGGGACTTATGACAACGCAACCGGTTACCTCGCCCCAGTGGGGTTGGAGCATTTGGATCATAACATTTCCTACGAGTATGAGTGTCGTTTGGTCCCGGGGTCTGTTGAGGAAATTCGTGGAATGGTCGCGAATTGGGAGCGCGGTAGAGAGTTGCCTCAATACCGGTTTGAAAGAAGCCGTATGGGCTGGACGCTTCGCGGGGGAGTGGATGGAGGGGTGCCTCTTCCCGGGATTTGGCGGGTGCAGGCACAGTCTACAACGGTGTTTTTGGACGGACCTGCCACGTTTTGGCGGGCGGAGGCTGCCGGGGCTTTGAAAATGAGTGCTCTTGTGAAAGGGCAGTCGGGACGTTTGCGCGTCGCGTGGAAGGGAATCCGGGCCGAGGATCCGGAAGGCAGCGCAGTCTTCGAAATCCCCACGGGAGGAGGCCGCAAGGAGCACACTTTTGTTTTAAAGGACCAGCCTGGTTACAAAGGGGGACTCCAGCGTTTGATGCTTCGTTTTGAGGCTTTTAAGCCTGGAGAGATACTGGAGGTGGAGTCCATTCGCCTGCAGCCGTGAGCGGTGGTCTGCTGGAGGGGCGTTCGTAAAAAATGTAACCCGGAGTTCGGGTGTCTCTTCGCAATCCCTTGCGAGATTGCGGTTGAGAGAAAGGAATGGTCCTGAAAGGGACAGTCTCTGAGAGTTAGCTGGCGTTGAGTTGGAGGGTTGGATCCTCTCGGATGAGGGCGTCGAGGGTTGGCCAGCCTTCGGAGTCGAGGGACTGGAAGGTGTTGAGGTAAACCGCGAGCAAGTTGGAATCGTAACGAGCACGGAGCGAGTCAATGACTTTCACGAGTTCGGCAGAGGGAGGGGCCTCTGGGAGTATTTCGACCGTTCCATTTTCGTCGTGAGCGATGCCAAACCCGTCTAGGAAATCGCAGAGCAGGGTTTTATGAGCTCCTACGAGCCAGATTTGCAGGACATGCGCGGCGGTATCGTTATTGATGCGTTTTCGGAGTTGTTCAACCAGCCATGCGTGCTGTTCGGAGCGCGGTTTTTTTTCAATAAAAACGGGGCGAAGTTTGCGTGTCTTGGCGAGGGTTTCGAGCGTGGCCTTGTATAGCGGCTTTTGCTGTTCGTGTAAAAAGGCGAAGATACCCTGAGCCATGGGAGGGGGCATTTTGGCGAAAATCTCGTGGGGCGTAAGCATACTTAAAAACAGGAAGGTTAAAAGCGTTGAGGAAAAGCGGAAGCGGAAACTTAAAAAGAGTACGTGGATAAGCAGAAGGGTTTTTGACGCTGGACGGAATTTCATGAAGGATCGGGGGATGAGCGATGCAAACCCAAGGGAATCTATTCATGCGATAGCGCTGCCCAAGCTTAGGGAGTTGCTGGTGGAAGCGGGGCATCCCGGTTACCGAGGTGCGCAGGTTCTTGAGTGGGTTTATGAAAAGCGTGTGGATGCGTTTGAGATGATGACTAATCTGCCTGCTGGGTTGAGGGCGTGGTTGAACGATAGGTTTGCTTTTCATATACTGGAACCAATTCGCGTGCAGGGTTCTAAGGATACGACAAGGAAGTTTTTGTTTCGTCTCGGCGATGGGGCACTGATCGAGTCTGTTTTGATTCCTGCTTCTCCTGCATTGTATGGCGAAGATTCTGACCGGCGGACTTTGTGCGTTTCAACGCAGGTGGGGTGCGCATACGGGTGCAAATTTTGTGCGAGCGGATTGGATGGCTGGAGTCGCAACCTGACTCCGGGAGAAATCGTGGGGCAGATTATACGGGTTGAGGCATTAAGCGGGGAGAGAGTGAGTAATCTTGTGTTTATGGGGATGGGAGAACCCCTGGCGAATTACAAGAATCTTCGAAGCGCGCTTGAGATATTGAATGCGCCGTGGGGCGTGGGTATTGGGGCTCGGAGAATTACAATTTCCACGAGTGGCTTGGCTCCTCAGATCCGAGAACTGGCGGAGCAACCCATGCAGGTTCGGTTGGCCGTATCCTTGCATGGAGCGAGGGACGAGGTACGGCAGCAGATCATGCCTGTGAACCGCAAATATCCTCTCTCAGAGCTATTGGCCGCCTGCGAGTATTACGTTGGTCTCAAGAAGCAGCGTATTACGTTTGAATATATTTTGATACGGGAAGTGAACGATACACTTGAAGATGCCGAGGCGTTGGTCGAGGTCGCCCGGAAGGTGGATGCGAAGGTGAATTGCATTCCTTATAACGTCGTGGAGGGACTGGCCTGGGTGCGTCCCGAGGAACCCCGGCAGGATGCCTTTATGGCGGTGTTGAAGCGGGGCAAGGTGACGGCAACGATCCGGAGAGAAAAGGGGCATGATATTGAGGCTGCTTGCGGACAGTTGAGGCGGCAGACGCTTCCTGTCCAAAACGCAGCGAACTAGGAAGCCGCGTTTTCAGAGAAAGCGGTAAAAATTTTAAAAAAGCGGTTTACACAACGGGTCACCTCTGGCGAGAAAGAAGGACATGGCGGACGAGCACGAGCAACCTGAAAAGGTGTGGGATGAGTATGACTGGGAGCGTTTCCTTCGAGAGCAGGATTTGCGCACAGAGCGCTATCTTGAGCTTCTCGAAAAATACGTTGATCATCCGGATCGCGACGAATTAATCGCGAAGGAAATGGGATGGGTGGATTTTGAGAAAGAGGAGGAGCGACTTTGGGGGGAGGCTCTTGATGAGGAGAAGGAAGGTGATCTGAGTGGCGAGGAATTAGAATCATTGGAGGTATTTGCGGATCAGGCGGAGATCCATCCTTTGTATCAGGCATGCTTTGAGTTAACGATTTGGCTGGATGAAGCCCTGCAGGCGCGGGGTGAGGAAGCCGCGTCTCACCCGGCTTCCGTGGAGCTTTTGCATCAGGCGAGTATCATGGGGGGGAAACTTGCGGCAGCCTTGAGCGACCCTGAAAGCACTGAATTAGGCATGACCATTGCTTATTTGAAACGCGCTTTGCGTGCGGTGAATTTGGGACTGAATGCGTACGCCGAGATTCACCGAGAAAAAGTGTTTGGCCGCACAAGAAACCGCCGCTTGCGGGAGCAGCTTTTTACCGTCAGGGATGGGATTGTAAAACTGATGGGAGAGGTGCGTGCTGAGTGGCGCAGGAGGCAGTCTTCATAGACACGAGGGGGTGAGCTTTTGGATCAAAAAACACTCTCAACGACGGACTGCGTTCGAGTGGTGGTTGAGTGTGTGGGGCTGCAAAATTTCTTGGGTGGCGTCCCTGCCAGTCGTTTTATTTCCAGAGGTTTCTGTCAAGAGTTCGGTAACTGATGGCCTCTTGAAGGTGGTGGGGAGCTATTTTGAGTTCGTATTCGAGGTCGGCGATGGTACGTGCCACTTTGAGAATGCGGTCGTATGCTCTTGCGCTTAGGTGAAGGGTCTGCATTGCGGATTGCAGCAGTAAGGCCCCCTCGGTACACAGAGCGCAGTGCTGCCGGATTTCTCTGGGGCGCATTCTTGCATTGGTGCGCGCACCATCGCCCAATCGATCCCGTTGCTTGTTCCTGGCTGATTCCACGCGGGAGCGAATATTTACGGAAGCTTCACCAAGCTCGCCTTTGGTCATTTCTGAATAGGTCACTGCAGGCACTTCAAGGTGAATATCCATGCGATCCAAAAGGGGCCCGGAAATTCTCTGACGGTAGCGTTGGACTTGAGTGATGGAGCACCGGCAGGCGTGTTGCCGATCTCCATAAAATCCGCAAGGACAGGGATTTAATGCGGCAACAAGAACAAAGTCTGCGGGGAATGTCAAGGTGCCTGCTGCGCGAGAAATGGTGACAGTGCCGTCTTCCAAGGGTTGGCGAAGAACCTCGAGAGTTGAGCGCCGAAATTCGGGAAGTTCGTCAAGGAACAGGACCCCGTTGTGAGCGAGACTGACCTCGCCTGGGCTGGGGTTGGCTGAGCCTCCAAGGAGACCAGCGTCTGAGATGGTGTGGTGGGGTGCGCGAAAAGGACGTGAGGCCACAAAAGCGGGTTGTTTATTGGCGAGTAGACCGCAGGAGCTGTGAATTTTAGTGGTTTCTATGGCCTCTTTTAGAGACATCGGCGGCATGACCGAAGGAATGCGTTTTGCGAGCATCGACTTGCCCGAACCCGGCGGTCCAAGCATCAACAGATTATGGCCCCCGCTTACGGCCACCTCGATGGCGCGTTTGGCGAGGTGCTGTCCCCGGACATCGGCGAAATCTTCGGTCGGTGACTGAGCTCCCACTCGCTCTAGAAGTTCACCGGCGTTGTGCGGCGTTGCCGAGATATTGCTGTCCCCTTTCAAAAAGGCAACAGTTTGGCTGAGCGTTTCGACTCCAAAAACATCGATGCCCTCCACGAGTGCAGCTTCGTGGGCATTAGCGCAGGGAAGCAGGAGTGCGCGTCGACCTTGTTTGCGTGCGGCTAGTGCGATCGATAAGGCACCCTTAATTGGGCGTACGGAGCCATCGAGCGCTAGTTCACCTGCGATGCAAAAAGTTGAGAGCGCTGGCAGGGGTGTTTCTTCACAGGCCCCTACGAGTCCTAGGGCGATGGGGAGGTCGAAAGCAGGGCCTTCTTTTCGGACGTCAGCGGGTGCGAGGTTAATGGTGGTGCGGCCTCGTGGCCAGTGCAGCATGCTATTTACGATAGCAGTTGTGACGCGGTCCCGGCTTTCTCTCACCGCAACGTCGGGCAATCCGACAATGACGATCGCTGGCAGCCCGCTTGCCGAATTCACCTCGATTTCGATTTCCAACCCATCAACTCCCTGTAGCGTTGCGGAGAACACCTTTGCCAGCATGCTCCTGAATCGCTGTGGCCGACGCGCAATGGGGTCAGAGAGTCATTTTTGCTCGCGAATCGGTGGGCGACAGTGGCTCCTCCCTTGTTGGGGTGCGAGGTGGGGTGCGAGGTGGGGTGCGAGGTGGGGTGCGAGGTGGGGAGGGACCAAAGTTGAGGTGAGACGAGGTTTCCTCGCCGCGTGGGGGCTTTGGATGTGAGTCCTCAGCATTGGGAAACTCAGGGATGTTATCACCTAGCGAAGGGCTTAGTGGCGGCGGAGTAAACGGACCAACTCGCGCCCTTCACGTCCTGGGTATGTGGCGCGAGGAAGCCATTCGCGTTCCAGCGTAAATGCGTCTGAAAAACAGGCGTCCAACTCAAGTTTGTTGGTGCCGAAAGGAGGGCCTTCCGAGGGATTGTCCAAGCCTGGATCAAGAAAAAAAAGAGCGAGTAGTTTTCCGCCGGGGCGTAATACGCTTTTGACTGCAGAAACATAGTTAACCCGATCTTCCGGGGAGATGGCGCAGAAACAGGTGTGTTCCCAAACCCAATCAAATCTTTCCTTGAATTCAGAGGGGGTGTTGAAAAGATCTGCCTGTTGAAAAAAAGCGTTTTCCGGGTTATTTTCGCTTTGTGCCTCCAGAACTGCGCTAGGAGCCAAATCCAGCCCCACGACATGGAGGGCACCCGCGGCCGCAATCGCCCGAACATCATGCCCGCGACCACAGCCAGGGACCAGAACGTTTCCCTTTAGTAGCCCTTCGCGGAGAGCGTATTCGATTTCCGGAGCCGGGGCTGCTTTATCCCAGGGGGTATTTCCTGTCCTATAACATTCTTCCCAATTCATATCGTGGATGTCTTTGCAATGGCCGCCTCAGCGCTGGATGGTTTTGTTGTTTTTGACCAAACCTTTTGTCTTCTCCAGTTTAAGTTCCCAGATGGCGCTTAGTTCCTTCATTTTTTGAGAGGTGGTGACTGTTTCAGTCTTGGATTTATCACGGTCTTTGGAAAGACCTTAGATGTTTCATTTCGCTCCGGTCCGCCAAGGCGAAGCGTTTCCAGTCGCCCGCGCGAATGGCGGTTTTTTTCGTGCAGCTACAAAAGGTAGCTGTTCCGGATGGGATCGTCCTTTTCACGAGCTTCGACGAAAATGTGGCTTGGTGGGCTGTTACGACGGGCCGTTTTTGGCGCCGCTGATTTCCAAGAGAGTGGGAACAACGTCGATTAAATGTCCGGGATGTTGGCGCAACTTTCTGGGCGCCCGAATGCCTTGCGTCCAGTGGGCAATAAGGGGGAGAGATGGCGCCTTCATGCACCACGTTTTATGGCGTCGAAAGGGCGTGTTGGAGGCGCTGGACCAACCCGGGCCGCGGCAGAAATAAGAAGACATGGAGAAGACATGGAAAGGACTTGGATTCAGAGTGCGCAACCGGATCGTGCCCGTCGCCGAGGACTATGATTTCAGCGCTCGCACCAGTCTCGTAGAGGAAAAGGAGTAGCGTATTTTCGAATGCGCCCATGGTTTTGAGTTGGATAACAACGCGTCCAATTTCTTGTTCCATGCGAACCACGAGCGCGGCGTGGACTGCTTTTTATGCTCATGGAAATGGCGTTGTTAGAGCTAAAGGTGTCCCCTCCTGGTGACACTTTCCCGAGTGGTAGCGATGTCCTTGAGGACCGAGCAAGGCGGGGTAGGTGCGCCCATGGAGGACGGATTCCCGTGTTGCCCCATAAAGCCCAAGACGCACGCCCACAGGTATTCTTACATGTATTCTCGGCATTGCTCCTTGCTGTGAATCACGGTTGACCTGTTCGGCGTAATATCTTGTGAGCAGGGGCGCTGTTGCGGGCCAGCGTCTGGCGGTAGTATCGTAAAACTGTGTAAACTTGAGGCCTTTTGCCGCAAGGGCGTCCAGATTTGGGGAATCAGGGGTGTCAATGTCTTCCCATAGCAGCCCAAGATCCGAGACGCTCAAATCGGCTGCCAGAATCAGCACAATTTTTGGGCCGGAGTTTCTGAGAGGGTTTCTGAGAGGGTTTCTGAGAGGGTTTCTGAGAGGGTTTCTGAGAGGGCGCTTCCGCTGGCTGACATGAAGGGCTGAAAAGGGAGTGTCGCGTGGTTGTGAGAAAAACTAGCAGAACAAAGGGAAGAGCAGGTTTTTGCGTGTTTTTTTAGGGGTGTTTGGCGCTGTGTTTTTACAAAGTGGGGAGGAGGAAGGTGGAAGGGCTCCGAGATCTGGATGAGAGTCAAGTCATGATACAACGATGCCGCAGAGGTTGCCCCCATGAAAAGATGGGTTGTATCCCATTTCTCACAATGGGATGCGGGGCTCCGGTCGGGCGAAATACTGCAGGAATACACCGTGGGGCAAGCCCCTCCCCCGCATGGCGCGCCAACAGAGGCGGGGGAGCCTTTTTTTTGCCTGGGGCAAGGCTGGGGAGATTTCTTAAGGAAACGTTTTTTCGCCGCGTTTGCTCAGAGGGCCGCGTTTGCTCAAAGTACAGCCACGCCGCGTTTCGGAAGCAGGTCTAGAAAATCACGTGGGAGGACATCGACGATTTTATCCAGTTCGCCTTCACAAAGAAAACCGTCCATTGTTGAAAACACTTGGCGTGTGAGGGTGAGTGCATCCACGCTGCGCGCGGATACGATTTTTTGGCGGACCCGTTCCAAAAACTGCTCCCGCGAAAGCGAGACGGGCACCTCCGCAGGGCGGTATCCTTCGTAAAAAACACCCCTGATCAGCAGGGGGAGTTGTGCGGAGAAGTGCGCCGCTTCCTCCGCGGGCAGGCGGTCCCGGAGGGTTTGCAGAACGGCCCTGAGCGCCTGGTAGGCGGTGTGCCTGTCGGTGTGAGAGTCGAGGGCAATGGCGTCTATCCACTGGTGTGTCTTTTGCAGGGTGCTGTCGAGGACCTCGAGATGTTGAGTGCTCATAGTTATCCTTCGCTACGGAAATGGATGGGAAAGGGTCTGAAAAAGTTTCCTGCACTTTAGGGCGGTCTTGCGAGATGGCGCACTGACGGGATGCGTTTGTCCGCGTGCCGGAGCAGGAAACGTTGCCGAATTACTGCTTCGTATAAGAAAAGTCGATTTGGGCTCGTGAGCGCTGTCTTTACTCTGGGTTGAACCGGGACAGGCTTTCGCGAAGGGCTGTTTCCTAGCGGGGGATTGGTCTGCTGCGCCTTTTGGAAGGTTTTGAAAGGCCGGCAGGAAGAAAGCGTCAGAGAGCCTGAAGGTGGTATTAAAACCGTCGAGAAACTTCAGTTCCGGCTTTAGCATCCATGGCGACTGCAGCGGAGCAGGGGCCGGATTCGATCTCCCTTCCAGCGCGATTTTTGTTTGTTTGTTTGGTTAGGCTCGCTGAAGGAATTCGCTGAGAGACAGTAATCAAGCGGATGGGTAGTACAACACCCCATGGAGGGTTCACTTATCCGAGGGTACCTTCCCAAGCTATGAAAATAATTCCAGTACATTCATTCATTCCTAAGGCTAGCAGTCCCGAACCCCGCAATGCGGCACTGTGGAATTTGCGCAGGGGCGCTGTGGTTGCGCTGCGCAGGGGCGCTGTGGTTGCGTGCTTTGCCGTCGCGCTGCTTTTTGGGGCTGGCAGCCTTTTAGCGAGCAGTACGGACGACAAGATCGAGGCGGCGGCGAAGAATTCATATGTTTTTAAAACGTATCTCGCAGGTGACTCGGTGAAATTGGACGCAAAAGAAGGTTTGGTGACGCTGACCGGGACTGTGCGGGAGGAGTCACACAAGCTGTTGGCGCAGGAGACTGTGTCTGCTCTGCCCGGGGTGTCGGGGGTGGATAATCAGATTCAACTGAGGGATCCGCATCCTGAAAAGTCGGACGCGTGGCTTGCTCTTAGAGTGAAGAGCGCTCTCGCGTTTCACAAGGGAGTAAGCGCCTATGGAACCGAGGTTCAAGTGAATGATGGAGTGGTTACGCTGAAGGGTGAGGCCGTGAGCGAGGCGCAGAAGGACTTGACCAAGGCATACGCGGAAGACATCGAAGGGGTAAAGGATGTGAATAACGAAATGAGGGTGTCACCTGAAAGTAGCAGGCATTTGAAAGCTAGGGATGAATCAGTAGACGACGCCTCCATCACCGCCCAAGTGCGGGTGGCTCTTTTGACGCACCGGTCTACTCGAGCCTCGCATATCAACGTTTCCACGCATGAGGGGATAGTAACGCTCAAGGGAGTTGCGAAAAATGAAACGGAAAAGACGCTCGTTTCAAAACTCGCGGACGATATCCACGGCGTCAAAGAGGTCGAAAACAAAATTGAGGTGGAGATGGAACCTTTCGAGAACTAGAGGTCACGGATGGACGGGGGGGAGGAGAAGCGGCGGACCGGAGCGAGGAAGGCCGGAACTCCCCCCCGTTTGCACAGAGGTGGTTTGTTCGGCAACGTGACAGCCGCAATCTCTTGCTTTGGATCTTAAAAGGACGACTCGGGAACTAGGAGTCGCGGTCGAGACACTGGTCAGGAATTGCCGGCCATGCTAAGGTGCCCCTCTTGCGAGGGGGGCAGCGAAGGACTTTTTTTCGCATGGCCTGTCGCGGCCTGTCCAAGGGTGAGGTGGAACTTTCTGCAGGGTTATTTTCCTCCAAAAGAGAAGGTCAGCGGGGTCTCTTTGCCTGCGGCTTTTCCTGATTGGAGGGCGAGAATTTGAGTCAGCAGCGAGAACGTGGATTTGGAATCCAAATCGTTGTCAGCAATATAGAACCAAGTGCCCCTGTATTCGACGGCAGTCGAGGCATTTCTGGGCTTAAGGCCTGATGAAGACTGGATCTTGAATATGCCCGAGAAAAGATCCTGCCAATCAAATGGAGCCCCCGAGTTTTGGAGTGTCTTGGTCACCCGCCCTGCGGTGACATCTGAATCCGGAGCGATCACCGACTGCGAGAGATAGTTTAAGGTTGAGATGACGGGGCGTGTGATCACGTAAATCGATTCTCCATCCCCGCGGCCCATGCCTGCTTTAAGTTGGAAGTTGGTTTGGTCCTTTGAAAGGCCGAGCATCTTTTTGAATTTCACGGCATCCTCGTCTTTCTCGCCATTCGTGATTCGCAGATAAACTGCCGATTCATCCTCAGCGTCGCCTTTTGCCAACTCCACGAGTCCTTTGACTTGGAGGGAGCGCAGGCAGCGCAGCGCTTCGCGGAATTCGCGGAATTCGGGTTCTTTGGAGGGAGTTGGACCCGAGGCAGTGGGTGCGTTTTTGAGTCCATTCATTTCCTGAAGCGTTACCGCCATCAAGCGCTCGATTGACCACCCGGAGTTGACCAGCAGTAGCAGAACGTCAAAGTTGAGCCGGGACATCATCTGCCGAGCGTATCTCTCGCCCTCCATGGGGCTGTAAAAAACGGTGGGGCTTTCGTTCACGGAGGCACTAAAATGGGGTGGTGCTACGTTTGAGAAACGACGCATGCGTAAATTACTGGACCCATCTCCAAGTGGATACAAACCACTGATGTCCGCGCTTGCGTAGACTGAGGCGGCTACTTTGTCTACGTTGAGGAAGAAGGGGGTGTCGCGGTAGCGTAACCGCACGATGTTCAGGAGGAGTTCCTCATCTGTGGAGTAGGCGAAAGCTTGATTGTAACGGGGGCGGCCATTGCGTACGGACATTGGTCCTATTTGAGTGCACCCGGTAATGGCTAGGCTTGCTAGCAGGACAATCGCGGTGAGAACACTTTTCCGCCCGCGCAGGGTTTCGCAAAGCCCAGCTAATGTTATCCGGGCGGAATGAGGAAAATGTAAAAGCGGTGTGTGCTTTGATGTCATTTTTGATTGAGGTGGAACAGGTGATTCAGGAGCCTTCATCTAAGCGGAGAAGATGACAAAGCTATGAGGTGAATTTGAACAGCAGCCTAAAATTTAAACATGAAAAACCACCGAAACGAGAGTCATTTTTCAATATTTTGTTAGAGATTAGGGTGTTGGAGGGGCGGTTTAGGTTGGTTGCACAGCCTTTGGCGGGATTGCCTTTTTCGCGGGCGATTTGCTCCTGATAAGGCACGCTGCGGGGGGATGCTTTGCAACCAAGAATACTTTTAACTGTTGGCGATAAAATCTTCACTGACCGGAGGTTCCGTGCGGAATTCTCCCTCCCAGCGGGCCAGGACCGCAGTCGCCAAACAGTTGCCGATCAGGTTCACTGTGGTGCGAGCCATGTCCATGAGCTCGTCGACGCCAATGATCAGGAGTACCCCCTCTATCGGCAGTCCAAAGGTGATGAATGTCCCTGCGAGTACGACCTGTGAAGCTCGTGGAATTCCTGCCATTCCCTTACTGGTGAGCATGAGAGTGAGCATCATGGCCATTTGTTGGCCCATCGAGAGGTGAACGCCAGCGGCTTGCGCTACGAAAATGGAGGCGATCGCCAGGTAAAGGGTTGTTCCATCCAGATTAAACGAGTATCCAAGGGGCATCACGAAAGAGACGATTCTCTTCGGAACGCCAAAAGCAATCATGCGCTGCATGGCGTCAGGAAGGGCGGCGTCGGAGGAGGTGGTGGTGAAAGCGATAATCGCGGGTTCGCGAACAGCGGAGAGAAACTCGCGGACTGGGATTTTAAAAAGGAGCGCAGAAGGGATCAGTACCACGACGCAGAAGAAGAGCAGCGTGAGGTAAAGGGTGCCGATCAGTTTTGCGAGGTTCAGGAGTACGCCCACTCCGCTATGGCCGACGGTGTAGGCCATGGCGGCTCCGATTCCCAAGGGCGCGAATTTCATGGCTAGGCCTATGAAACGAAACATGATTTCTTGAAGTGATTCGCAGAAAGCGAGCATTGGAGCGCGGTGTTTGGCAGGCACCTGCGACAGGGACACTGCAAAGAGGACGGCAAAGCAAACGACTTGCAGCACATCGTTGGTCGCGGCCGCTTCGAAAAAGCTTTTGGGAATGGCGTGCTCCAGGACGGTAGCAAATGTGATTTGCTCCGTTGGCGCCACCGTGGCGGTGGCGTTTGGCGGGGGCAAGGTGACCCCAAGGCCCGGTTGGAAGAGGTTCACGGAACCGAGTCCGATAAAAAGGGCGAGAGTGGTCACTATCTCAAAGTAGATCAGCGACTTCACCGCAAGTCGCCCGACACTTTTCATATCATCCGAGTGCGCCGCTATGCCCACGACAAGCGTTGCAAAGACAAGAGGAACGAGGACGCACTTAATGAGGCGCAGGAAAATATTGGAAACGACTTTTAGATTTTGGCATTGGTCAGGAAAAAGAACACCGCAGCCAACGCCTAAGACCATCGAAATCAGAATCCAATGAGTTAGGGTTAATTTTCGAAAGGGATTCATGGGTTAAAAAGGTAAATGAAATCAGTGGGCGGTGTGTGTGCCTTAGACGCTGGAGGAGTGGTGCTGCTTGAATTCTGCGCGTCGGGATTTTTGTTTTTTGAGGTGGAGAATAAAATTAACCTGCAGAGTGATTAAAGTGCGTCTTAATTGAATGATGACTCATTTTTAGATGAATCAAAGACTCAAATGAAGGAGCTAGCCTTGTGCCTCGGTGTGCCCCGAGTGAAAGGTATTCGCCCAACCAACTGCATATACCGGTGAAAGGCTTGCCGCAGGGCTCTGGAGGCCATGCAGAAAGAGAACCCAACCAAGCGTCACCGCCTCGCCTCGGAAATCCGCGAACTGGTTTCTCTGTTCCTTCAGGGCGGTCTTTCACGAGCCGATTTCGTCCGCAACGAAGGCCTCTGCCTCGCCACTCTTGGTTCGTATCTGAAACGCTAATGCTCTGAGGCCGCAAGGACGAGTCGCTCGGGGCCTCTCGCATTTTTCGAACTGGAACCCAACGCACTCCGCTCCTTGCCAGGCGCACACCACGCCATGGGTCGCCTCCGCTTAAACCTCGCTCTCTCCTTGGAGATGCCCCTCGTCGACGCCACCCGTGTTTTTGCGGCGCTTGAAGCTGTAGACATGCGCAAAGGCTACGACGGTTATGATTAAATCGTTCACAAAGCCCGCCGGCAAACAACCGGTTCGCCGCAACATCGATCCGGTGGCTCTTTACCACGTTGCCTCGTTCAACCCAGTCCTAGGGGTGTACGAGGTAATTCTTAATGCCGAGTTCCTCGAAACGGCGGTGCAGGTGGAACACGAAAGCCACTGCCCCGGAACCTGTCACCACGTTAGTCATGAGTTTCTGCTTTTTAAACACAAAGAGCATGAGGCTTTTGTCGTTGATTTTTGAACCGGCTGCGGAGCCGCTCCGTCGAGGCTCCTGATTACCCATTGACATATGGGGTTTGCGTCGACGCCGAGCTTGATGCTTTCGGAGGGGGCGTTTGCGTGGGATGGATTGGCGGGGAGTCAAAGCCTTTAAGATGGCTGGGTACCCTCAATTCAAGAGCTTTATGTTGTTTATTCTGGTTCTTCGCTGTTTTCGGTGGAAAGCGGAGGTAAAGAAGGGGTATGACACCCGAAAAGCTATTTCATGAATTGTTGGGATTGGGTCTGAATTGGAAGGTGACCGAGTGCGAATTCGATCGAGAAAGTGGCGTGGTGCGGTTGCGGA
>CANJPY010000073.1 GCA_947476255.1 Chthoniobacteraceae bacterium | reverse complement strand
TTTAAATCAAATGTCTCGGGCCAGATCCAGCGATACGCCTGGAATTCGGGGTGAGGCATATCCAAATGAATACCATTCTCCTTGCCGTGATAATGGACCAAAAAGAAATGCTGATCCTTGCCGTGATAGCCCTTCACAAGTGAGCCTTCAAATTCATAGCGGTACGGCCCCTTTTGATTGCGAATCTCCGTGTGTTCGGGGGTGACTCCGATTTCTTCATACAGCTCTCTGGCCAGTGCGCCCTCCAAGGTTTCGCCGGGATCGACGCCTCCTTGAGGAAACTGCCACGAGCCCCGTTTGCCAACCCGTTCGCAGATTAAAATTCGCCCCTGGGAATCACGGAGGATGCCTGCAACATTCAGTCGAAAGCGGAGGGGGGGGGTATACGGCATGGAAGAAATGGGTGCTATTCGTCAGCCGCAGCGGGCTTTGTCTTTGCAGCGCCTGATTTCTTGGGAACTTTAGCGGCTCTGGGCTCAAATTCGAAGCTTACTTTTTCCCCTTCCAATTTTAAGAACGCCGAGAAGGGGCGTCCTTTTTTGGAAATAAAACGGCGGAGGAGGTCGGTTTTTCCCGTGGTGCAAAGTTTTAGGGCCTGCTCGCTGGAGATCGCCTGTTGAAGGATCGTTTTTCCCATACGGAATTTACATTCCTTGGTGACCGTGTGCTCGCATAAATAAGCGGTGTCGGTGACCACAACCTCGCCCTTGTGGCAGACTGGGCAAGGGGCGAGCCGTGGTGCTTCGGAAAGGTCCAGTTTTGAGGCGTCGTCATCGGCTTTTTCAAAATCGAAGCGCTGTTTCCACTCACTGCCTTCATCGAGGTGAACGTGCGCAGCGAAGGAGCGACCCAACTTCGAGCGGAACCCTTCCAAGGGGCCTACTTTGCCGGTTGTCAGGAGGGCGACGACTTCATCTCGCTCCAATTCCCTGGCGGCCATTGTTTTCCAAATAGTGAGTTTGCAGCCTTCACACTCATACATGCGAAAGCTTTCTTTGAGTCCTTGGTGGGCGCAACGCGGGCAGGCAGCGTCCAAGGGCCTGAAGAGGCCTGAAACTTCCTTGCCCATTCCAGTGCGCACTTTTTCGACGAGATCCTTGGTAAGGGTCCCAATCTGGGCCATAAAATCGGCGCGGGAAAGCTGGCCGCGTTCCATCTGGCGCAAGCGGAACTCCCAGTCTCCGGTGAGTTCGGGTTTGGTGAGCGCCTCTGCGTGGAGGTCGCGCAGGAGCGTGATCAGGGACATGCCCTTTGCGGTGGCCACCAGATCGCGACCCTGGCGGAGGATATAGCCCTCTGTGAGGAGGCCTTCGATAACTTGTGCGCGGGTTGCAGGCGTCCCGAGGCCGCGCTCGCTCATGGCCTCGCGTAATTCCTCGTCATCGACGAGTTTGCCGGCCCCTTCCATGGCGGAGAGGAGCGTGCCTTCGTTGAAGCGGGCGGGGGGCTTGGTTTCGCACTCTTTGGTTTCGATTTGCAGCGTTTTTGCCTTTTCACCGGACTTGACGGCCACAATGGACTTCTCGGATTCTTCGTCCGACTCGGCCTGTTTGCCATACACGGCGAGCCAACCTGGTTCTACGATCACTTTGCCGTCGGTCTTGAAGGCCTCGCCCTCGACGCGTGTGATGCGGGTCGTGATTTCAAATTGGGCGGCTGGAAAAAATACGGCGATAAAACGGCGCGTGACCAAGTCGAAGATGCGCTGTTCTTTATCGTCGAGTGTTTTTGGAATGGTTCCGGTGGGAACGATTGCAAAGTGGTCGCTGACCTTGGCGTTGTTAAAAATGCGTTTGTTGGGACGTACCCAGCCTTGGGCGAGCGCTTTGTTTGCGTGGACAGCGAGGACCGGATCCTTGATGGAGTCCAAGGCGTGCTGGGCGGTGGCGATGTGATCTTCGGGCAGGAAGCGCGAGTCCGTACGTGGGTAGGTGAGAGCCTTGTGCTTTTCGTAAAGGGCTTGAGCGATCTGCAGGGTCATGCGTGCCGGGAACCCAAAGCGCTGGTTGGCTTCGCGCTGAAGCGTGGTCAAGTCGTAGAGAAGCGGGGGTGCCTGGGTGGTGGGTTTTTTCTCTTCGTGAATCTCGCCGGTTTTGCCCTGGCACTTTGCCACAATGGCATCTGCCTTGGCTTTCTCCCAGAGGCGCTCGGGCTTTGCATCTTCTTCGGCCGTTTTTTTGTTGAATGCCTGGTCAAACCAGCGTCCGCGGTAAGCTCCCGCTGCGACGCCAAAGTCTGCGTAGACTTCAAAATAGGTCTTGGCCTTGAAGGCGCGGATTTTCTCTTCACGCTCCACCAGAATGGCCAGTGTTGGCGTTTGGACGCGGCCGGCCGTGGTTTTGTGAAAGCCGCCGTCTGCGGAATTAAACGCGGTCAGGGCGCGCGTGGCGTTGATGCCCACGAGCCAATCGGCTTCCGAGCGGCTGGTAGCGGCATCAGAAAGGGGTAGCATTTCCTCGTCGGAGCGCAGCTTCGCGTACGCCGTGCGGATGGCATCCGGGGTCATCGACTGGAGCCAGAGGCGGCTCATGGGCTTTTTGACGCCTGAGGCCCTGACGATGTTGCGGAAAATCAACTCTCCTTCGCGTCCGGCGTCACACGCATTCACAATGGCGGTGACCTCCTTGCGCTTGAGGAGTTTTTTTAACATGGTGAGCCGAGCCGCGTTTTTTTCAATCGGCACGAGATCAAAGTGCGGGGGAATGGAGGGGAGGTTTTCAATCTTCCACTTGCCTCGCGCGGGCTCGGTGCCGTCGGGAGGTGCGATTTCCAGCAAATGACCCACTGCGGAGGAGATCAGCAGGGAATCATTTTCAAAAAAGTCGCCGTTGCGCTCGAGTTTGCCGAGTGCGCGCGCGAGATCCTGCGCAACACTGGGCTTTTCGGCGATGATGAGGGTCTTGGACATAAAGTTGGGAGGGGTGAGAGGAGTGGCGCGCAGACAACGCCATGAAAGCGTGCTTTACGCAATCGCCGAATGCAGGCACTCAAGGATTTTGTGTTCCTGCAGGGGGGCGGGCGCGTTGGAGTTTCTCTCTAACAGATTCGAGGCTGGGGTCTAACTCGAGCGCAGCTTCCCACGCGTTGATGGCTTCCGTGGTGTTGCCCAGCAGCTGTTGGATCTCCCCCAAATGATCGTACACCTCGGGCGCTTCTTCGCGTCGTATTTTTTCCAGAGCTTTTTTCAATTCGCGCACAGCCGCCTGCAGGTCTCCTTTCCGGTAGTACCACCAACCGAGGCTGTCCAGATAGGCGGGATGGTTGGGGCGAAGGCCGAGGGCTTTGCGGATGAAGGTGCCAGCCTCTTCAAGGTTGATGTTGCGGTCCACCCACATGAACCCGATGTAGTTCGACGCTTCGGCGGCGTTTTCCGGATCCAGTGCGATGCTTTTTTTCAGGAGCCTGGCCGCCTGCTCCAACATGCCGGCACGCTCCGCAGCGGCGCCGTAAGTGAGGTAAAAAGAAGCATCCAGTGCTTCTGTGCGACCATTGGAAAATTCCTTTTCTGCGGCCTCAAAGGCTTGGATGGATTCCTGGTGCCTTTTGGCCTCCCCGAGGGCCACTGCGAGGAGCATTGTCAGTCCCGGAGCCTCTGGAAACTGGGCCCTCGCTTTGAGGGCGGTTTCCGCCGCCTCATCGCCGCGTTTGAGGCGGAGTTGGAGCTGGATGAGGCGGACGTGATCCTCGATTTTTGTGGCGTCCAGATCGAGGGCGAGGCGAAAATGACCGAGGGCTGCCACCACCTGGCCCTGCTGCAGGTAAAGCTCCCCTGCGAGTTCCCGGGGGGGCACGGCCGTGGGATGAACCCGGAGGACCTCTTCAAGTAAATCAAGGGCCGCATCCCCTTGTTCGTTCAGAACCAGTGCACGCGCCCATTTTTGGCTGATGGGAAGGGAGATAATCTTGTTTTGCTCTGCGAAAAGCGTGTTTGCTCGGTCGTAGAAGAGGCACGCTTCTGTGTATTGCTGCGTGAGAGTAAAATGGTCTGCCGCGCGCTCGAGACAGAAAATGTTGTTAGGCTCCAAGTCCAGCGCCTTCCGGTAAAGGTTGTTGAGGCGCTCCAATTGGTTTTTTGCGGGGGGCGCTCCGCGTAGAGAGAAGGCATTGCGGAAGAGGTCTCCTGAGCGTAGCCAGAAATTCAAATCTTGGCGTGGTTGCGTGAGAGTCTTCTTTAGCGCCTCCTCCAGGCGTTGGGTGAGCCGGGCGGCCGAGCAGACCTCTACCAGGGTGGAGATCGCCGTAAAATCGTCCGGGGCCATCCGGTACGCACGCTCCGCGTAGACCAGAGCTGTGTCCGCTTGACGGAGTGTGGACAAGTAGATGCGGGCCAAATCGACCGCAAGAATCAGCTCCTTGGGCTCAGCTTGATGGGCTGCCTTGAGAAGCCGAATGGCTTCTTCTGTTTTTTTCTCGCGCACGAGCCCCTCTGCCACACGGGAGGCGAGTCTCGCATTGGCGGGGTCTAGTTCGAGGGCTTTGAGGAAAAATGGAGATGCTAGATCTGGATTTTCCTGCTGTTCGAGAATGATGCCAAGCGCAAAATTCAGATATGCCTCGGAAACCGTCTCTCTTTCCGGACTTACGAGAAGATCCGGGGCTGGATCCGAGGCGGGCGAAGGGTAGGGATCAGCATAAATGGGGCCAGGAAAAAGAGGGCCCGCGGCCAACGCTTTTGGAGGGGCCGTATCGGCAGGAAAAAGCGCCGGTTTTCCAGAGGAAGAAACCGGCGTTTTCTGGTTTGGTTGGTTAGTCCTGGCCGCGTCCGTGCGGGACGGGGCCAGACAACAAACCAAGAGCGATGCTGCGAGGGCAGACCGCAAGGCGTGCAGGACTGTTGCCTTACGGATACGCTCGAAACGGTCCATAGGCCGAAAAACCAACTAACTCTTGTAGCGAAGACGCTTCTTATGACGGTTTTCTTTCATCCGCTTTTTGCGTTTATGTTTTGCGATCTTCGTTTTACGTCTCTTTTTTAGGGAACCCATGTGAAATAATTTTCTAGCGTTAAGGGGGCGGGAGGCAACCAAGAATCAGCGAAGGTTGCAACCCTTAATTTCAATCTCTTGTGTTTTCTTCTAATGAACGAGCTTGTTGAGGGGGTATTCGATGATGCCCTCTGCCCCCAATTCTTTCAATCGGGGGATGATTTCGCGGACCACTTTTTCCGCAATCACGGTTTCCACGGCGATCCATCCTTTTTGCGCCAGATGGGCGACGGTGGGATTGCGCAACGAGGGAAGAGCCTCGAGAAGGGCGGAGAGTTTCTCTTCGGGCAGGTTCATTTTGAGCCCTACATTGTCGCGAGCCGCAAATGCACTTTGGAGCAGGAGCACCACATTGCTCAATTTTGCCTTTTTCCAAGGGTCCCGGTAGGCCGCCTTGTTGGCGATAAACTGGGGGGAGGATTCGAGAATGGTTTCGAGAATACGCAACTTATTCGCACGCAGGGAGGAGCCTGTCTCGGTGACATCCACGATGGCGTCCACCAAGTCCGGCACCTTGACCTCGGTGGCGCCCCAGGAGAACTCCACGACGGCCTCCACGCCGTGCCCTGCAAGGTAACGTTTGGTGAGTTCCACGGCCTCGGTGGCAATGACTTTGCCTTGAAGGTCTTTGACGCTCCGAATGGGCGAGTCCTCAGGGACAGCGATCACCCAGCGGGTGGGTTGGGCGCTGGTTTTTGAAAACGTCATCTGCGCGAGCACTTCAACGTCGGACCCGTTATTAAAGACCCAGTCTAGGCCAGTGAGACCGCAATCCAGAAACCCATGCTCGACGTAGCGGCTGATTTCCTGCGCACGCAGGAGGCGGATGACGAGTTCGGGGTCGTCCACCGAGGGTTTATAGGAGCGGCTTGCGCCGGAAATGGTGAATCCTGCCTTTGCAAACAGGGCAAAGGTAGGTTCTTGCAGGGAGCCCGTGGGCAGGCCGATTCGGAGGACACGTGGTTCGCTCATAACAGAAGGGGCCAAGGTTTTAAGGCAGAGGCGGGTTTGGGCGAGTAAAAAGAGCGAGACGGGCTCGAATTGGTGCTTTTCACCCGCACGTTCCCGCATTGGCGCTGGCCCGCGGGAAGCCGGCTAAGAGTGATTATAGCCTTCTTCGTTGTGGTCTGCGATGTCCAGTCCCTGGGCTTGTTCTTCGTCGGAGGCACGCAAGCCAACCCATTTGTCCACGAGTTTTGCGATCAGCCAGGTGCCTGCGAGCGAAAGCGCAATGCACAAAGCCATTGCGGTCACTTGCCCTTTGAGCAGTCCTTTTTCCACCAAAAGTCCGGCCTGCGGATTGGCCACTTCATCCACTAGCAAGGCGGTGGCAAAGGCGCCGACGGTTCCACCCACTCCGTGCACGCCAAAGGTATCAAGCGCATCATCATAGCCCAAGTGGGGTTTGAGCACGGAACAGGCCCAGTAGGCAACGCCTCCAGCGAGAACGCCGATCAGGAGCGCCGAGGCCCCCGAAACAAATCCGGACGCGTTTGTGATGGTGGCCAAACCAGCGATGGCTCCGGAGCATAAGCCCAGGACAGAGGGATTGCCTCGATGCACACGTTCGATGACGGCCCAAGTCAACATGGCGGAGCATGCGGACAGCGTTGTGGTTAAGAACGCCTGAAGGGCAATGCCGTCAATGGCGAGGGCGGAGCCTGCGTTAAATCCGTACCAGCCGGTCCACAGCAGGCCTGTTCCGAGAACACACAGCACCATGCTGTGCGGCGTCATGGGACGCTTCCCGAAGCCCGTTCTCGGGCCCACCAGCAAGCATAAAAGCAGGGCCGACCATCCCGAGGTCATATGCACCACAATGCCGCCTGCAAAGTCGATCGCCTTAAAGGGGGCATCGCCGTTGGCCAGGCCTGCAAAATCTCCGGTGGCGCCCCACACCGCATGGGCCACTGGGTAATAAACCCCAAAGGACCAGAGGATGGAAAACAGCAAGACGGCGGAGAACTTCATGCGCTCCGCCACGGCCCCAATGATGAGGGCCGGTGTGATTGCGGCGAACATCGCTTGAAACAGAGCGAAGGCGCCCGAAAAAATACGCCCCTCATAGGGACTGGGTTCCACCCCCACCCCGCGAAAGGCCAGAAACTCGCTGCCTCCGTAAACATGGCCGAGGAGAGAACCCGGTTGGCTGAAACTTTTTCCAAACACCAGGCTGTAGCCGCAGGCCCACCAGAGGAGGATACCTACAGCGGTGAGACCGAGGCATTGGGCGGCGATGGAAAGGACGTTGCGTCCCCTCACGAGCCCGCCGTAGAAGAGGAATAGCCCTGGAATAGACATCATGAGGACGAGGGCGGCACAGAGGAGGACCCAGGCATTATCCGCTGGGGAGACAGGGGTGGTGGCTATAAATGACATTTTGGTGAATTTTATACAGTCGGGCCCTGTTTACACCTAAAACGCCCCCGTTTTGTCACCGATAATCGCGCGGGACAGGGATTTTTTTGAGGCAGCGCCGCTGGCACCGGACGGTTTGAGGGGCAAGGCTGCCGACCGTGGACGCACGTCTTCCGTGGGTAACACGGGGGTGAGGAGGGAACGTGAATGCCTTGGTTTTGAGCGGGCGCCAAAAACAGGGAGCAGGCTTTGAGCAAAGAACCGTCTGTGCGCGCAAAGGGGGCGCGGTTTTCTTCGGTCTGAGGCGGCCTGATTACGGAGCTTTGAGAGTGTCTGCGGAGAGGAGTTTGACTTCGACTTCGAGGCCTGAGGGTCTGCGGTTGCGGATGGTAATGCTGCCTCTGCACGCTTCGACGCAGCGTTTGACGATGGCGAGCCCCAGGCCGACGCCACCCATTTCGCGCGTACGGGCGCTTTCGGTGCGAAAGAAAGGATCACAAAGCCGGTGAAGCAGTTCGGGGGGCGCTCCGGGACCGTTGTCGGAAACGGTGAGAAGGACGTGGCTGGAGGTGGTCTGAGCTTCGACGTGCACCGGGCCGGCGTGACCCGCGTAGCGGATGGCGTTGCGGAGAATGTTGGCGACGGCTCGCTGTAAAAGGTGTGCGTCTGCGTGGACAGTGATTGAGGCCGGCAGTTGATGGGTGATTTGGTTTGGAGCAAAGTTCTCCTGTGCAATGACTTTAAGTAAAAGATCATGCAGGCTGAGGGGCTCGGAGTGGAGCTCCGTATGAAGGTCGGCTTTTGTATACTGGAGGATTTCCTGCAGAAGAGCGGACATTTGGCCAACTTCCTCGCGGACATCTTCGAGGAGGGGTTGCAGGGGTGCGTCTGCCTGTTGTTCGATGATGCCCAGGCCGAATTGCATCCGAGCCAGAGGCGAGCCGAGCTCGTGTGCGATATCGCCCAAAAACCGTTTTTGGCCGGAGACAAATTCTTCCAGGCGTTCTCCGAGATGGTTGATGGAACCGGCGAGGCTTCCGATTTCGTCGCCGCGCTCGATCTGGATGCGTGTGTCAAAATGGCCTCGTGCCATTAGCTCGGCGGTGTCCCGCATCCGGCGAAGGGGGGCGGTGATTCTGCGCACGAGTGGGAGCCAGAAGAGGGCAGAGCCGAGAAGAACACAGGCGACCACCCAGAGGGGAGTGGTGTCCATGAGGAGGCCGTTGGAGAACAAGGACGACGAAACGAGGAGGAGTGTCGAGGGGCCGCGGTGTTTTCCCGTCTCGTTGGGAAAGGGCACGCGGACGCCGATCCAGTAGAGATTGTCTTCATGCACGATAAACCGGAACCGACTCAGGTCGGGGGCGTCGGCATTGGGCGGTCCTGAGGGGTCAAACGCCGGACGCGGGTAAGGAAGGCCGGCTGAGACGTCGGTTGGGGGCCCTGGAGGGGGGGGGCGTTCCCCATCGCCGTCCGCCAGGGGAGGGGGGGGCGGTGGTGGAGGACGCTGGGTGCCAGGGAATTCTCGGATCTTTGCGGCGACGCCTGCGGGCACGGGCGGTACTTTGCCCGCTTGCAGGTCTCCATCCCGGCGGGTGAGGGCGAACGCCATTTTGTAGCGGCGGGAGTAATTATCGAGAACGGCGCCCCATTTTTCTCGAGGGAGACCATTGGCGCGCTCGGCCACATCCGCGGCGATGGCGTCCAAACGTTCACCGGCTTTCCCACTGATGAGAATGTTGAGAAGGGGGCCTCCGTTGGTGGTGAGGAGTAAAAAAGCACCGATTCCCACGAGCAACAGGTTGAGGAAAAACCAGGATAAAATCTGCAGCGAAACGGGGATGCCGAGCCGGCTTTTGGCTTTGGGGGAGTGTTCCCCGTGGGGCTCAGGGGTTGGCGCGGGCTCCGGGGAGGAGGGTGCGCTGGAAGGAGTGGGCGCGCGCATGGGCTGGCTCACTCGGTGTCTGGATGGAGCAAGGAGTAACCCGCGGTGCGTACGGTGCGGATAAAACGCGGTTTTTTGGGGTCATCGCCCAGTTTTTTTCGCAAAGCGGATATATGCACATCGATGGAACGATCAAAGACCTCGTAGTTTCGCTCGCGGATTTCGTCGAGCAGTTGTTCCCGCGATTTGATACGTCCCACCGCATGGGCGAGAGAGAGGAGGAGGTCGTATTCGACGGGAGTGAGTGTGAGAGGTTTATCGCCGAGTGCCACCGTGCGTGAGGCGGGCTGAATGTGGAGGGGGCCTATGTGGAGATCCTCGTCCTGGGCGTCCTTATCCTTGCCCGAGCGTTGCGCACGGCGTGCGACAGCGCGGAGTCGCGCGAGCATTTCGCGGCTGGAAACCGTTTTGGGGAGATAATCGTCCGCCCCCAGTTCGAGGCCCACGATGCGGTCGGCTTCTTCGCCCCGGTTGGTGAGCATGAGGACGGGAACTTCACTTTTTTGGCGGATACGCTTGAGAACCTCAAATCCGTCCATGCCTGGCAGCATCAAATCGAGGAGAACGGCGTGCCAGGATTTTTCCTGCACCAGAGCGAGACCCTCGGGACCAGTATGAGCAGCGGTGACATCGTAGCCGAGCGGGGCCAGGTAGCCCGCGATAAGGCGGCAGAGCTTGCGGTCATCATCGATGAGCAGCACGGCGTGCTGGTCAGGAATCATTTGGTGGGAGGATTGCATGGCTTAAAAAAGGCGCTAGGATTTGGGGAATGACGGAGCAATTGAGAGGCCACAAGTTTTGGAAGTTTTCTCTGAAGGCACCTTGTTTGGAAGGGGCTGGAGGGAGGGAATTCTGGATCCTATGCGCGGGGAGTGAGGCGACAGGGGGGAGGGCCGGGAATCGGTTTGGGGCGTCGGTTGCGATTGAGAGTGCGCGTCAAACGGCTGAAATCGAGTCTTAATTTTCCGTCATGCGCCATCGAGAAAAAGTTTTAGCCCACGCGGAGTTGGAGTTGTTCTCAAAGGGGGACTTGCGTGCGGAAGATCTGCTGAAGTTATATCAACGATTCATTAAGTTGGAAAACCACCGGATTCTTCTGCGGCATCGCAGCGGGGGAGGCGGGCGGGAGATCAGCGGCCAGCGAGCGACGGTTGTGGACATTGTGTTGCGGCATCTTTTGGAAGCGGCGCGCAAGTTGGACGGTGCGCCGCTGAGCAAAGGCTTGAAGTTGGCATTGGTGGCGATTGGAGGGTACGGGCGCGGGGAGTTGAATCCTTTCAGTGATGTGGACTTGATGTTCCTCCATGAGCGGTCCGCGGATCCGGCCGTGGCTGGGGAACTGGCGTGGATTGTGGAGAAGATCTTGTACACGCTGTGGGATGTGGGGTTCAAGGTGGGGCACAGCACGCGCACTCCCGAGGAGGCGGTGGAGCAGGCCAACGAGGACATGCTTTCGAAGACGTCTTTGCTGGAGGCGCGCCTGGTGGCGGGGGACGAGGTGCTGTTCAATAAATTCAACCGCCAGTTTGTGAAGCAATGCGTTGAAAAGCATGAGGATGAGTATATTGCGCAGCGCGTTGAAGACCAGGCGGACCGGCACTCCAAGTTCGGGCACACCGTGTACATGCAGGAGCCCAATATCAAAAACGGCTGCGGCGGGTTGCGCGATTATCACAACCTGTTGTGGATCAGCTTTTTCAAGGAGCGCGCCAAGTCCACCGCGGAGTTGGTGGAGAAGAAGCTGCTCAACGAAACCGAGCGTCGCCAGCTCGACCGTGCGTACGATTTTCTGCTGAAGATTCGCAATGAACTGCACTACTTGAATCAACGTCCGGTGGATGTGATTGTGATCAGCCAGCAATTGGTGCTCTCCAATAATCTCGACTACCATCAGAAAAGCATCTTGCGCCGCACCGAGGCCTTGATGCGGGACTATTACCAGAATGCACGGGTGATTTACAACATGACCGAGTTGTTGTGCGAGCGGTTTTGCGTGGTGATCCCGCAGCCGAACAAGCGTGCCAAATTGCTCAAAATGTTGCGGCTGGCGCGTCCGCCGAAGGAGGAGCATTTTGACGGGTTTTACAGTTCCAACGGCAGGATTTATCCTGAGAACCGGGCTATTTTCAGCCAGAGTCCGGAGCGTTTGATGCGGTTGTTCCACTATCAGCAAAAGCGCGAAGAACGGGTGAGCCCTGAGCTGCAGCAGCTTATACGCAGGCGGTTGCATTTGGTGGACCGCACCTTTCAGTACTCAAAGGCGAACCGGGAGGCGTTTGTGGCGATTCTCTCGAATAAGGGGGCGGTTGGGGCCGTGCTGAGGGCGATGCACCAGGTGGATTTTCTGGGGCGTTACCTGCCTGAGTTCGGGGAGTTGACGTGTCTGGTGCAGCATGAGTTTTTCCACCGCTACACGGCGGATGAACACACGCTGGTTTGCATCGAGAAGTTGGATGCACTTCTGGATACGGAAGATCCGAAGCTTCAGGGGTACCGGAAGCTCTTTCACAAGCTGGAGGATCCGGCCATTTTGTATCTCGCCATCTTGTTGCACGACACGGGCAAGGCTGCAAATGTGAGGCATCATTCGGAGGCGAGTGCCATTTCAGCCCAGAGGGTGGCGGTGCGGCTCCAGTTGTCTTCCTCCCAGCGCAAGCTGCTGATATTTTTGGTGGATCACCATTCGACGCTTTCAAGTACCGCGCAGAGCCGAAACGTCGAGGATGCCACGACCATCGAGGAATTTGCGGGGTTGGTGGGTAACCAGGGCTTTTTGGACGCACTGATGCTTCTGACCTTGGTGGACGGACAGGGAGTCGGGGACGAGTCCCGGTGGTCGGATTGGAAAGAATCGTTAGTGTGGCAGTTGTATCGTTCCACGCAGCTGTTTCTCAAGGATAACGTGGAGTTTTTCAGGCAGCGGCGGGTGGAGCGGGAGGATTTGCGCGAAGGGGTGACGCGTTTGATGAAGGGGAAGGAGTTGTGGGAGGAGGAAATTGCCGCTCATTTTCAGGCGATGCCGGAACGCTACTTTTTGACTTATACGGCGGAGGCCATGAGCGAGCATATCCGGCTTTTCAGGCAGTTTCTCGAGCAGCGGGAGCAAAATGCGGCACTCGCGCTGGCGCCCTCACTCAAATGGGTGCCCCATCCGAACCGAGGACATACGGAATTTTGGTTTTGTGGCTGGGATCGCCATGCCTTGCTCTCCAAAATCGCGGGCTCCCTTTCCTCGGCAGGCTTCAACATCCTCAGTGCAGATGCCTTCACGCGGGCCGACAATTTGGTGTTGGATATATTCCGGGTATGCACCCGAGATTTTGAAGCGGTAACGGATCGTGCCACGATGGATGCTGCGGAAAAAATACTCCGCAATGCTCTGGAGGAGGAGACTTATGATTTCACAGCCAAGCTGAGTCGGTCCATCGGAAGACGTGGGTTTCAGTTAAGTGAATCCATTGATTTCCCGACACGTATCGCCATCGATAACAGCATGCATCCGAATTACACGGTCGTGGATATTCAAACGGCGGACCGTCTTGGCTTGTTGTATGCTCTTTTGAAGGCGTTTAGCGATGAAGGGCTTGAAATTGCACTCTCCAGGATCAATACGGAGAAAGGTGCTGCGATAGACAGCTTTTACATCACTGACGAGATCGGGCAGAAGGTCAGGGACTCGGAGCGGTTGACGCAATTGCAGCGAGCCTTGTCGGCGGTGGCGTGTCAGGCGGCGCCTGCTCCTGTGGTGGAGGAGAGTCTCTCGGGACGAATGGGGACGACGCGGTGGAGTTGACTCCTTGAGCGCTCCGAAGTGCTCGAGAGCTGTACTTAAGCGTACTTAAGCGTACTTAAGCGTACTTAAGCGTATACTGCGCTCACGAGGCAGGCAGAGGCTGCCAAGCATGGTGGCGAGAGTCGTTTGTGGAGGCAAAAGTCCCTGCTGCAGGGAGCTAATTGCTCGGCAGGGAGCTAATTGCTCGGCAGGGAGAGTTCCACTTTGATTTTGGCGATGATGTCCTGAAGTCCCGCTTTTCGGCGGGTATCAAGTTCAGCTCGCAGGCTTTGATCCAAGTTGCGCCGCTCCTCTTTGTAGCGCTTTTCAAAAAGGGCCTTTTGTTCCTGCGAAATCTCGGTCCCTCCGATTGCGGCGTCGATCTCGTCGTTGATGGATTTTTTGAGGGTTGTTTCTCTGGCCCTGAGCGCCTGTTTGACTTCGGGAGTGAGTTCCTGCCAAGTCTTAATGCTTTCAATGAGGCGCGTTTTTTGTTCGGGCGTCAGGGAGCGTACTAATTGGACGAGGGGGTCCGTTTCTTTACGGTTGGGATGGGACGGGGCAGGGAGGGCGGGCGGCTTCTCTGTTTCCTGGGCCCGGGTCGGAGCAAGGAGCACACCCAAAAGCGCGAGAAAGAGGAGGCGGCTGCAAAAGGGTGTTATTTCTCGTCTAGCCATAGGGGATGATTGGCGATTAATTCAGCCTCCAACACTTCACGCAGGTTCGCGACTAGAGCAAGGTCATCTCCGGAGAATTCGGGGGAGCGTAAGACTGCAATGAGATGTTCCTCCTCGGGGCTTGCGCTTTGAGGGAACGCTGTCTGCGATGTTTTTTGGGAGTTGTTTGGCCCAATATGCGTCCCAATATTCGTTCCAATATTTGTCCAAAGCAGGGCGCCCGTGCCAAGGACAAGGGCGGCCGCCAGGCCCAGTGCCCGGAGGGGGAAGGATTTGGAAGCCTGTTTCCACGTCTGGATGGATGCTGGTTGTACGGAGTGAATCACTCGTTCCGCGAATCCGGCCCGCAGTTCGGGCGCTTGGATGCGCGCGAGAAGACTGTCCAATGTGGGGTCTACGAAAGCATCCTGGTCATCCTCTGTATGCAATGAATCGAGCGGAGGGTCGACTAGAGAACCAGCCTTGGCAGAGATGGAGGCGTCAGGGGCCTGATGAAAGTTTTGCTCGCGCATCACACAAGAATTAACACCGAAAAAAGCGGGAAGTTGCTCCCGCTTTTGACTGTTTTTGAAGTTTCTGTGGCAAACTTGAACCGGTCGCTCAAGCTCACCCAAGCACACTCGAGTGTGCTTCCCCGAGAGGAAGCCTAGATCTCAGAAGCGTCCAAGAAGCCTTCCAGTTGACGGATACGGGTGGGGTGGCGCATTTTTCGAAGCGCCTTGGCTTCGATCTGCCGAATGCGCTCGCGAGTCACCTTGAACTGGCGTCCCACTTCTTCCAAAGTGCGGCTGTATCCGTCCACCAGACCGAAGCGTTGCTCCAGAACCTGTCTCTCGCGTTCGGTCAAGGACTCGAGGACGTCCCGGATCTTCTCCTTGAGCAAGGCAATGGCGGTGACATCGGAGGGGTCTTCCGCCGTTGTATCGGGGATGAAATCACCGAAGCTGGTATCATCGCTTTCGCCCACGGGCGACTGAAGCGAGATGGGTTGCTGTGCCATTTTGAGCACAGCGCGTACGCGTTCCACGGGGAGGTTGATTTCCTCCGCAACCTCTTCGGGCGTGGGTTCCCGACCGAAGTCCTGCACAAGCTGCTTCTGCACGCGCATGAGCTTGTTGATGGTTTCGATCATGTGCACTGGGATACGAATGGTGCGTGCCTGATCCGCGATGGAGCGGGTGATGGCCTGCCGAATCCACCAGGTGGCGTAAGTGGAGAACTTATAACCGCGACGGTACTCGAATTTTTCCACGGCCTTCATCAGGCCCATGTTGCCTTCCTGAATGAGGTCGAGGAAGGAAAGGCCGCGATTGGTGTACTTTTTGGCGATGGAAATGACCAGACGCAGGTTGGCTTCGACCATCTCGGTTTTGGCCCGGAGAGCCCTTCGCATCCAGAGGCGGAGTTCTTGGTAATCGGCCAGAAATTCATCCGTATTCATCCAGCAAAGAGCCTGTTGCTCCTTGAGTTTGGCGGTGGCTTCTTTTTTTCCGGATGCAGCTTCGTCCCGCAGTTTGTTCACCATTTTGGCGGACTCTTCGGCGAGTTGCACAAACTCTTCTGTCACTTTTTGTTTGAAGAAGAATTTGGGATAAACCTTCTGGATGGCGGAATGCGCTTTTTTGAACTCAGGATATATTTTCGAAGTGGCTTCCGAGTCTCCTGACTTTAAAAATTTGAGGTAAAACTTGCTGGCTTCTTCCGTGGCTTCTTGCAGGGAAGCGATGGTTTTCGGCAACTGCTTTTCGTAACGCTCGCGGCTCTCAATTTTCTTGTCTTGAATGACTCGGTCAAAACGTTCTTCCTTTTTGTCCAGCTTTTGCGCCAGATCAAGGTACTGCATCGCCACAAAACCGTAGCGGTTGATGTGCTTGAGCACGTTAAGCTCGGCATCCTCGATGCGCTTGGAGATTTCCACCTCCTGTTCGCGGGTCAGCAGGGGTACCTGTCCCATCTGCTTCAAATACATCCGTACGGGATCGTCGAGAATGTCGGCGCGTTGGTCCGCCGTTTTATCTTCTTCCTCGTCATCGACATCTTTTTTGCCGTCCTTGAAGCGGTCGACGTCGGAGGCATCGATGACTTGGATTTCCATCCCGTTGAGGCGGGAGAGAATCACTTCGAGTTCTTCAGGGTCGTTGATCGAATCGGGAATCGCCTCGTGCAAATCATCGAAGGTGAGGTACCCCTGCTCTTTTGCCAGACGGATCAGCTCGCGGAGTTTCTCCGTCATGTCAAATTCAACGAGAGACTTATCGTGATTTTTGTCCTGATTGGGCTCAGTGGAAGCGCTGGCGCCTCCTTTGGTCGTATTTTTTGAGGAAGCTTTGTCCGTTTTATCCAACCCATGCGCAGACGAGGCTTTTCCCGACACTGCTTGAACCTTGGTGGGTGCGGCTTTGAGGGCCGGTCTGTCCAACTTGGTGGAGGTGTGTTTCGCGGTTGCTTTGTCGACTTTGGCAGGAGGTGTGGCCTTGATGGTCTTGGTGGCCTTGGTGGCCTTGGTGGCCTTGATTTTGAGCGCTGCTTTTGCCGGAGTCGCCCCCTTAGCACTCGCCGTGGCTTTGGGTGCTTTATGGGACTTGCCCACAGCAGGCGCTGCCTTGCTTTGAGTTTTGGGCGCGATTTTCTTGGACGCGACTTTGAGTGGAGCTGCCGTTTTCTTTTTCGGAGCGGCGGTCTTGGCGGCCTTGCTCTTTTGGGAGGCTTTCGGGAGGGCCTTTTTGGGTGGAGCCGTTTTTTTTGCTATTTTAGCCGAAGCTTTCACCGGTTTTTGGGTGGTGACTTTTCCCACTTTGGCGGCCTTGGCTGCTTTTCGCAGAGGTGGTGCTTTCTTCAGAGGCGTGGCCTTTATGGCCTTTGCGGCTTTGGCTGCAGTCTTGGCTGGAGTCTTGGCTGGAGTCTTGGCTGGTTTTGAACCTGTGTTCGCTTTGGCAGCCTTTGCCGCGCTGGGTTTTTGAGGCTGCTTTGGGGCTCCTTTTTGGGCCGTGGAAGATTTGACAGGCGCTTTCAGTTTTGCGGAAGACATTGAAGTTGGGCCCTTTGATTGGGACTTGGAGACGGCTGCTGCTTTTGTCGGACGCCGTAGCTTGGGCGCAATCTTGGGGGACGATGCGGAAGCGCGCGGGGATGGTTTGGATGGCATATCCGTAAAAGCAAGGGTGGTTTATACCCTCGGGTAATATTATAACGTGGAACTATCGTAATGGAGAAAAAGGCCGAGTAATATCTGAGACGCGCTTCTGGAGGTCAAGTATTTGTTGATGCAAAGCGCTGGCTTCTTCCAATGTGAGGCTTGGATTGCGCTGGCGTGCTTTGATGACATCGATTCTGCGTCTCAATTGTCTCCTCTCTAATTCGTTCCAGCAGTCTTGAGCGACGGCCAGAGGGTGTTCGGGTGCGTTTTTTTCCACAAGTTCCACAAAAAACCTCTCCAAGGCGGAGTCTAGTCCAGTTAAAAAACCGTTCAAAGGGTTGGGGGCATCCAGGAGGTGGGAGCGTTGTAAAATGGCCTCGATGAGTTCTCCCTGCGGTTCTGCTTTCAGACGGCTTTCCCATTCTTCCTCCAAAATCCACTGCCGCGCCTCTGTCGAGTGCAGAAGCACCAGAGCGAGTAAGGCAATGCTCGGGTCCGCCTTGATCGTCTCAGGGGGAGGCGCCGTTTGTGTTCCTGAGGCTGGAGTCTCGCTGCCGTCCCTGCGTTCCCCTAAATTGCGGTCTCCCTGATTGCGGTGCCTTGTCGCCGCCTGTGCGCTGAGCGTTGCCAGCTCTTGCGGGGCTATTTCCAAGCGCAGGGCCAGTCGTTGCGAGTGCATTTCTCGCAACAGGTTGTCACTGATGAAACCAAGGGCTTCCGCGACCTTTTGGGCGGCGGCGGCTCGAGCGCGCGCCGAATCAAAGCCCGGTTGAGCGGCCAGACGGTCGATTTGGACGTCAAAAAAGTCACGAGCCGCGTCCATCTGCGCCCTGAAAGCATCAGCGCCTTGCCCGCGGATGAGTGAGTCGGGATCTTCTCCCGCGGGAAGACTTGCAACGCGCACGGCTAGCTTTTCGGCAAGCAAGGAGGGGAGGGAACGTTCGGCGGCCTTTTCGCCAGCCGCATCCGAGTCAAAGCAGAGGATGACCTCCTCGACGTAGCGTTTGAGAATGTGCGCCTGTTTGGAAGTGAAAGCGGTGCCTTGGGGGGCGATGACGTTTTGAACCCCAGCTTCAAAGGCGGTGATTAAATCGATCTGCCCCTCACAGACGATCGCGGATTTTTTATCAATGAGGGCTCGCTTGGACCGGTGGAGGCCGAAAAGAACGGCGCCTTTGGTGAAAAGCATCGTTTCAGGAGAATTGACGTATTTGGCACCCTTCGCGTCGGGTTGAAGAATTCTGCCTGAAAAAGCAATGACTTCGCCGGTATCGTTGCAGATAGGAAACATCACGCGCCCGCGGAAGCGGTCGTAGCAATCGCTGCGCGGGTTTTCGGGATCCTTGAAGGAGACCAGGCCACTGGCATTGATTTCTTCTTGCGAAAAACCACGGGAGTGCGCCCAGCGCAGCAGATGGTCCCATCCTTCAGGAGCATAGCCGAGTAGCCACGACTTCGCTATTTCGACATTGAGGCCCCGGCCTTTCAGGTAGTCTCGGGCAATTTGGGCGGCAGGATTGCGCAGGAGTTGGAGGTGGAAGAACTGAGCCGCCTCCGCATGGAGCGAGAGAAGGCGGCGCCGTAAGTCGAGACGGTGCCGGTCTTCTGGGGAAAGTTCCTCGCGTTCGATGCGGATGCCTACGCGTTCCGCGAGTTTGCGCACGGCGGCGGTGAACTCGATGTGTTCGTAGTCCATGACGAAGCGGAACATGGAGCCACCGGCGCCGCAGCCGAAGCATTTGAAAATTTGCCGTGCGGGATTGACTGAGAAAGAGGGGGTCCGTTCTTGATGAAAGGGACAGAGGGCCTTGTAGGTAGGACCTGCCCGCTTCAGGGGGAAATAACTGCCAATCACCTCCACAATATCATTGGCGGCAGCAACCTGTTGGATGATTTCGTCGGGGATGAGGGCCATGGAGTGATTCGATGCTGATCGTAGCAGACGCCGCGCTCAGCGCGGCAAAATCGGCGCCCTGCCGAAAAACAACCTGAAACCGGCTCTAATCTGTGCCTATTCGGGTCTGGGATCCCGGGCGAGCAGGGCGCTCATGGCTTCCGAGGGCGACAGATGGCCGTCCAAGATGAGGCGGACATGGTCGATGATGGGGGTGTCGATGCCTGCCCTGCGCGCGCACTCGTGGGCGCTGTAGGTTGTGGGGACCCCTTCGGCGATCATGTTCATGGAACTGACGATCTGTCCCAGAGATTCCCCTTTGCCTAGGCGTTCACCCACGGCTCTGTTGCGGCTGTGTTTGGAAAAACAGGTGACCATCAGGTCACCGATGCCGCTAAGGCCTTGAAAGGTTTCAGGTTTCCCTCCCAACGCGCCGCCTAAACGCACAAGTTCCGCGAGGGAACGCGTTACTAGGGCCGCTTTGGTATTGTCCCCGAGGCACAGGCCATCGCTCACACCGGCGGCTAGGGCGAAGACATTTTTGAGCGCGCCGCCGAGCTCGATGCCGGTGATATCGCCGCTGGTGTAGGCGCGGAAGGTCGTATTGCAAAAAACGCTCTGCAGGGGGCCGAGGAGCTCCGGGTTGGCGCACCCAAGGACCACGGCCGTCGGAGCAAGGCGGGCGACTTCTTCGGCGTGACTCGGACCGGAGAGCACTGCTAGGGGATGGCCCGGCAGGGTTTCTTCCAAAATTTGGCTCATGCGCAAACCGCTGCCGCGCTCGACTCCCTTGGTACAGGAAAGGAGCACGGCATCCGCTCGGAGCGTTATGGTACTTAAACGGGAGGCCACCTCGCGCATGGCGCTCGAGGGCGTCACTAACAGAAGCAGCTCGGAGTCCGCGAGCGCGGAGAGGGATGGCGTTAGGTGGATGGTTTTGGGCAGGGGAACGCCTGGCAGATAGGCACGGTTTTCTCCGTGTTCTTCCAGTCGTTTGAGGGCCTCGGCATCGTGTCCCCAGAGTGTCACGGAGCAGCCGTTACGCTCTAGCAGGAGAGCGAGGGCGGTGCCCCAGCTCCCAGCGCCAACCACTCCGATTTTTTGAAAAATCGCGCTCATCTTTAAGCTTTAGGGGCGCCGAAACGATTTTCAGTGCCTGCAAATAAACGCCGGATGTTGTCGCGGTGCCGGCGCACGACCAAAAACGCGGCGGCACAGGAAAACGCGAAATAAGCGCTGCCTTCGAGTTCGCCGGTTTTCAGGAGAACGCCGACGGTGAGAGGGAGGCTGAGGGCGGCGATAATGGAGGCCAGGGAGACGTATCTGGAGAAGGCAAAGATGGAAATCCAGAGACCGAGGACAACGCCTGTGGCAAGCGGGGGCATGAGGCCGATGATCACGCCGAGGGAGGTCGCCACTCCCTTGCCACCCTTGAATTTGAGCCAGATTGGAAAGCTGTGGCCCACGATGCAGGAGAGCGCCGCAAACACGCCCGCATAGGCGAGGTATTGATCCTCCAGGGCGGGCGGCGCGGCCTGCCGCCAGGCAATTTGTTGCGCCAGACTGACGGCGAAAAAGCCTTTGGCGGCGTCCAGAAAGAAGGTGAGCCCCCCCCATTTTGGGCCTAAAACCCGCCACACATTCGTGGCTCCAATGTTGCCGCTGCCGTGTTCTCGCACGTCGATGCCCTTGAGGCGGCCGATAAGAAGTCCGAAAGGAACGGAACCCAACAGGTAAGCGGGAAGAAGCAGGAGGGTTAGAGTTTGAAGCAGGAGCAAATTCATGCAGGAGGAGGCGGCGATACGTTGAACCTCGGGACCTTACTTTTTGGGCAGGGCTTCGAGGGCTTCCAGAACTATCCCAGGCGTCAAGAGCTCGGGAAACACTTTGGGTTCTGGGTTTGCCGGATGATAGAGAAGGTAAAACGGAACCCCCAAGCGTTTAAACCTGTTCAGTTCAGCGGTGATCATGGGGTCACCATTGGTCCAGTCTGCCTTCAGCAAAACAACGTCATGTTCTTTAAAAGCAGCCTGCACCTCGGGTTTTGACAGGGTGACATGCTCGTTGACCTTGCAGTTTAAGCACCACTCAGCCGTAAAATCGACAAACACGGGGTGGCCTTTGGCGAGTTCGGCGTTCACACGTTCGGGTGAGAACGGTTCCCATTTTTCGGTCAAAGCGCTTTTAGAGGCGGGGAGGGAGGCGGTTTGGTGCAGGGCCTCTTTTAAGAAGACGTGATACCCGCCAAAAGCCAGGGCCACGCTCAGGAGCAGAGCAAGGGGACGCGAGCGCAGGGTTCCCAGAAGCCAACAGGCAACCCCAAGCGCCAGCAGGAAGGCGCAGGCCCCAGAGAGGGCGGCAGTTCCCCGGGATTGTCCGAGGACGGAGAGCAACCAGACGGCGACCCCGAGAATGAAAAAACCCATGACTTGCTTGAGCCGTTCCATCCACGCGCCGGGTTTCGGGAGAAAGCGCAACAGGGTGGGGTTGGACGTGAGCAAAAGATAGGGGAGGCTCATGCCTGCGGCGATCGTGAGAAAAATCAAGATGACACTCGGCGCAGGTTGGCTGACGGCGAACCCCAGGGTGACTCCAAGGTACGGGGCCGTGCAGGAGGTTCCGAGGAGCGTGGTGAAGGCGCCATGTAAAAAAGCCCCTCCATAGCCTTGCTTGCTCGAAAGCGCGCTGAGTTTCGCATTGGTGTCGCCGCCCAGAGTGATTTCAAACACGCCCAGCAAATTGAGCCCAAAAACAAAAACGGCGGCAATCAGCGCCGTGAGAATCAGCGGGTTTTGAAATTGGAATCCCCAGTTAAGTCCGCTGCCCGCGGCTTTGAGTCCGATCACGGCAAAGGCAAGGCCCAGAAAGAACGTGAAAACTCCCCCCACAAAAGCGAGTCCCAAGCGGAAAACGCGCTTGGGGTCTTCGCCAGCTTGTTGCGTGAACCCGAAGATTTTCAGCGCGATGACCGGCAGGACACAGGGCATCAAATTCAGGAGGAGTCCGCCTAGGAAAGCGGCCCACAAAACGCCGGCCATCCCGCCGGCGGCCGTGGCAGTTGCCGATTCAGGCGAGATGGTTTTCGGAGTAAAGGTGGCACCCCCTGCCGGTGTCCCGCCGCTAGTAGGAACCGCCGAATTTGAGACGCCAGGCGCAAACGCCGCACCCACTTCCCAGCCTCGCCGTTCCCCGGCTCCGCCCTCAAGAACCACCAGCGCCTTCCAACTTTCGGGCTGTCCCTGATTAGTGGTTGGAATCCGATAGGTACGGCTGATGGGTTCGGGGTGATCCGCCGTGGCGCCCACGGGAGGGATGGGAAAAACTTCGACCTTTTCTCCGGCAGGGGCACCCTGAACTTTCACAAGCAGGGCGTCTGGGGTGCGGCTCCATTCGACGGAAAAGGGAGCGGGAGAGGATTGGGGGAGGCGGTTTTTCCAGAGGGTGAAAACCTCGGCATTGGCGGGCTTAGGTTGCCCCGCGGGCAGGGAGAGGGAGACATCCCCCGCACCGGGCAGGCAGGTTTCAGAGCACACGTACCACTTCAGCTTCGCCTTGAAGACAAACGGGCCTGCCGGAAGCTCCTTTGGAGGGTGAATTTCCACCGGAAGCACAACTTCCCCCTCGTACACGTTGGTATAGAGGTCACCTTCGGACTTCAGCGAATGGGGCAGGGGCCACTGGAGAGCGCCGGCAGTGAATCCCGGAGGCAGGTCCCATTCCACTTGTGGCGCTGCTCCAGAGTCTCCGGGCGCTTGCCAGTAAATATGCCACCGGTCCGCCAGAGCGAAGCGAATGCCGAGGGTGAAGGGCTTGTCGGCTGCGACCGCGGCGGTGTCTGCGATCAGCGAGGGGACGGCTTTGGGTGGGCCGCTGAGAAATTGAGCGTGAGCAACCTGAAGCAACTGTAAAAGCAGGAGCAGGGTGATGAAAAGCGATCGCATGGGGAACATTAGCTTGAACCTTGGGAAATGTGCCAGAAAGTCTGTAAACTGCGGGTCATTCTTGCTGTGCCAGACCCGCAATTTGCGCTTTGCTGACGTTGCTGACGTTGCGGGATTTGCTCTGAACCCGCGCCAGTGAAGGAATGCCACGTCCGGGCATGGCTTCTTAAAGCCCTTTCAAAAATGCCACGATATCCGCAATCGACTGCGCCGACAGACCAAGGGTTGCGGGATCATACATCAGGGAGCGCGTCATTTTCTTCATCGAAGCAATTCTCTCTCTGGGGACGGTCTGCACCATTCCTCCCATACATTTCATGATCACAGGATCCCCGTTCGCCAAGGGCATCCCAGTGATCGTGAGCCCATCCTTGGTTTTAACCTCAAATCCATCGTAACCGTGTGATATGGAAGATGATGGATTAGAAATGGCTTCCACGATGGCTTCTTTGGTCTGCTGTTTTCCGAACTCCGTCAACTCCGGACCGAATTCCGCGCCAGTTCCTGCAATGCGATGGCAGGCATAGCAAACGCCCACAGCCGCCTTACCCCGCACGGGATCTGCAGGCAGCGCCGCGATTTCGGCAGGGGAGGGAAGAACGGGGTTATTCGGAATGGTAGGAGGCATTTCCACCGACATCAGTTTCACGGTGGCCGGGTCGTAAAGATCACGTTCCTTCAACAAAGTCGCGAGATCAAAAGCAGACCAGACGTCGTTTTTACGGTTCATGAGCCACCACAAAGCCATTGCTTCCTGGCCGGACGCTTTTGCCGCAGCGATATCCAGCATCGCCGCCGCCGCTTCTTTCGTGGGCGAAAAGGCGAGCGCGGTCAGCATCAGTTTACGTGCCTCGGGTGTCAGCGAAGCCGCCAGCGCACGCGCTTTGAGCGCTGGAAGCGCTTCCACAGGATGCAGTCTCCACGCAATTTTTGCCGCCGCTTCAGTCCATGCAAGCGGATCTTTTGCGAACGATTTTGAGACTTCTTGATAAACCGCGCTTTCCTTTCCTTCACTGCCAAGCCCGATGGCTTCGAGGTAGGCCCTGTCCACGCCGTCGAATTTGCCCGCAATTGTAACCAGTAGCTCAACGCTTTTTTGAGCTGGTACATCGCGCTGGTGTAGCGCGACTTCCCTGCGCACTGCCGGCGACTCGTCAGCAGCCATTTTTGAGTCGAGCGCGGACGCATCGTGCCCGGCCCGGTGCAGAGCGCGATATGCCACCAGTCTGCGCGTTGGCTCCTTGGACTCGAGCCAGGGGCGTACCTTCGCCACGCCGGCATCACCCATTTGAGCAAGCAACCATGCGGCGCGAGCGGCGAGGTAAGGGTTGGCGTCTTCCAAAAGCGCGGCCACTGCGGGCACCGCTTTTTCGCCCTGTGCCCTGAGACGGGTGAACCCGCTGAATCTCACATTGGGCGCGGGGCTCTTGAGCGCGGCAATTTGTCCAGCCGTGGTGGTGAGATCCAACTTTGGCACCACCGATTTAAATCCCTTCGGAGCAATCCGATAGATGGCCCCCGTTAAACGGGCATCATTTGTGCCGTGGCCTCCGACTTTGGAGTCAAACCAGTCGGCGACGTAAATCGCGCCGTCCGGACCGACAGTGACGTCGCTGGGGCGGAAGTAGTTTTTGAGCTCCGACTTCTGCGGCCTCCCTGCGAGGAAGTCTGATCCGGACCATTCCTTTTCCTTGTTGGAGGTGAAGAAATCAAAGCGCTCGAGTTTCCACCCGGCGCCGTCTGGCTTGGGGAGGTAGCCAAACACGACGTTTTTCCCACTCTCGCATGCAAGCAGGAGGCCGTTCCATTTATCCCCGAGTGCGCCATTTTCGTAAAAGGCGACCCCAGTGGGAGCGCCTCCTCCGTAGATATCTCCCGCGGGCATGGTTCCCGGGTCTTCCTGTCGCCATTCCGCCGAGGGAACGTCCTGTCCGGGACGCCTGTCGGCTGCCCAGGAGCGTTTCCCGTCCGCAGAGGCAAACCCGGCGTTTCCGCCTTCCAGCATCGCGCTTACGCGGCATGCGGGTGGGTCGTCGTTGTCGCTTTGAAACACGTCGCCAAGGGAGGTCACGGCCTGCTCGTAACTGTTCCGGAAATTGTGGCCGATCACTTTCACTTGTGTTCCATCCGGCTTCATCCGCGCTGCGAAACCGCCGATCCAAACGTGACCGTCATCGCTTTTTTCTCCGGCGATGTTTTGCATTTGATACGGGCTGCCCATCCGGAAGGTCTTTCCGGAATTGTCCGTAAACTGCGCCCCCATGTTCCCTTGGTTCCAATACCAAAGCCCGTCGGGGCCGGCTGTGACACTGTGCAAACTGTGGTCGTGCTGGCGGCCGCCAAAGCCGGTGAGAAGAACCTCGCGCTTGTCCACGTCTGCGTCAAACTTCCCGTCCCCATTGACGTCCGTATACACAAGCATGTCTGGAGGCTGGGAAACGATCACTTTGTTTTCGAAGACTGCCACCCCAAGCGGAGAAGCGAGCGCGGGTTCCTGGACAAAGACAGTGCTCTTGTCGGCAACCCCGTTTCCGGTGGTGTCTTCGAGAATGACCACGCGGTCGCCCTCTTTTTGGCGCCCTGCTTTACCTCGATAATTGACGCCCTCAGCCACCCAGAGCCTGCCTTGTGCGTCGAAGTCGATGTTGGTTGGATTCCGAAGAAGAGGCGACTTCGCCCAGAGCGTCACTTCGAGGCCTTCGGGCAGTGTGAACATTTCTGTGGGCACCTCGGTGGGTTCGCTGGCGAGATCCTTGCTAGTGCTCGAATCCAACGCCCCTTCCACGACCGCCTTCGCGGCAACCGAAGCGGTTGTGGCCTTGCCTGGGGCTTCTGTTGGGGCGGCAGTGAGCACTGGAAATTTTGACTCCCGTTCTTTCGGGATTTCCGCCGATGGAAGCGTTTTAAATTCTCCCGCCTTTGGCACTGTGAGACGCGGCTTGTTCGCGCCCTTATCATCAAGATTCGCGTTTAATTCGTCCTCGCTGACTGGCTTTGACACGACGCCGTCCTTGGGTACCTCGATGCCCGCCGTCCAAACGATGGCATTCAATGCCAGTTTTCGAAAGCCGTCCACAGACCAGTTGCGGTGGTAATGCCCGCCAGTAAAGCCAACGCCCCGACCGCCATCTGCACGTTCCACACCCCACATGAGCGTCTGCGGTTTGCCCAGTTCGGCCACGCCGTGCTCGTTCCAAAGATTAATGTACTTCTTCACCCGTTCTCTTGTCGGGGTCGCTGTCACCAAATCCAGCACCTCCCCACGCGCCGGGCGAAAACGCATGTGGTAATAAAATTCGTCGTAGGCTTCCACGGGCTCCGATACGCCGCGGGACACAGGGTGGTTGGGCAGGGCTTTGAGGTCCGCAACCCAATGCGGATTCACAGACCACCCCGTTTCAAACGCGCCTCCGATCCACGGACGGTAATACTTTTCACCCTCGGGCGCGCCCGGGTGAACTGCGTAGTGCATCAACATGATGCCTTTTCCCTGCTTCGCGAGCGCATCCATTTTCTCCCAACCTTTGCCGACGACGCTCGTCCCGTCGGCATAAATGACGATCGCTTTCGCACCGTCAAGAATGGATTCATCCGCAGGCCAACCTTTTATCACCTCCGCTTTGACGTCGAGTCCGCTTTGTTCGTTCAGAGCTTTGGCGAGAATCTGGCACCCCGCGTAAAACTCGTGTTCGCCCGGGCCATGGCTGCGACTTCCGGCCAGGAAAACGATTTTATTCTCAGCGACAGCCGACGCGCAAAGGCTGAGAAGGGTTAAAATAAAGGTAGGAGCACGCATGATGAGGCAAGGTTGCGGGATAGAGGGAGGATGTGGAAAGAGATAATCCTAAAAGTCGAGTACTGCTTAGAGGATGCTTTTAGCCGGCATGTTCAAATCCAACGTCGCCGGCGCACTTGACGCGATGGCAGGCCCCTCACGCAAGGCTTTCCGAGGCTGAACGCAAGGCGGACATCGGGCAGTGGTGCATACGTTCGACGGATGGCGGCCTTTCTTGGTCCACACGGATCCCGACCCTTGTAAACAGTCCTCACGGTCCGATTTTGTTGAGGGACGGGCGTCTGCTCTATGCTGGAAAACGACTGAGCGGCGAGAACAGGCAGGTTGGAGTTTGTGAGTCCAAAGATGATGGCCGGACGTGGGAATGGTTGGCTGAGATTCCCCTCAGGAAGGGCGACAAGCCGCGCTACCACGAGTTGCATGCGGTGGAAGCCGACAATGGGACTATCGTCGTGCAGATCCGAAATCACAACGACGAAAACAAAGGCTGGACGCTGCAAACAGAGTCCACCGATGGCGGCCGTTCCCGGAGCCAACCGCATCCGGTCTGTTAATAGAGTAGGGAGACGAGGATGGTTTGCGGCCACAACCACTCCTTGTCCTCCTCTCCCCCTCATCGAACCGGACGGGCGGATTTCCCGCATCCGGCTCTCGGAGGCTGTTCTCCGGTTTGCTTCATTTGCATTGCCGTGTGGC
>CANJPY010000072.1 GCA_947476255.1 Chthoniobacteraceae bacterium | reverse complement strand
TGCCTGAACCCGGAGGGTTCCCAGCCATTAGCCGGCGGTTGAGCGAAGCGACACCACCGGTACCTTCCAGCCCCACAAACACGCATCCCAAAGGGATGCCAGAGTGTGCTGGGGCTGTCTGAAGCTGCGCGGTACCGGTGAAGAACCTACGCTTGGCGCAGTCTTGCATCCCTCCGGGATGCCTTGTTTTGTGGTCTGACAACCGGTGGTGTCGCTACGCTCAACCGCCGGCAAATGGCTGTGATGCCTCCGGCATGTGATCCCTCATTGCCGTTTCCAGGGTTATCCCAGGCGGAAGCGAATTTCGCGGATCGTTGTTTTGCCAAACCGTTCCTGCAGCTTGGTGAGCAGTGTTTTCTTCCAAACTCTCTCCAGTTCGAAGTGTACGGTGGGCTGCAGCACATGTATCGCAAGAACGCCTTGCGCAAGGGTAGCAGGCGCCGCGTGTTTGGCTATGAAGTCACCCACAACCTCCGACCACGCACTCTTGATCTCGTCCTCCCGGACCCTCTGCTGCAGTCCCAGACTTGCGAGCAACTTCTCCACTATCGGCCCGGGAGCCTTGGCCGTGTTCTTTGGAAAAGGTTCCTCAGGCAATCCTCTCCAGTCCGCTATGATGTGGGCTTTGAGCTTGGGGTTCATGGCTATAAGTGCAGGACGGTGGACACAGAGTCCTCTCAAAGATACCTCAGAACTCTCCGAACACAAAGCACGACCCAACGCATTCAATCTTTAGGAAAGCACCTCCTTCAGCACCTGGCCGTGGACATCACTGAGGCGGAAATCCCTGCCACCAAATCGATACGTGAGACGCTCGTGATCCATCCCCAGAAGGTGCAACACGGTCGCCCACAGGTCGTAAACCGTGGCCGCTTTGTCGACCGCGTAATAACCCAGCTCATCGGTGGCACCGTAGGCAAAGCCGCGCTTGAGTCCACCGCCTGCGAGCATGACACTGAAGCCCATCGGGTTATGATCGCGCCCGTCACTTCCTTGGGAAAACGGGGTGCGCCCAAATTCGCCGGCGAAAATAATCAGCGTGCGCTCAAAGAGCCCTCTCTGCTTCAAATCCTGAATCAGCGCCGCCACGGGCTGGTCCACTTGCCGAGCCATCGCTCCATGCCCCTCCTTGATCTTGCCATGCTGATCCCAAGGGTTTGCCGCCCCACCCGCGCCAATGCCGACAGACAGGCAGCTCAATTCCACAAAACGCACACCTCGTTCGACAAGCCGTCTCGCTACAAGCGCTTGTCTCGCGTAAGCCGCCGTGTATTTGTCCGCCGAATCGATCCCGTACATCTTTTGAACAGCCTCCGATTCCCCTTTGATTTCACACAACTCGGGCACCGCCGTCTGCATACGGTAGGCGGTTTCATAGTTTGAGATCGCAGCCGCCACGCGCGCGTCCGACGCCTGCCTTAAGAAGTCGTTGTCTAGGGAATGGATGAAGCCGAGGCTCGCTTTCTGTCGGTCGTTGGATTCATTGGGCTGGATAAATGCAAGGGGCGCGCCCTCATCGGATTTAAGAACAGAAGCCTGATATTGTGCCGGTAAATATCCGGAGCTGAACACCCCCACGCCTCCATGGGGAGTTGTCGCGCCGCCGCTTTGCAGAACCACAAAGGCGGGCAGGTTTTGATTCCCTGAACCCATCCCGTAACTGACCCACGCGCCCGCACTGGGATGCCCCATAAAGGGAAACCCTGTATGGAACATGTAATTCCCCTGCGCGTGTTCATTCACCTTGGTGGTCATGGACCGGATGATGGTGAGGTCATCCGCACAGTCTGCGATCTGGGGGAAAAGATTCGTGAACAGGAGCCCGGATTTGCCTCTGGGAGCGGCTTCCCAAGGACTCGCCATGATGTTCCCGTTGTTGTTGAACATCGTGGGTTGCACTGGAACCGGCATTGCTTCGCCATGACGCCGGGCCAGCTCGAGTTTGGGATCAAAGGAGTCCACATGAGAAAATCCGCCGCTCATGTAGCAAAAGATGACCGAGTCCACTTTTGCATTTCGTCTTGGCACCGGAGGTGCAGTCGTCGAGTCCGGAGTGCTCGCAGCCTTTGTCAAAAGATCGCTCAGCGCGAGCGAGCCAAACCCGAGGGAGCAGCGTGCCAGCATGGAGCGGCGGGATAAAGCGGGAGAGTTCATGGCGTGTGGGGTCTATGCGGAGCCGTTGTTGCTGAAAAAGCGGTTATCGGAGGTAAATGAACTCCTTGAGGTTAAATAGAGCGTGGGCGAGGGGCGCAAGGTCGTCCTCAGCCCCGAAAGATCCGAGCAGGGCCTTCGCTTTCTCCGTCTCCTCACGCGATGGAGGACGTCCTAAAGCCTTCTCAAACATGCTGTCAATTCGTCCGTTGCGGTCCGGGATTTTGGCCTTGAGTGAGTCGGCCCAAGACTTGGCAAGCTGCATGATTGCGGGATCATTCATCAAGGTCAGGGACTGCGCCGGCACGGTGGTGCTGTCTCGGCGCCCCAAAGTGGTGAAGGGCTTGGGCGCGTCAAAGGTGGTGAGCAGCGGCGGCAGGCTGTTGCGGCGCAGTTGCAAATAAACGCTGCGGCGAGGCGCCGTTGCCGCCACCGAAGGCCCCAGCAGCGTGGTATCCAGTTTGCCGGAGACGCTCAAAAGCCCGTCCCTGATGGACTCGGCTTCAAGCCTTCGAACGTGGGCGTGTGAGAGAAGCGTGTTGAGGGGATCCACCTTCGCCGCTGTTTCAGAAACCGTCGAGGACCGCTGGAACGCATCTGTGTCCACCAGCTGCAGCAGCGAAGTTTTGAGGGACCATCCCTCCGACTTCAGTTTTGCCGCCAAAAAATCAAGCAACTCCGGATGCGTGGGCTTCTCGCCCATCCGTCCAAAGTTGTCCGGAGTGCCCACAATCCCGCTTCCAAACGTCCAAAGCCAAATCCGATTCGCCATCACACGAGACGTCAGAGGGTTGGCGTCTGAAAGCATGCGCTCCGCGAGTTCCAGCCGGCCGCTTTGCTCTCCCGCTATCGCCTTTTTATCGAGGACTTCGAGAAATCCGCGGGGCACTGTGTCACCCGGCTTTTTATAATCACCACGCGGCAAAAATGCGGCGTCTCTGGCGCGGTGTTCGAGAACGCCCGGAGCGAATGTAGGCGTGGGCATGGCCTTGGTAAGGCCCCTGTATTTGGAAACGGCCTGCCCCAAGGCTGGCGTTGCAGAGGCGGTTGTGGAGAGCAGTCCGGTTTGAAGCGCACTGTCAAGAAGGCCGCGTTGTGCTTCACTGAGTGTTCCTTCGCGCCACGCCTTCACCGCTTCTGCAAGACAGTTTCCAAGTTCCAAAAGGTAACCCTGCGGCTCCGGGCGGGTGCATTTCTCAAGAAGCAGTTCAAGCGTTGGATGCACCTCTTTCGGAGCGGCCTTCCCGTTGTGAAAAAGGACCTTTTCGACCACGAAAAATGGTTCGTTGGAGGCCACGCCCGCGGCTCCTTTAGGGGGCTCGGCCCGCCTTGTCTGGTGCCCCGGAGTGCTCATTTCAAGAAACGCACTCGTGTTCATCCGATACTCCGTGTCGAGAACAGACCACGCCGAATCTTTACGCTGCACAATGGCGCGCGGAAAAATCGAATTGGTCCCCAGCGGATAATTGTCGCAGATGACTCGTAGCATCGCCCCGTTCGTGGCGGCGAATTTCACGCTGATGTTTTTGGTCGTAATCTTGAACTCAGGAGACATGGCGACACCTCCAAACTGCGGCACCATTGTGGAGCCACCAATCCCGGAGGGAAGAAGGGACACAAGCGCTTTGTCACCTTCGCGTTCAACCCGAAAATCCCCGCACGCTACCGGCGCCGTGTCCGGCCCGCTCACAAACCAACTCGCCTGATTTGCCCCGGCAAGGTCCCACGATTCCGAAAAGTTCTCTGCATTAAACTCTTTCGCCCCTCGGATCACCGTTTCCATTTTGGACCTGTACGCGGAGAGTCCTGCTGCAAATGTCCCTGGAGCAGTCGTTGCAGCCTTGTACGCCATGTGCAGCGGGTGTTCGGCGGCGGCTGTTGCTTTGCTCAAAGGCTCGCGCTCGGTGCCGGGAACTTTGGCGGCAATTTCGGTCTGCAGTTTCTTGGCCTCTGCGCTCAACGCGTCTAACTCCGGGTCGGCCTTTTCTGTGTTTTTTTCCGACTGGATTGTCGTTGTTTTTGGGAGCATGCCTCCGGCAAACGAGGCGGCGACTTCTTCCTCAGAAAGCGCGCGGGTGTAAAGGCGGACCTCCCTGATCGTGCCTTCAAAAAAACCGCTTCCCGCTCCCGTATGGCGTAGCCCAATCAGAAGGCGACTGTCCCCAGCGGGATACGTCTGCAGCGCATCCTTTCGAAATGGTTTTCCATAGGGTTTTCCGTTTTGAAAGACCGAGATCCTGCCATCCGCCGCATAACTGATGGCAACGTGGATGGTGTCATTGGTGCCTGAGTTTTCCTCCGCCCCTTCAGTCTGCTCCGAACGCCTATGGTTGTTGCTTCCTGCAAGCCATTTGCGGCGCTGCTTCTCCGCATACACGACGGTGTCGAAAGCATGGGTTTTGATTTGCTCAAGCCCAACGATCCCGCCGCCGTGCTGCTCCAAATTCGAGGTGCTCAGCCATGCCTCGAAAGTTTTTTCGGTGATTTCCACAGGCAGCGGTTCGGTGCGCAAAAACGCGCCCTTTCCATCCAGCAGCAAGGCCCCGTCTTTCACCGTCGCTCCCCCGACAAGTTCTGATCGCACCCGACCCAGTTGGTCATTGGCGTCGCGGGAAAAATTCCAGATCGCATACGGGGCTGGGGACTGTTTTGGTGCGCCACTCGTGACGCTTGCCCATTGTTTTTGAGCGAGCGTTTTATTTCCGTTCGCAAGGCGCTCTTGCAACTCCGCGACACCCTTTTCAAGAGGAGGAGAAACGGCTTGCGCCACTGCAGCGGGGAAGGAGCGAAGCTGTGAGAGCCAAACCGCGGAGAGTTCGTTGCGGATGGTGCTTTTGAGTTTCGCAAGCTCCACCTTCTTCGAGAGCTGCAGGTGCTCGTCCGACTCGATCGGAAGCTGCGCGGGACGGACGCTCGAGAAAATGCCGTAGAGTGCGGTGTAGTCGCGCTGGCTGATGGCGTCGAATTTGTGGTCATGGCAACGTGCGCAGGACACCGTGAGTGCCTGGAAGGCTTTGGAAACAACATCGATCTGGTTGTCCACCGCCTTGATCTGGTCGTCCAGGCTGTCCACGGGTTGGAAGCCATGGTCACACATGCGCAGATGCGCAGGACCGATGCGCGATTCGTTAATGCCCTCCGCAGAGAGTCTGGGACGTGGAAGCAGGTCTCCCGCGAGGTGCTCGCGGATAAGTTGGTCCAGGGGCACGTCGGCATTAAATGCGCGGATCAGATAGTCCCGGTACTGGTAGGCGGCGGGAATTTCCGGGTCACTTTCGCTTCCATGAGATTCCGCGTAGCGCACGAGATCCATCCAGTGGCGGGCCCAGTGTTCGCCAAAGTGGGGCGAGTTGAGCAATGTTTGAGCGCGGTCACGGACGGCTTTTTTGGGGTCGAGTGCGTGAGCGGCTCGGAAGGTGTGAACGTCATCGGGCGAGGGGGGTAACCCTACGAGTATGAAGTGGAGGCGGCGCACAAGGATTTCAGGCGACGCTGGAGCTTCCGGCGTGAGGCCCGCTTTAAAGAGCGATGTGTTTAGAAACTGGTCGATGCTGTTTTTGGGCGCTGTGCTCGAAGCGTGCTTTGTCTCGTGTGTATTCGCGAACGCAAGAAGCTCCGTGGTGGGGCGCAAGGGTTGCAGCGACCACCAGGAGCGGCGCGCCGCCAAAAGCTCTGGCCAGGCCGGTTTCTGGGCGGCGGCTAGGGGAGGTTCATCCCTCGGATCCGGCGCTCCCATGGCAATCCAACGCGTGAAGTTCTGCAGCACAGAATCGTCAAGCTTCGGCGCCTTTTCCGGCATTTTGAGCTCCGGTTCCAGATGTTTAATGGAGCGCAAAAGCAGGCTCCCTTCGGGGTCCTTCGGCACGATAGACGCACCCGATTCACCGCCCTTTTGCCAGCCTTTGCGCGAGTCCAGACGCAGGCCGCCCTTTTGCTTCTCCGCCCCGTGGCATTCGATGCATTCCGTCACAAAAATCGGCCGGATATGAGTCTCAAAGAAGGCGGTCTCTTCAGCCGTCAGTTTGGTTGGTTCTGCAAAACCATGCGCGTTTCCCAGCAGACTCCACGCGGCCAGGATGAGTGCGGTGCTTCGGCCGATAAATTCAAGGCGCATAAGGAAGGGTCAAGGATTGGAGGACGTGCGGTTGGAGGTCCGAGCTTAAAGCATGAATTCCAGCGCTGCGTCGGAGGCTGCGGCTACAATGGCGGCGCCCCATTCGGGGAAAATCGTTTTGGGTATACGCGTGGAAGGGCCGGCTATTGTAATGGCCGCGAAGGGCAGGCCGTGCGCATCAAGAAGGGGCGCTGCGATGCAGTGGATGCCTTCAAAATGCTCTCCCTCGTCCACGGCGTATCCAAGGTCGCGCACTGCGCTAAGTTCTTTGAGCAGGACCTCGGAGGACACGATGGAGTTTGGAGTAAAAGCGCGAAAGACAAGCGACTGCATGACGTCGGTCCGCTCGGGTTCCGGCAGGAATGCGAGCATGGCTTTTCCCGGGGCGCAGCATTGCGTGGGGGCGCGTGAACCCAGATCGACCACATATTTGAACGGATGACTGGAAGGGATCTGTTCGAGAATGACGCATTGTACGTCGGCGAGAACGCATAGTTGCGTGGTCTCGTTGGTGAGCCGTGCAATGGCGCGTAAAGCTGGCAGGCAGGCTTCAATGAGGCTGCGTCCACCGGAGTGTGGTTGCCCGAGGAGCAGCAGTTTCTGAGTCACCCGCAGTGTGCGCGTGGCTGCGTGTTTTTGAACATAACCGAGGTGCTCAAGGGCTGCGGCAATGCGGTGAACTGCAGTCTGGGAAAGTTTGAGAAGGTTCGCGAGTTCACTTTGGGAGGCGCCATTGGGGCGCGTGGCGAGTGCCTGTAAAAGGGCGAGGCCTCTTTGGAGGGCGGGAGCATGTGGGGTCGCCAGATTTTTCATAAGCGAAATGGCTTTCTTTAGTGAAGTAAAGCCCGCGCCGATCCGAATTGTTAGGAAAAATGACCGGGATTATCCGCGCTTGAACGGTCTTTGGGCAGGGCAGTGGGGTAATAAAAAGCCCGCAGACCGTTGCTGGCCTGCGGGCTTTTAGAAGCGCGGAGTGCGCTTTAGACTAGGACTTGTGAGCTTCTGCGAGGCTCAATGGGCGGTAACCGCCGACGGCCTTGAAGTAGAACATCAAGAGCAAATAGATGGCAGCCATGCTCATGGGGATAAAGGAATCCGCCTTGAGTGTGGCACGGTCACCCGCTTGGTTGGCTTTCACGATCACCTTTTGGTCTTCCGTGGCTTTATCCTCTTTCACAGCGGTCTTGGCTTCCTCAAGTTTCTTTCCGTCAATGGCGGTCACCTCAGAAAGGAAAAGGAATGCCGAAGGTTTCTCCGCCTTGGACTGCTCGTAGAGAGCTGCGTTTTCAGTCTTCAGAGCTTCGGAGGCGAAACGGTCCTTGGAATAGCCAAGGCCCGGTCCCCCCAGAAGACCAGCGGAAAGCATGCCGATTCCGCCCATGATGGACATGGCGACGGCGCCCGAACGTGGGAAGCGGTCACCCACAACGGCGAGCATGGTGGGCCAGAAGAAGGTTTTTCCAAGGGCGTAAATTCCCAGAGCGATGAGGGCAATGTTGAAGGATTCCATGCCGCTGGCCAGAGTCAGCCCCACGGAGGCGAGAACGGCCGAAGTCAACAAGAGGCTGATGGGCGTGAATCCCAGACGGGTTTCAATAAAGTGGGCGCAGAAGCGCAGGCCGAACATGATCGCTGAAGTCCAGATGAAGAGCAATTTGCCCTGCTCCGCGGTGAACAGGTTTCCAGTGATGCTCTCAATCCAGCCGTCGGTGCCCAGTTCCACCGCGCCCACCAGAGCGTGTGTGATGAACAGTACGAAAAGAAGAATGGAGCCGAAAGAGAACCGAGTGATGATGCCGACGGCGACGACCAAAGCTCCTCCGATGGCAAGCCCCAGATTTGGGTTCTTGAGCACTCCGCCAAGAAAGACGGAGACCAAATAGCAGGCTACGAGGGAGCCAAGAATGCCAACGTCCTTGAACATTTCGCCAAGGCTGGCGCCCTGAGCGGCCGCCTCAGACTTTGGAAAGTGTTGTCCCATGAACATGACGGCGTAGATCGCTGTCGGCACAAGATAGAAAGAGAGCTGACCCTTCCATCCGAGTCCGAGCTTTGTGCCGAGAATGTAGCTGGCGAGTGCACCCACCACCATCCCTAGCGGCCAGGAGGCGTGCAGGATGTTGAGGTAGTGCATGCGCTTCTGTGGGAAAACGGTTGCCACCAAAGGATTCGCGACGGCTTCAAGCGTTCCGTTTGCATACGCGAAAATGAACATTCCCCAGTAGAGGAAGTTGTACGCATTTTCCGGAGTGCTCGCGCCGAAGGTCACGACTGCGGAGAGGATGTGGCCGAGCAGCGCCAGGGCCACCAACTTGCCGTAGCCCAGTTTGTCGACGATGACTCCGCCGATGATGATGCCGAAGCAAAAGCCGGTGAATCCCGCTCCGCCAATCGCCCCGAGTTGGGTTGCCGTGAAGCCATATTCTTTGGCCCACAGACCGAAGATTCCGCCACGGAGGGCAAAACCGACGCCGGCAGCCAGAATGGCCATAAAGCCGGCCCACAGAAGCCGGTTGGCATTCGTAACAATGCCTTGGTTGTTGTTTGGACTATTCATATTGGGTTGTTATTGGGTTGGGGGTGGGAGTCAAAAGCAGCTGAAGCGTCAACTATCGGGTTAGATGACGCACGGCCGCAGTTCTGGATTTGGGGTGGGGGTTAAGGGGGATCGGGGGCGCTTCCTTGCGAGTTCCCGATTTCACCGAACAGAAACCCACCAGCCTAGGGCGGGGGTGTCAATGTTGAAGTGACGGTTACGGGATTCAGGAAGATGTATGGGTGCTGCAAAACAAGAGGGAAATCCGGGCCTCCTCCTCCATCGGAGACAGAGAAAAAAAGGATCATCCCCGAGGGTGCGCCCGTCTCTCTAAATCCAGAAGGGCCTCTTCCATGGCTTCCATCTTGATGGTGTTGACTTCAAATCTGGCGCCAATGCCTTGTGGAAAGGTCACGCAAAGTTCGCCTCCGAGGTGTTCTTGAAAGTCGCGAAGGCCCGCAAAAATCTGCCGCTCGCCGGATGCGTCACGCAGATTGAGGGTATCAAACCAAAGCGCAAAGCCGCTTTGGCGCAGCCCTGTGTCGATGCGGTTGAGTTCGTCCGCCGTAATCCATTCCTGCGAATGCGCGTAGATTGAATCCAAGAGCACACCCGTGGCCACCGCTTCTCCGTGCGAGATTGCAAAGTCCGAGAGCAGCTCCATTTTGTGAGCCGACCAATGGCCAAAGTCGAGCGGACGCGCCGTTCCGTACTCAAAGGGGTCGCCGTTCGAGCGAATGTGGTCGAGATGCAAGGCCGCACACCGGGCGACCAAATCGGTCATGGCTTCGAAGTCCCGCGCCGGATAACGCGGCGCGGCTTTGCAGAGGTCGTCAAAGAAAACGCGGTCCCGAATGATGGCCACCTTGAAAGCCTCCGCCACACCACTCAACCAGTCCCGGTCGGGGAGGGAGCGTAGAAACTCGAAGTCGTTGAGCACGGCAAACGGCGGGGCGAACGTTCCCAAGGCATTTTTCCCAAGGTAATTCACCGCGTTTTTCACGCCCACGCCCGCATCGTTCTGCGCGAGGACCGTTGTCGGGATGCGTACCAGGCGCAACCCGCGGTGCACCAGCGCGGCCGCAAATCCAATCGCATCCAGTACGGCCCCGCCGCCGATGGCGAGCACGTAAGACTGGCGGTCCATGCGCAGTTCCAGCAACTGGCGCATGACGGATTCCGCGTAGCGAAGATCGTTTTTGCAGGCTTCCCCACCGGGCACGGGTTGCACGTCCGTTGCAAGCTCCAGCGTGTCGGCATGGGATTTGAAGTAGGCCGCTATTTTTTGTTGGAGCGCAGGATCCCGCTCAAGAATCCGCGAATCCACATAAACGATAGCGCGATGGCGCCGCTTTTCTTTGAGCCGTGAGACCGTTTGCACGAGCACGGGATTCTCTGGAGCAAAAAGATGACGTGTGAAAAAAACCGGGAATGCCCAGCTCACGGTGATTTCCTGATGGTAGGTTGGGGCGGCTTCCATGAATGGGGGTCACAAGTAAAGAAGGAGAGGGGCGAACATGACAATCTCCATCTCGAGGCTCTCTTTGGTGGAAGAACGAGGCAGGAGCTCATTCGTGAGGGCGCCTCAGGAGTGCCAAGAGAAAGATGAAGCGAAATTGCGGGTAATTTCATTCAGCTTTTGCTTTGCTCTCTTCCCTTATGTTTTGGTGTGAAGAAGTAGCCGCTCAGTGTCAGGGCCCTCAAATTATTAATGATTCAAAGACTCCCTCGGGGCGCGTTCATGTCGGCGCACTGCGCGGGGTGTTGATTCACGATGCCATTTTCCGAACCCTCCAGTCCAAGGGCATTGAGGCGCGGTATCTTTTTGGCGTGGACGACTACGATCCCCTTGATGAAATCCCCGCAGGGAAGGGGGAACATTTTGAAAAGTACTTGGGGCAGCCCCTTTGCAACGTTCCTCCTCCGGACGGGTCTTTGGCGTCCGACATGGCCGAGCATTATATGGGCGAGTTTTGGGGGGTCTTCCGGGAACTTGGTGTCACAGTTGAACCGTACCGGATGCGGGATATTTATCGGTCCGGCCGTTTTAACGAGGTGATCGACCTCATTTTGCGCCATGCCGACATCGTGCGGCGCGTTTACAAGGAGGTCTCCAATTCAGACAGGCCCGCCACGTGGTATCCCTTCCAGGTGGTGTGCGAAAACTGTGCGCGTATTGGGACCACGGAAGTATTTGCATACGACGGCGTCCAAGTCAGTTACAGGTGCCGGGAGAACATGGTGAAATGGGCGCGCGGGTGCGGCCATGAAGGGAAAATGTCTCCCTTGAATGGAAACGGAAAATTACCGTGGAAGCTGGAATGGGTGGCCAAGTGGGTGACTTTTCCCGTCACCATTGAGGGCGCGGGGAAGGATCACTCCACCAAGGGCGGTTCACGCGATGTCGCGGCCGCGTGCCTGAAGGCAATTTTTCAAAAGGAACCGCCCAAGAACGTGCCCTACGAGTTCTTCTTGGTCGGCGGGGCCAAGATGTCCTCTTCGCGCGGGGTCGGAGCGAGCGCGCGCGACATGACAGATCTCCTTCCTGCGGAGGTCCTGCGGTTTTTGATGATCCGCACCAAGCCGAATTCGCCAGTCAACTTCGACGTCAACGAAGAGGGAATCGTCAAACTTTTCAACGAATTCGACCGCTACCATACGCGGGTTTGCCACGACAAAAATGCCACGCCTGACGAGGCGCTCGTCTACCAGTTGGCAGAGACGCAGCCCAAGGGGGACTATTTTCAAGCCAACTTCCAGCTTGTGAGTGCGCTTGCCCAGATGCCTCATCTCGAGCCTGTTCAGGAGATCGAAAAGCGCCACGGCCGGTTGTTGACCCAAGTGGAGCGCACGGCCTTGGAGCGGCGTTTAAAATCAGCGGAGATTTGGGTCGAGCACTACGCCAAGGAAGAGGAAAAGACGCGGCTGCAGGAAACTCTCCCTGCGAGCGTGGCACAATTGAGTGCCACTCAGCGCGCCTTCTTGCAGAGACTTGGCTTGGCCCTGGCTGATGTTGAATGGGAAGACGCTGTGTTGCAGGCAACAGTCTTTGAGACGGCGCGTTTGACGCCGATTGAACAGCCTGTCGCGTTTAAGGCGATTTACAAAGTATTGTTGGACAAGGATGCGGGTCCCAAAGCCGGCAACCTCTTTGCCTTTTTAGAGCGGAGCTTTCTGTGCAAGCGCTTTGCCGAGGTGACGGTTGATTTGGAAGCGTTTTGGAAGGAGTCGGCGCTCACACAGGAGCAATTCACGCTGTGGATGAGCCAGCAAAAGGAGAAAGTGGCCTCCTATGTCCACGCTCTCCAGAGTTGTGCGGCTGGGAATGTCTTGGAGTTGACGATTGAAATGAAGGACGGCAAACGCCACTTGCGCCGTGTCTGGTTGGACGCAACCCCTGATCCAACGCCTCTGCTGAACGCGATCGCCTGATCCCAAGGGGAGGCGTTTCGCAGTGAGTGTTTTTTGCCTGTGCATGGGATGCTGTTTTGCTCAATGATTCAGCTCACATCCCCCCTTAAAACCTGTGAACTTCTCCAAACGCGGTGAATACGCCCTGCGCGTCCTTCTCGATCTGGCGATTGCAAGCACTCAAGGCGAGTCGCTCGTGCCTCTCACAGCCCTTGCAGAGGCGCAGCGCATCCCTGTGCCATTTCTCGAACAGATTCTGCTGAACCTCCGGCAGGGCGGCTTTTTGAGCGCCACCCGGGGGAAGCGCGGAGGGTATACGCTCGCCAAACCCGCTGCAGAGATTCGCGTCGGTGATTTAGTGCGCTTTCTCGAAGGCCCTCTCGCTCCGATCGCTTGCGCCAGTCATTCTGCTTATCAGCCGTGTTCCTGCCCCGACGAAAAACATTGTGGCGTCCGCCGGCTCATGATCGAAGCGCGAGACTCGCTTGCGAGTGTGTTTGATGCGATCACTCTTCAGGAAATGGCGGATCGCACCCTCGCAGGGATGCAAGCCGATGGAGTGACCCCGCCTCTGCTCGCATTGCTTCATTCGCCGGCAGTGCGACGCAAATCAAAACGCGAGGGAGATGATCCTGAGTACGTTATTTAACCTTCGGAGCTTCGAGCAATTGGCGCATCGCTGCCAGAAGAACTTCTTCTGAGTCTGGGCTTACATTCGAGGAGGTGACCCCCGTTTCGTACCCACCCTCGGGGTAGGCCGCCGCTGTTCCGATATATCCCGGGCCGTAATCTCCATACGCCGCCATGAACACGTGCAGGTCGGGCCGCATCGCTTTGGCCGCGAGCTGGTACTCCACAAATAATTCCCCGGGAAGATGGAGCATCCGAGCAGAGCCAATGCGCAAACAGGTCACGTCAAGGGAACGCCCTGATTGATTTCGGCGCACCCATGCCAACTGGTCGGCAAACGAAATATATCCCTTCGCCGGCGTCTCTTTGAGCTTGGTCACGAGTTCTGCTTCATTGAGGTGCGGAGAAAGCGGCAGCCTCACCGGGACGCTGTTCCAGCCAATCTCCTGCGGGGTAAGGGGGCGTTTTTCGCTCTTTTCGTAAGCCTCCCGCATCCCCTCGGACAACCGGGTCGCGAGAAGCATTCGGTTGGAGCGCGTGCCATCGTTGTATTTCCCCGCGGTCACGTTGCCGCCCGCGCCGTTAAAGTGGACGTGGAGCGCACTGTTGACGTCCTGCCCGCGTATGAAGCGCGCGATCCCGGGAAAGTCGGGGCTCGGAATGCCGGTGCGGTAGTAGCTTTGGGGATGGCAGGCATAAGCGCTTAGCACTGCGAGCGGAACATCGTTGTTCCAAAAACTCAGGACTGAAATCATCGGGTCGATAAGCCCTTCGGGTTCGGCGCGGATCGCTGGATCTTTGGTGGAGCTTGTGCGCGTCGCGCGGATGCGTCCGTCGAGTCCCTTGATTCGCCGCTGGCTCGCGACTTCACGTACTGCCGCCTCGCCGCAGGAGTAATGCGTCACAGGTCGCGCCTGGCCGAGCGCCGATCGGACTGCATCGGCGGCTTTTTGGATCACCTCCCGATGGTGTTTACCGTCAAAGCGGCTGTACCCTTGAACATTGAGTTCCTGTATGATTTTTTCAGCCGTGAAATCACATCCGGGGGCATCATGTTGATGCAGAGCGTGGACAGCGACATGATCAGGCGTGGTGCCCGCAGCTTCTGCCAGCGCTGAGCGGAATGCATCATGGCCTTCGTTGGCAATGCCTATCCAATCAACGGCACAAAGAACGATGGGTTTATCGCCTCCGAGTAACACGATGCCGCGGCAACGCAGTGTGAGTTCATCCACTCTTTTCACGACATCGTATGCCATCCCGGAGCCCAAAGGCGGAGTTGCATCCACATCGAACGTTGCTAATTGCACTGCCGTCTGGGCGGAGGCCGAGAGCTGAAAAAGGGCGATGACCGCCACGATTCGAACAAAGATGCTTTTCATGGTGTGGACGCGCCGGCTTATTTCAGAGCTTCAATAAAACTGAGTAAATCCGCCATGTCGGAAACACTCATCCCGCCTTCAAGCCCTTCGGGCATCAAACTCTGGCCAGCGGAGGAAGTGTTTTTGATGTTGATGCGTTCAATTTTCTGAGTGCCGCCGCCTGCCATTTTGAGCGTCATCGCGGTGGTGTTGTCGTCTGTAACAATGCCCGCGAAACTGTCTCCGGTCTTTGTGTTTACATTGTAAATAATGTATTGGGCGGCGACTTCCTTGTTGGGATCCAAGATGGCGGTTAACAATGCCTCGCGGCCTTTGTTTTTGACCGTGACCAGATCCGGCCCCACTTCCACTCCGAGTCCTGCAGCGCGGTGACACGTTGCGCAGCGGGTTGTGAATTGGGCGCGCCCGCGTTCGGCGTCGCCGGTTGGTTTGAGCGCATCGATGTATTTTGCAGTCACCTCGCTTCGCGCTGGCGGAAGCACGGAGGCAAGTGTTGAAAGCGCGAGTGTCGCGAGTTTTTGATCTTTGTTTTTTGTGAGTGCTTGAATGCGGCTCGGACTGAGAATTTGTGGGGACAACTCCCCTTTGTGAATTGCCTCAAGCAGCGCGACAGTGCGTTCCGGTCTGGTCAGTAGAATCTGAAGAGCACTGTCCTGCGCTTTTTTGCCGAAGAACGACCAGTTTTTGAGAAGGGCTTGTGTGATATCCTGTTCACTGTTTTTGCCCAGCGCCTTTGTGGCGGCTTCTTGGATGTCGTCCGTTTGGCCGGCATTCAGGCAGGAGGAAAGGGGCCCCAGGTACTGGGATATACTCCCGAGACCAAGGATCTCAATGGCTTTCAACCGGCCCGCAATAGGCGCCTTGCCGTCGGACGCGGTTTTCGCGGCCTCTCCAAATACAGACGCGAGCTTGCCTTCGGTGTCGGCCTTTTCAATGGAGGATCCCGCGCGTTGTAAACCCGCGCCGAGGGACTGCATCCACAGCGGATTGGGGGAACCGGAGGCAAGGAACCCAAGCACATCCGCTCGTTCTTTGGGGGAGGCAGAAGCCGCGCATGTTTCGACCAATCTTGCGATAAACGGCTCTGCGGTTTTCGTGAGCTCAGGATCTGACGTGAAAGGGTCGAACAATGCCTGCTTTAGAACGGAAGCAGGGGCACCGAGTAGCGCTGGTCCGATCCAGGGATGCGCGTGATTGTTTTTTGCGAGGATTAGTAGTGCGCTCTTTAAGAGGGGCGCGTTTTCTTGGGACAGAAATGTGGACAGGGTGAGCGCCAGTTGGAAGCGCACCAGAGGGGCAGTATCAGCCGCGCGTGCGGCGAGAGCTTCCAACAACTGGACATCGGCTTTAAGTGTTGCCGCGTGTTTTGCAGCGAGCTCCAAGGCACGTTTGCGAACATGCGTGTCGGAGTTTGAAATCGTAGAAAGAAGAACGTCTTTGAGCGGCGCTTTCAGCCCGTCGAGGGCTCCCATGGCATGAAGGATCGCGAGTGTATTGTGCCCTCGGCAGATCTCCCCGAGAGCTGCAACAGCTTCGCGGTCTTGTCGTTCATATAATAGACGCTGCGCCGTGTCCCTGTGCCAGCCGTTGCTGTGGCCAAGGAGCGCGACAAGTTCGCCGGTGCTGGCCTTGGCGAGGTCCACGGGTTTGCCAATCCGGGGGGCACCCGTGCTGGGAACAATCCGGTAGATGCGGCCCCGGTCGTTGCCGTTGTTGAGATCCAGATTGCGTTTGATCTCGTCTGGAATGCTCCATGGGTGCTCGATGACCTCGCGGTACATGTCTAAAACATGGAGGCAGCCATCCGGGGCATTTGCGAAATTCACGACCCGGACCCAGGTGTCTTTGCTGGCTGCAAATTCAAAGTTAAGCTCATCAGAGGGTCTTGAACCTGACAGGCTGACGCCGTCCGCTGCAGGAGTTATCATTTTTCTGTGTACCAGCTGTCCTCCTGCGTCGCCAGTGAAGCTGTTGTTCACAAACCCTGCTCCATAGGCATCGCCCCTGTAAATGGTCGTGCCGGTCGCGCCAGTGAAATAACCGCTGACACGGCCGCCGCCTTCGATCATCCCAGGGACGGTTCCCGCCACGCGCCAGCGGGTGCGCAGGATGCGCCATGGCTCGTCTGGACTGATTCGGAATACTTCCGCAGCGCCGCCGTCGGTCGCGATGCTCTGGCGGGCAGCGGGCAGTTGTGTGTTCGCAGATGGCGTCGCAAAAGTGGTGCCGTAAATCCAGGTCTGTAGGTGGTCTGAATTGGCGCAGCCGAACTTGCCGCCGTAGTTGTCGAAGCTCATGCCGTATTGCGCTCCGCCCGCTTCCATTCCGAAGGCAAGAGAGACGGGGTCGAACCAGAAGTCCTGCCCTCCGAGTTCCTGTCCCTGCAATTCCGGACGTTTTGGGCAGGTGACAACGCCGCGATTTCCTCCTCCGCTTAAAACATGGATGCGATTGTCCTGCCCCCATTGAAAACTGTTGAGCAGGCCCTGCACGTTCAGCAGTTTCAGTCCGGTTCCGAAACCCGTAAACGCCTTTTCCCGGAACTCGGCTTTGCCATCGCCGTCCCTGTCCTCCAGACGCCAGATGTCCGGGGTGGCGCCTACATAGAGACCGCCATTGGCCCAAATGAGTGCGGTGGGCCAGGGGAGGTCATCTGCGAAAACGGTCTGCGTTTCGTAGAAGCCATCTCCGTTCTTGTCTTCGAGCATTGAGATGCGTCCCAGATGGGGAGAAACGTCGCGCATTTCGGAGTAATCGATCATCTCGCACACAAACAGCCGGCCGCGTTCGTCGTAGCACATGGCGATCGGATCCCGGATCTGGGGCTCATGGGCTGTGAACTCCAGACGGAACCCGTCTTTCATTTTCCATGTTTGAATGGCCTGAGCAGGCTCTACGGCAGGATAACGGGGAAGGTCTTTTTGAGGATCAACGGCCACTGCATTGCGGGTCTTGCCGTATGCACTGGAATAGTTGGTGCGCGATTGCAGGTTGTCAGCGGCGGTCGCGGGCAGGCTGAGTGCCAGCAACAAAGGAAGGATTCGCACCCCCATAGAATCCAGAGAGGTTTTATGGATCGCCGCGGCCCACAAAGCATCTATCTTTGTGAGCAAACGAGGCGCTAGTACGTTTAACCGGATAAATCGGAGTCTGTTCATAGCGGGGGTAGAGACTCGGGATGAAATACACGCGCTGCAGCGGCCTTGGCACGGTTTAATTATTTCCAACAAAGTAAACTCGTTTACCTTGCGGCTAAATTGTTTGCGTGACGAAAGGTTTTGCCTGTGCTTGGGTAACGATGACGAGCCCGGCTTTGCCGTGAAGCGAAGGTCACTGACGGTCATTGCGCTTTGGGACGCAGGGCGTTTTCTGACTCAACTAGCGGGATTCAAACTGCAGCCAATCGAAGTTCATTAACCCGCTTTTTCCCGGATTTGAAAACACGGCGAAGACATCGGCTCGCTCAGGTGTATTTGGGATGGCTTGAAGCGGAGCTTTGAGCTCCACCCAAGTCTCCCAGCTTCCCGTGGGCTGCACGTCAAAACTGCCTAACAACGGGCCATTGGCGGCTCCCGCGCGAAGTTCAATCTTGCCCCCTGGGCCACCCGAGGAGACGCGGCAGGTAAAACCTCCGACTTGATTGAGCGGGATGTTTTTGAAAATGGCGCTGCTGCCATCCGCAATACTTCCAAGGCACTTCTTCCCTGAAGCCGCATTGCTGCCCAGAGGTTTGCAGCCTCCAAGTGTATCGGTGTTTTCCGCCTCAATGCGCCGAGCGCGGAGTTCGACGCGTGTTTTGCCCGTGAGTGGCGGGGCTTCTCCCCTGCCGTTGTCGGTATAACTCGCTTCCAGAAAAGCAATTCTCAGGTTGTTGTCTTTCGGCGCACTGGCTTCTCCTGTCAATCCTCTTTGCCCGCCGGCCCCTCCGGTTTTTCCGCGTTCGAGGGCGAAGATCCAGGACACCATCTGGGCAATTTCGTCGGAGGTGTGTTGCTGATGTGCAAGCATTGGGATCGGTCCCCACACCCCACTACTGCCGTTGCGCACACGCAGAACGCTTGCTTCAAGCGCTCCAGCCACGCCCTTATAACGCTCGGCTACTTCCAAGTACGAAGGCCCCACAAGACGCTGTTCCACTTGGTGGCAGTTAAAGCAGTCGCTTTGCTTTGCCAACGCCAGACCGGGATCCACATTGCTCTTCTCGTCTGCACTCTTTAACCAGCGTGACTCCAAAACAACGCGCGGGCCCATGCCTTCGGCCTGCGTTTTAGACTCTCCGTCTTCGAAATCTTTCACGGCAATTTTATACGCCACGGGCTTCCCGGGCGTGAAAAAATCCCCCGAAACCGGGGATTCAAAACGGACTTCAGGCACGCTGTTTCCCACAACCACACTCGCGGTTTTTTTTGTGGACGCGCCGAATGCATCCGTAACGGTGAGTTCGACTACGGCGGTTCCCGGTTTGTCGAACGTTGCCAAAAAATCAGCTTCTTTGGAAACAACGGGCCCGTCCGTTTTCAGCCGCCAGGCATAAGTCAGGTTGCCGCCCTCACGTTTGCGCGTGCCGTTGGAGGTGAACTTCACAGAGAGCGGTTCGCGACCCGAAGCAAGAGATTGCTGGATCTCGACGATGGGGGGCAGGTTGCCTCGCAGGTAGGAAATTTTGAGCAGCTTCGCATCCGGATTGGCCCCCCAGGTGCTGCCATAATCGAGCATATACAGGCAGCCATCGGGCCCAAACCGCGCATCGACTGGGCGCCGCACGAGGAAGCCCTCAGTCACTTCCTCTTCTTTCACTTTGTCCGAAACCACGGCGAGCGCGTTCGAGAAAGATTCGATGCCCTTGAGGTCACCCTTGGCATCCATGCGCGCCCATTTGAGGAAAGGACGTTGCCAGTCCCAAAACAGCAAAGCGCCATCATAGTCCGCTGGGAAGCCGTTGGTTTTTTCGAAAGACGCCTGGTGATGAAAAACGGGGCCTGCGCATGCGGTGCGTCCTCCTGTGCCGAGCATGGGAAACTCCTGGGAGTCCTCATAGGGCCAATAAATCCAAGCTGGTTGTGCTGGAGGCAGCTCTTTGGCACCAGTGTTGTTGCGGCTGGTATTGAGCGGCTTGGTTGGGTCCTGCATCTCGCCTATGGATTTGCCCGCGAAATCGTATTTGGCGTATGCGAAGTTGTTTCCCACAAAATAAGGCCAGCCATAAAAACCGGCCTTGCGAGCTTGGTTGATCTCGTCATACCCGCGGGGGCCGCGGGGGCCGTCTTTGCGCGCGTCCGGTCCGACTTCGCCCCAGTAAAGCCAGCCTGTTTTTGGGTCGATATTGATCCGCCAGGGATTGCGGCAACCCATGACGTAGATTTCGGGGCGGCCTTTGGAACCGTCTTTGGGGAAGAGGTTCCCTTCGGGAATGGTGTAACCGCCCTCAGCGGTCGGGCGAATGCGCAAAATCTTGCCCACCAAATTGTCGGTGTTTGCGGCAGTGCGCTGCGCGTCCCAGGGTTCCCGTTCCGGTTGTTCGTCTGCGGGGGCATAACCGTCGGAGCCAAACGGATTGGTGTTGTCTCCGGAGGAGTAGAGCAAGTTGCCCTGCGGGTCGAACATCACGGATCCTGCGTGGTGACAGCATTGAAGCCTCTGCTCGGCAGAGGTCAGAAGCACCTTCTCGGACGCCATCTCCATGACATCGCCATTCATGGTGAAGCGGCTCAGGCGTTGGCCTGCGAAGTCGGTTGGAGAGTAAAGGCAGTAGATCCAGTGGTTTTCTGAAAACTTTGGGTCGAGAGCGAACCCGATGAAGCCGTTTTCCTGTCCGTTAAAAACCTCCAGTTTTCCGCAACTCACAACGGCCCGCAGTTCAGGTTTCCAAACTTTTAAAACGCCGCCAATCTCGTTGAAAAAGATCCGCCCATCCGGCGCCAGATGGAGTTGCATGGGTTGAGGCATGCCTTTCGCAAGGACCTCCACGCGGAAGCGGTAGTCTGCAATTTCAGCGGTGCTGGTATGAGCGGCCGTGCACAGGGCGAGTGCGATCAGAGGGGAGTATTTCATGAGAGTTATTAGGGGGAGCCGTGAAGACGGAGGATAGGGCGGCCTTCCCAGAGGCTCTGTTCGAGCCTCTGGAGGGGTGTTTGCAAACGGTTGGGTTACTTCTGCTCAAAGACAAAGGCACCCTTTTTGTTGCCGATCACAATCCCCAGTTTTTTGTCGCGGCCAAGAGGAGCAACCGTCACTTGCGTGCCGACGCCAGAGTCGCTGTCGACGAGGTGGGGAATAAATTTGGCGCTTTTTCCCTCGCGTTTGAGTTCGAACCAGTAAAGCACTGCGGGATCATTGGGGGCGATGTCGCCGGAGGGCCCATGCGCCCAGAAGCGTTTGCCGCAAATGAGATCAGGCAGGCCATCGCCATTGATATCGACCAGCGCAAGCGCATGGGGTTGCGTGAAAACGGTTCCGTGCTCGGTGTCCTCGGGCTTGGCTCCCACGATCATGTGCTTCTTCCAGCCTTGCACACCGTCCTCTTTGGTTTGTTCGAACCAGGCGATGCCATTTCCATGGGCCTCCAAACTGGTCACCACGTCGGCAAGCCCGTCGCCGTTCACATCCGTGACAATCATGTTGGCTCCACCTTTGCCAAAAATCACCTCGTGAAAAATCCATTCCGGATCGTTGGCAAGCGAGGCTGGCTGCTCCCACCAACCGCGGGCTTCGAGCATGTCCGGGCGTCCGTCTCCGTTGATATCGCCGATGCCAATGCCGTGGGTGAACTTCTGCCAGGGCCCCTTCGGAGAAATCGGATGCCAGACCCAGGGCGCCGTGGGATCGCCTTTCACTGGCAGTGCGTACCCCATGTACCCGCCACTCGTGCACACAAGGCCTTTGGCGCCGTCCGCAGTGACCGTTGCATAGGTGGGGGACTCGTTGTCCACGACCGACATGACGAGATGTTTCTTCCAAGGGCCCGCCGCGCCCTTTGGATTTTCGTACCAAAATGTTTCTTTGCCGGGAAAGCCGATCACCAGAATGTCATCCCACCCGTCGTTGTTGAAATCTTCGCTGAAGGCCAAAAAATTATCCGAGTATCCATTTTTCGGGCTTTTGGCTCCCATGAATCCGGGACGCGTCTCCGGGGCTTCCTCCGGTTTCGCCAACTGCCAGGTGGCGGTGGACGGGTAGTATTCGTGTTTGGCGGTGAAATCCGGTCCCTCGAACCACCAGGGGCCGTAGGCCAAGTCCGGAATGCCATCGTGATTAAAATCGCCCACCGTGGCGCCTTCCGCCCAGAAGTCGTCGATAATGTGTTGTCGTTTGAAGGCAGGTTCTGCGGCTTGAGCGGCATTTGAAAACAGGGCAAGGGCCGTGGCACAGAACAGGGGCAGGGGGTGTTTCATGGGCTGGAGTTTGGTAAATGAGTCGTCGCTAGAGAAGCGCATAGATTCAAAAGCTGGGCTTTCTATTTATAAAACAGAACTTCAAGGTTTCCTTAGGCAGCAATACCCGCGGCGCGCAGAACGGTCTCGTGTACGGCAATATCGTGGACGGCGCTCCAGGCGAGAGGTTTTTCGCCGCGTACGACGGCCGCCAGATCCATAAACTCCGCGCCGTATCGGTCTTTGGGCAGCGGCAGTTGGATTTTGTTCTCGCCCTTTTTCCAAGGTCCGTGCGCCTCCTCAAGCCAAAGAGTTGCTTTCCCCGACTCCAAGGGCATGATTTCCATGGCGCCCTTGGTGCCGGACACCTGGAAGCGCCTGCGCGGTCCACCGAAGGGATCCGCATGATTGCAGCGAATCGTCACCGTTGCTTTGGGATAAACCAACACGGCCAATTGATTGTCTTTGATGTCGTCACCCGGATGAGTGGGGGTTGAAAAGGCGTGCACCTCCGAGGGTTTTCCAAGCAGTGTGAGGCTTGCGTCGATGATATGACACGCCAGTTCAAACATGCCTCCCCCAGCGTAGTTTCCAATGAATTTCCGGGTGCCTGAATCAGCGAGTTTTCCCATCATCGCGTCGATCTCCAAAATCTCGCCGAGCCAGCCTTCCTGACGCGCTCGAAAGAGGAGTTCAAAGGCCGGATTGTACCGCAGCATGTAGCCCATTTGAACGGCCAGTTTCCTTTGCTCCGCCTCGAGGCGCATGGCTTTGAACGGCGCGTGCTCCGTGGCTCCGGGTTTATCGAGATGAATGTGTTTTCCCGCGCGCAACGCTCGCAAGGCCGCCTGGCACGCATCCTCGATTCTTGTCTCAACCAGCACTGCTTGAAGGCCGGGGAGCGACAACAACTCCGGTTCACTCAGGCGGGGAATCCCCCCGTAAACGCTCGCACTGGGAAGGGTGTCACTGGAAACGCCCACGATATCATAGGTTTCAGGCAGTGCTCTGAGCGCCTGCATTTTCCCACCAGCATGAGGATGTTGGGTGCCTATTTGGGCGATGCGGATGCGAGGGTCCGCTCCAAAGACAGAGGCGGCGGTTCCTGCGAGCATGGAAGCGATAAAGGGACGACGGCCGAGCATTCCTTTTTTGTACAAGTATTCAGCCGGGAGAGAACGTTAAAAAAGCATTCTTTCCGTGGGAGAGATAGCTGGGAGCGGAGGAGTTTGCAGTCAGAGAGGCGATGGCAAAAGCAACGGACTTGAACTCACTTTTTCCAATGTGAACCCCAGATTGCCTTCTTTTTGGAGGCGGCGCGGTATATGCAACGGCTTCTTAACGCTTATTATATGCCCAACCCTTGGACTGGAAAAGGAAACCCTTACACGCGGCAAGAAGTACGAGACCGCCTCCAAAGCGCGCTCGATCGCGGCGAACCCTTGATTGCGGCCGGGGCGGGCACGGGGATTTCTGCCAAGTTTATTGAGAAGGGCGGGGCGGACTTGTTGATTGTTTACAACTCCGGACGGTTTCGCATGTCCGGTCACGGCAGTACCTGTGGCCTGATGGCCTACGGGGACGCAAATGCCGTGGCCATGGAAATTGGGGAGTACGAAGTTCTCCCCGTTGTGGAGGAGATCCCGGTAATATGCGGAGTGCATGCGACGGATCCGCGCAGGCGGATGTGGCATTGGCTTGGCAAAGTGAAGGACATGGGGTTTTCAGGGGTGAACAATTTCCCCACGCACACCATCGTCGATGGCCATTTCCGGAACGTTCTGGAGGAGACTGGGATGAGCGTGGAAAAGGAGTTTGAAATGGTCAGCCTCGCGCACCGGATGGACTTGTTCACCATTGTCTACGTCGCGACTCCTGAGGAAGCCAGGGCGATGGCGGAAGCCGGCGCCGATGCCATCATCGCGCACGTGGGGACGACGATTGGCGGTTCCATTGGAGTCACGAATGCAACGTGCTCGATGGACGACGCGGTCCGGCGCACCCAGCAGGTGATTGACGGCGCCAAAGCGGTGCGTTCCGACATCTTTTTTATGTGTCACGGCGGGCCGATCGCGACCCCCGAGCACGCGCATGAAGTGTGCATGCGCACGGATTGTGTGGGGTTCGTCGGCGCGTCGAGTTTGGAGCGCATGGGGGTGGAAGCGCCCTTGGTCGAGTTGACGCAGCGTTTCAAGAAAATCGATTATTGCAACAAGCAATCCTAGCCCATGGCTGCCGTAGCGGATGCGCCTGAACCTGAAAGCGTCGATGTTTCCCACGAGCTTCTGTGGAAAAATTTGTGCTGCGGGAAGCCTGAGGCCTCGGAGGAGAGAAACTCGCGGGCGTGATTGCGTGCGCAGGCTTGGTCTCTTAGCGTCTTGGATTCTTATCATTGCGGATGGTGTTGCAACAGAGTTCAAGGTGTCGTAGATTCGTCCTTGGAAGTAACAACTTGCAACTTATGTCCAGTAAAAATCCTATCTTTAGTTCAAGTGTGATTGAAAAATCGCCCGTCGCTTATGGGGCTCCGATGACCGTCCAGGGCGCCGTCCAGAAAAGCGGAGCGTTGCTTGCGCTCGTGTGTGTGGGCGCTGCCTTTTCGTGGAACCGTGCTTCAAGCGGTGGCGCGGAGTTGCTAATCCTTGTTGGAGCCATCGTGGGCGTGATCTCGGCGCTGGTGACTTGCTTTAAGAAAGAATGGGCGCCGGTGACCGCCCCGATTTACGCGCTGTTTGAGGGGCTTTTGTTGGGCGGGGTATCCGCCAAACTCAATGCTGCATACCCTGGCATCGCTCTGCAGGCCTCGATGTTAACGTTTGGAACGCTGTTTGGTTTGCTGGGGGCCTACCGGATGGGGTGGATACGCGCCACGCAGCAGTTTAAGGCGATCGTGATTGGGGGAACCATGGCCGTCGGGCTTGTGTATCTCGTGTCCATGGTGGCCAATCTGTTTGGCGCGCAGGTGCCTTTGATTCACGACAGCGGACAGGTCGGAATTTTGTTCAGCCTGGCCGTTGTGGTCATCGCAGCGATGAATCTTATTTTGGATTTTGATTTTATGGAGCAAGCGGCTGCGGCTCAGCTTCCAAAGTACATGGAATGGTATGCCGCGTTTGGCTTGATGGTGAGCCTGATCTGGCTGTACATGGAGATCCTCAAGCTTCTTGTGAAACTGGCGCGCCGCCGGTAGTCGCCAATCAAAAACAGTTGGTTGAATTTAAAAAGGCCCGAAGGAAGTCCGTTTCCTTCGGGTCTCTTTTTTTAAAGGTACGGCGGGACATCGTGGTCGCTTGTCGACGAGGCCTGCTGGAGGTTGGACGGATTTCGCGGAGTGAGAGGGCCTGCGTCCCTGCGAGTTTCTTTGTGTTCGCAAATTGAAGGTTGCAACGCGCCCGCGAAGGACGGTTAATAGGGATTCGAAAAAGTGAGCCGAGGTGGCGAAATTGGCAGACGCACCAGACTTAGGATCTGGCGCCGCAAGGCATAAGGGTTCGAGTCCCTTCCTCGGCACTTCCAAGTGTAACTCCTAACTACCAAGGAGTTAAGTATGTAAAAATCTCCCGGTTCTGGGGATTTGCGACGAACCACTTTTGACCACAAAAAGCCACAAAAAGCGCCTTTTTACCGCTTTTTTTGTCCCCGAACGGACCCGATTTTCTCCGAATGGACCCGGCGGGGCGCTGGCAGCCGATTTCATCAGGAAAACACCGCTTTCCTGCCTTGAACGTCCTGCAATTCAGCCTTCCCCGTTTCCCCGCCCAGGAGCCTCCCCCTTGTTCGCAACCTGCTTGCGGTTACGTTGCTCTACCATGAAAGGCCGAGTGCGTAAAAGGAGCTACCCGTCGGGTGTCATCAAATGGCAAGCCGACCTTGGTGTCATCGAAGGCAAGCGGGTCAAACACGTCTTTTCTACGAGGGAGGCGGCGCAGGAACATCTCCGAAGCGCAAAAAGGATGCTCAAAGTTCACGGGGTGGAAAGCATCCTCCTATCCCCCTCTGAGCAGGTGCTTTTTGTGGCTTGGAGGGACCGCCTTGCTGCACACGGTGCGAGTATTGAGCAGGCTGCGTCTACGTACCTGAAGTTGCAAAAGCAGGCGGAGGCCGCGGGCGTGACACTGGAGGAGACCGTGGGATTCTTGGTAAAGAATTTCAAGCCGCTGATCACGCCGCCCCCCATGGTTGATATTGTCCGATCATTCCTCGGCGAACAAAGCAGGGTCAACAGCACTAAATACGTCGATGGTGTTCAAAAGCCAAACCTGCGCAGCTTTCTTCGCTTTATGGAGGGAAAGGTAATCGCCCAGATTGACAGAGATGACGTACTTCGCTGGATCGAATCAGCAAATTCTTTAGCAACCAAAAGAAATAGAAGGTCGACGGCCCAAGGCTTCTTCAAATTCGCAAAAACACAAAAATATCTGATTCAGAGTCCGATCGCCGGGGAGGACACCATTCCGCTGGCGAGCAAGGTATCGGGGGAGGTTTTCAGCTTTGGGCTCACAGATATTGAGGCATTGCTGCGCACCGCTATGAACGTGGTGTATTTAGGACGGCTAACGAAAGGACGCGTCCGGCGACAGCTCCCCCATTCCGAATTTTTGGGGTATCTCGCCGCAGCTCTTTTTTGCGGGGTGCGTCCTGAGGAAATCGCGAAAACACCGATCGAAAATCTGGATTTGGAGGGGGGCACCTTTAAAGTGACGGCTCGGGCGAGTAAAACTAGCAAGCAGCGTGTCATCGAACTTTCGCCCGTGGCACTGGAATGGTTCCGCTACTGGAGGGTTTGCCACCCGGAGCAACGCACCATAAAACCGACCACCTTTATCGGACGTTGGCGGAGCCTGCGGAAGTCCGCCCAGCTTCCCGATTTACACGATGGTCTCAGGCATACATTTGCGACGATGCACTACGCAGCCCACGAGAACGCGAGTCAATTAAAGGCGATTTTGGGCCACGAAGAGTCTGAAAACACATTGTTTTCCCATTATCGGGCGGTGACCACCATCAGGGGTGAGCGAGTGACCCAAAAAATGGCCAATCAGTTCTGGGCCCTCACGCCCTCTATGGTCGCACCCGCTAGTGGGGGTGCGGCCGGCTTGTAGCCGTCCAAAAGCGGCTCCTCGTTTCAACTCTCGGGCGAGGAGCGGGCGGACACATGAGTTGTAAGCGCAGCCTATGTCTGGTCCGGCGGCCAGATCGAGGACCCAATAGGTTGGAATCCGTCCAAATGGGACGCCCGTGTTCTGGATTGTGCTTTCGGGGCGCTGCAAACATGGCGAGTGCTAGGGTGAAGCTGAGCAGCCGAGAGCACGCAGGCGGAATATAGTGTCATAAACAAATTATATACAATCGGTTATGAAGTGAGTATTGAAAAAATGAGATAAGCTTCTATCGAAACATCGGCTGCTTTTTCGCCCTGAACCCGCGGTATCGCGAGCACACGCGTACCCGACTCACAGAAATCAGACACTCTGTAAGGCTCGCAGAAACGCGAGTTTATTGTTAGCCTCTCCTATATGAGTGGCCCTGACATCCGTTGGCAACAGCGCCTGCAAAGCTTTCGAAAAGCCTTCAAACGTCTTTCTGATGCAGTCCAGATAAGTCAGGCAAGAAAACTGTCGGAACTCGAACAGCAGGGGCTTATTCAAGCCTTTGAATTCACCCATGAGTTGGCCTGGAATGTTCTCAAGGATTACCTCGACTACCAGGGGATTCAGGGCGTTATCGGCTCGAGAGGAGCCACCAGGGAAGCTTTCAAGAACGGACTCATATCGGACGGTATTGCCTGGATGGACATGATCAAAAGCCGAAATCAAACCAGCCATACCTACAACGAAGCCACGGCGAATGAGATCACCGCTGCCGTCGTGGGTTCCTATTTTTCACAATTTGAGGACTTTCTTCAACGTTTCACCGAACTGGAGAAATCGGAACCATGAAAACCAATCACGGCCTGAGCGAACAAACGATAAACCAAATCCTCGGAGTACTCGCGTTGTTCCCGGAAATCACCAAAGCCGTGCTTTTTGGCTCTCGAGCGAAGGGCGTCTCAAAGTCTGGGTCCGATATCGATCTTGCGATTTGTGGCGAAGGACTCGACTGGCG
>CANJPY010000071.1 GCA_947476255.1 Chthoniobacteraceae bacterium | reverse complement strand
AGCGAGCGGGGGTTAGCGAGCGGGGGTTAGCGAGCGGGGGTTAGCGAGCGGGGGTTAGCGAGCGGGGGTTAGCGAGCGGGGGTTAGCGAGCGGGGGTTAGCGGGGGTTAGCGGGGGTTAGCGGGGGTTAGCGGGGGTTAGCGGGGGTTAGCGGAAGTCGGTGGGGGCACCGCAGCGAGGGCAGGGGGCGATGGAGTCGGGGGTTGTGTTCAGGAATTCGAAAAAGCAAAGAGGGCACTGTTTGGATTGGCGTCTCAAAATGGCTTCGTTTCGAGAACGCCACCAATCGCCAAACAGCCACAGCAGGAGGACCAGTCCGGAACTGGTACACACGAGCAGCAGCACGAGGGAGGTGATACTGACGCGAATCATGGCGTGGTTCTCCAAACCAAGGTGGCTTCGCCCCAGACGGTGGAGGTGGTCCCGCCGTGAAAGGCGGTTTGTTTGATGGTGCTTTCAGCAAGGACGTCCGCCTGAGCATCGCCGCTGCTTTTGTCCAAAAAAAGGAACTGCACCTCGCCGCTGCCTGCGAGGCCTATGATAAAACGGGGGCTCTCGAGCGATTTGGAGTTGGGGACCGAGGGGATCTCTGGCAACGAGAGCCGTCTAGCCTCTAGGTTTGGGTCTAGGAGGAGGCGTCCCAAGAAGGGCTTTGCGTCCACCGGTGTTTTGTCAATGGCGCCCGCAGGAGAAGCAAAAACGGGGATCAGAGTTTTGGAAATGGGTTTCCAGCGCGGCGCGTCGACGGGTTGGACCCGGGATTGGGCAAACGCGGAGCGGTAAGGGCGTTCGAGCAGATGATCCGGGGCGAGGAGTTGGTGGGAGAGGGCGGCGAGGGGCACTTCAGCCTCGAGGGCTTGCAGGAGGGCTTGGTGCTCGGGTAGGTCGTGGCTGAGTATTTGAAGCTCCCGCTCCCGGTCTGGGGCGGTGACGTTTTCGGGAGTGACAATTTGAAAAAGAAGAAAGGCGAGGAAGTGTCCCAGCACCGAGACGAGCACGAAACGCAGAAGGCGGGACTTGTACCAGCGTTCTGGGTGTTGCCAGAGGAAGGTGAGCAAGGGCGGCGGTACGGCTGGAGAAGCGGTGGTGGTGGTGGTGGTGGTGGTGGTGGTGGTGGTGGTGGGCATCCGCACTTGGCTCAAGGTTTGGCGGGGGCGGAGAAGGCGAGAGCCACGGCGAATCCCCGGCGCAGAGCGAGATTGCTGATTTCAGCGATGCGTTCGTAGGGTGTTTCGCTGTCCGCGCGCAGGATGACGGGCCGTCCCGTGAGTTGACGGTCTTGAAGGAGATGATCGAGTTCCGCCGGGGTGACTTTCTCTTCGCGCAAATAAACCGTGGGTACTGGGGCAGCGGTGATGCTGATGAGGATCGGGTTGCGCTGGGGAGCGAGCGTGAAGGGCGAAGCCGGTAGGTTGAGAGTGAGTCCGGGCTGGAGGGTGAAGCGCGAACTGAGGGAAAAAAGCAGGAGCGCCAAAAACAAGACGTTCACCACGGGGAGCACGTGGAAGAGCTCGGGACGGAATTGAACGGTGCGCTCAAGTTTCACGGGGCGTTCTGGGAATTAACCGCGATGGGAGGATTCCTCAGCGGCTTCAAATTCGAGAATACTCGAGGGGTGGCGGTGATCCGTGATGAGGTTTACCACCTCAATGCCGGCGCGTTCCATGTCATGCATGAGGTCGTTCACCTTGGAGGAAAGGAAGCTGTAGCCGAGCGCACAGGGAATGGCGACGATGAGTCCCGCTGCGGAGGTGAGTAAACTTTGGTAGATTCCTGCCGCCAGGTCGGTGGAACTGGTCAGACCGCTTTGAGCACTGATGGTGCTAAAGACTTCAATCATGCCTGTGACGGTTCCTAAAAGCCCAAGCAGAGGGGCCACCACCCCCAAACCCGCGAGCATCGCAAGGTGGCGTTCGAGTTTGGGAAGCTCCAGTTGCCCGGCTTCCTGAACGATTTCTTTCAGTTCGGAGCGGGGGGCATTATGCCGCAGGACGGCGGCGTGCATGACGCGCGTGACCGGCATTGGATTGCCCGCGCATTCCATTTGCGCTTCAGCCCAGCGTTTGTGCCGGATTAATTCGGCGAGTCCACGCAGAAACTCTCCAAGCTGCAAGGTGACCCGGTGGTAGTAGAGGGCGCGTTCGAGAAAAATGGCGCCCGCAAGAATGCTGCAAAACAGAAGCAGCCACATCAAGGGGCCACCTTTTTGCATGTAATCGATCATTTAGGGAGGCTACGGGAAAAACGCACGGGAGGCAAGGGTGTGAGGAGAAGGGTTGGGCAGGGAGTGAAAGGTTGCAGGGGTGGGGGAATCTGGAACCGAATAAACAAGGGAGTGGAGGGCGGGGGCGCGGGGCGATGTTTTGAGGGAGTCTGTTGTTCCCACGGGGCTGTTTTTATTCGGCCAGGGAGTCCCTCAGGGCGTCTCCCAAAAAGTTCAAGGCGAGGAGCGTCAGGCTCATCGCCGCGGCTGGAAACAACAGCAGCCACCAGTGACTGCGAACTGGGTTGAGGGAGGTCGCCCCATCGCTGAGCAGCGTGCCCCAACTCGCTTGAGGGGCTTGGACACCGAGGCCCAGGAAGGAAAGGAAAGACTCGTCCAAGACCACCGCGGGAACTGTCAGGGTGAGGTAGACGACAATGACGCCAGAGAGATTGGGCAGGAGATGTTTGAGCAAAATTTGGAAATGGCTTTGCCCCAAGACGCGGGCCGCGTCTACAAAAGGGAGGGTTTTGAGAGAAAGCACCTGTCCGCGCACGATTCTGGCCATGGTGAGCCACTCGATGCAGCCCAAGGCGAGGATGAGGATCGCGATTTTGCTATAACCCACCCAGCGTCCGCCTTGAAAGGAGGCAAGGTTTTGCTGCAGCCAGGGATCGATTAAAAAGCCGGCAAGGATAATCAAAATCAGGCGTGGAACGGCGTATAAAACGTCTACGGTGCGCATGAGAAAGGCGTCAACTCCACCGCCAATGTAACCCGCCAAAAGGCCGACGCTGGTGCCGATGACGAGACTCACCGCCGCGCCTGTGCATCCCACAAGGAGCGAGATGCGCGCTCCTTCGAGCGTACGGGCAAGAAGATCCCTGCCGTTGAGGTCGGTTCCGAAGGGATGATCAAAGGAGGGAGCGAGAAAGGTTTGGGCGGAGGTGGCGTGGGGGTCAGTGCCGATGAAGAGTGGGAGGAGCAGGGCTGCCGCGCAAATCGCAAGCAGCAGAAGCATGGAGACTAAGGCCGCAGGCTTTTGGATCATCCGGACGAATAAACCGGGACGGAGGGAATTTGTAGGCTTCATGCAGTCAGGCTTCCAAACGGATCCGAGGGTCCAGCCACGTGTAAGCAACATCAACGAGGAGGTTCATTCCCATTAAAAGGAGACAGTACAGCAGGACAACGCCTCCGAGAAGAAAGACGTCGCGGTTGAGAATTGCATTCACAAAAAAGGAACCTGTGCCTGGGAGGTTGAAGATGGATTCGACCACGATGGATCCTGTGAGCAGATGCGCGGCAAGCGGCCCCAGATAAGAGACGACAGGGAGCAGGGCGACTTTGAGGGCATGGATGTAAACGACCCGGTTTTCTGAAAGTCCTTTGGCTCGGGCCGTCCTTAAGAACGGGGCTTGAAGTGTCTCTAAGAGGGAGGTTCGGGTGAGGCGGGCAATGGCTGCCACCGCAGGGCCGGCAAGGGTGAGGGCCGGCAGGAGCAGACTTAAAGGAGAATGCCAGCCGCCGACTGGAAGCCACCCAAGGTGGAGCGCAAATACAAGTACCAGAAGGGGGCCCGCCACAAACGTGGGAATACTGATGAGCGCAAGCGCGGCAAGCATTGCGAGCACATCAGGAAGGGTTTGGTGCCTCATCGCGGCGAGACTCCCGAGCCAAATCCCAAGGGTCGTTGCGAGGACAAACGCGGCGCCGCCCAAGAGCGCCGATACGGGGAAGCTCTGTGCTAAAAGTTCGCGCACGGAACGGTCCCGGTATTTTGTGGAAAGCCGAAGGTCGCCTTTGAGGACGTCTCCCAGATATTCGGAGTACTGCTGCCAGAGAGAACCGTTCAGACGATATTTTGCGAGCAGTTGTTGTTCAATGGCGGGCGGGAGTTTGCGCTCGCGCGCGAACGGACCGCCCGGGGCCATGCGGATGAGGAAGAAGGTGAGGGTGAAAACGCACAGGAGAACGCCGATCAGTGCAGCGAGGCGGCGGGCAATAAAACCAAACATGGGGTATAGGCGTTGAGACGGGGCGGGAATCAGCTAGAGCCTTATTTTTTCGGACTTTTCACTGTGCCTGTTGCCACTTTGCACGGGTTGCAGCTAGAGTTGAGGTGACCATGGCCGTACGAACCAAAGATTACTACGAGGTGCTGGGAGTTGCCAAGAACGCTCCTCAAGAGGAAATTCGGAAGGTTTTTCGGAAGCTGGCTATGGAACATCATCCTGATGTTTCAAAAGACAAGAAGACATCAGAGGCCAGATTCAGGGAGATTAACGATGCATATGAGGTTTTGGGCGATCCTCAAAAGCGGAAGAAATACGATGAGTTAGGAAGCGCGTGGAACGGAGGGGGTGCGGGGGGAAGCGGGGGTGCGGCGTCTGGTTGGTCTGGGATGAAAACGCCCTCGAGTGAGGATTTGGGGAGTTTTAATGAGTTTTTCGAAGCGTTTATGGGAAGTAATCAGGCGCGTGGCGGGGCGAGGCGTTCTCGGGCGGAAGGGAGCCCCCGGCCGAGGGCAGTGGAGGCGGAGGTGCACGTGACGGTAGAGGAGCTTCTGAAGGGGGCGAGAAAGCGGGTGACGGTGCGGTTGCCCGGGAGTGTGGGGGGAGAGGTTGTGGAGGTGGGGGTGCCCGCTGGGACGGTGCCTGGGCAGAGGGTGCGGCTCAAAGGGAAGGGATTAAACGGGGGCGATTTGGATTTTAAAACGGTTCTTTTGCAGCACCCTTCGTATGAGGTGGATGGCGGCGACCTGTTATTGTCGGCGCGAATACCGGTTTGGAAAGCGGTATTGGGAGGAAGTCTGGAGATACGAACGCCAGACGGAGTGGTGCGCCTCAAACTGCCTCCTGGGACTCAAGGAGGCAGGAAGTTTAGACTTGGAGGGCATGGGTTGCCTCTGCCGGGGAAAAAGAGGGGAAACTTCATTGTAGAAATTCAGGTGCAAATTCCGGAGTCTGTCTCGCTCGAGGAGCGGGCCTGCTGGGTGCGTTTGGAGGAATTGGCGATGAAACAGTGAAGTCTTGCGGTTGTTTGTGGAGGCACCCGGCTCGTGGAGTGGGGCTCAACATGGGGGGCGGAGCTCCGGCTACGATCGGGAAGGGCGTCGAAATTTATTGATTGCTCTGGGCTGGACGTGGGAGGTTTGGTATCGCAAAAACAAAGTGCGTCACACTCTTTGAAAAGAGGTGCCGTGAATTTACACATGAAGAATCCTGTACGTATTGCTGTGACTGGCGCTGCCGGTCAGATTGGTTACTCGCTTTTATTCCGCATTGCCTCCGGCGCCATGTTTGGCCCCGAGCAGCCTGTGGAGTTGCATCTCTTGGAAGTGCCGGGTGCAATGGGCGCATTGGAGGGCGTGGGTATGGAGTTGGATGATTGCGCGTTTCCGCTTTTGAAGAAGATCGAGGCAACCGCGGACCTCGCCGAGGGATTTAGAGGAGTGAACTGGGCGTTGCTGGTAGGGTCTGTGCCTCGCAAGGCAGGGATGGAGCGCAACGATCTGTTGCACATTAACGGCAAAATTTTCACTGGGCAGGGACAGGCGATTCAGCACAATGCGGCCTCGGATGTGCGGGTTTTTGTGGTGGGGAACCCCTGCAATACGAACTGCCTTATTGCCATGAACAACGCGAAGGAAGTGCCGTCTGAGCGCTGGTTTGCAATGACACGGTTGGACGAAAACCGGGCCAAGTCGCAACTGGCGAGGAAGGCTGGGGTGGACGTCTCCAAGGTGAGCAACATGACAATCTGGGGCAACCATTCCGCCACGCAGTATCCGGATTTCTTTAATGCTCGAATCAATGGACAACCTGTGCCGGAGGTGATCAAGGATCGCGCTTGGTTGGAAGGGGATTTTATTACGACGGTTCAACAGCGGGGAGCTGCGATTATTAAAGCGCGGGGGGCTTCCTCGGCCGCGTCTGCCGCCAACGCCGTTGTAGATTCCGTGCGCTCGCTCGTGACGCCAACACCTGAGGGCGACACCCATAGCGTCGCGATCTGTTCGAGGGGCGATTACGGGGTGGAGTCGGGGCTCATTTCTTCGTTTCCAGTGCGCACGCACGCGGATGGAAGCTTGGAGGTGGTGAAAGGCGTTGAAATTGGCGGGTTTTCGCGTTCTCGGATTGACTCCTCGGTCGCTGAGCTTCAAGAGGAACGTGAACTTGTGCGGGATTTGCTGGGCTGAGAGCCCTGTGGATACTCGGAAACACCACGGTATTAGAAATAAAGTCTTTAATAAGCCCTCAATAAATCCTTAAGTGCAGACATTGGTGAACCGAAGAATGAGATCGGGATTGCCAAGATCGGTACTGGGAGACTAAAGCAGCAGCCCGCAATTCACCAAAAAATCAAATATTTCTGTTTTTATGTCGGAAAAAACCATCGAAGAAAAAGTCAAAGACATCATAGTTGAGCAACTGGGTGTAAACCCGGAACAAGTCACCGCGGGCGCCTCTTTTATTGGCGATCTAGGGGCTGACTCCCTGGACACTGTTGAATTGGTGATGGCGTTCGAAGACGAGTTCGGAGTCGAAGTGCCTGATGAGGACGCTGAGAAACTTCAGACGGTCAGTGATGTGGTCAAATACATCGAAGACAAGACTTCTTAAGTCTTTACGGACTGTTGTTTGCAGAGCGCTTGCAAAGCTTGCGGGCACGTGTTGAACCGCGTGCCCGTTTGTTTTTCGAAAAGGATGTCGTATCTGCTGCCCCAGCGAAGTAGAATGTTCCACATCCTTTTTTGGCAGTGACCGCATGAGAATCTCACGAACAACACAAGTCGATTTGGGGAGGCGTGATAAATTAGCGCTACATCTTCCCTTTGGAATGATTGGGTTACGGCATTTGACGCACTTTGAATTGGAGCCCGCCGAGGAGAGCATGCCCTTTCAGGTACTGCGGGCGATGGGTGGAGAGGTGGTGGAATTTGTGGTGGCGGATCCCTCGGTGTTGTTGGAGGGGTACAGCTGTGTCCTAAGGGATGAGGATGTGGATTCTTTGCGTATTGAAAGTGAGGAGGATGCGCTCGTGCTGAATGTGGTGGCGATCCATTCCCATGATCCGCAGTACGTGACTGTGAATTTGGTCGGTCCTATTGTGGTCAACCGTTCGACCTTGATCGGTCAGCAGGTAATATTGGCCAACAGCGCGGATTTTTCTACCGAGCATGTGATTGTAGACCAGCGGGCGTCTGGTTCTGTCTCCACAGATACGGGCAGTTCCGTTTAAGGAAGGATTTTATGCTAGTCCTAAGCAGACGGGAAGGTGAGAGCATCATGATCGGAGACAGCATCGAGGTCTGCATTACTCGGATCGATCCGGATGCGGTGAAGATCGGCATCATAGCGCCTCGGGAAATGCCGGTATTCAGGGACGAGGTGTATCGTAGGATTCGGGAATCAAACTTGAGTGCCGTAAATCAGGGCAGGGTGACGCTTCCCAAGATTCAAATTTCCAAAAAGCCTCTCTAGTCCTCCAGCCCATGAGGGGAGTGGGGGCAGGGGAGTGGGGGTAGAGTGGAGTGAGGGCTATGAGTCATGCGCTCCTGCAGTTCAGAATGGCTTCGCTTCAATTTCGTGGCGATTTTGTGCCCCGTCCTTTCGTGGGCCGCGAGAATGGAATGCCTTGGGGCTTTGGACGGATTTTACTGCGCACGAATTTTAAAACCGTCTTCTGCGAAAGCTGATATACGAGGACAAGGCGATGAGGGAGCCGAGGGTCCACAGGTAAGGGCGCGAGGGCGAGAGCCAGTGGGGTTCTGGAAGGGTTTGTACATCGCAGCGGCGCACAAAGATCGCATCACCATCGAGAGAGAGAGGGTGGGCGATGCGGATCATGTTTAGAGAGTTGGCGGGAAGCCCTTCGATGTCGACGATGATGTATTCCAATTGGACTTTCTCGTCTTTTCCGTCTTTTTTGACGGTGATGTTCGTAAATTCTGCTTTTGTGCGTTTTTTCGCCACGGGTTTCCAGACCTGCCCAAAGTTTCCTTCGGAGTCGTCGATGACAAGAGTCGAGACTTGAAGGCCTGCATGATTGAGGCGAAGGGGGGCGGGGAGGAAGGCGACTCGCACGGAATGGGCTGTGACTTTTCTAATCTCGATTCCAGACTCGGTTCCTGGCCGAGCTCTTTCTAGGATCGCTTTGACAACCTCAGGATCCAGGCCTGAGGAGGGCTGTTTGGTTTGTGCAGCCGCTGGAAGATCGAGTAAGGGAAAGCTTGGGGTATCTGGAAGGGCTGTAGAGACAGTTGCCGAGGGATGCTGGGATGTTTTTTTTCTTAAAGCCTGAGCTGGAGTTGTTTCTTTTTGTTCAGGCGCAGAAGTTTTTGTGGTAAGCCGCAAGGAATAAGCTTGGGGGGCGTCCACCATGGCGGGGCGGACCAATTGTATCTCGAGAGAACCGTCCTTTTCCACCAAGGGTTTGGCGGTGGCGCTCGCTCCGTTATAGAGGGTTCCTTTGTAGATGAAGTCCTGTTTAGCGCTTGTTTTGTGGGGGAGACTCACCTGGATTTCCGTGGATTCGCCAGGTTTTAGGTCGACGGTATTAACGCTGCTTTCGTAGGGAGCGCTCGCTTGGATACTCCACCTTCCTGCGCGCCCCCCTTGGTTCCAAAGGACAAGTCGTGCGTCTTGGCGCTTGTCGCTGCGAGGTTTGAGGAGGAGAGCGCTTCCATTTTTGACGCCCCCTAGAGATGGTCCAAAGGTTGCTGTGTGCCAGAGCATTAAGCGCTGCTGGTCCTGTGTTCCGCTCAGGATTAACTTGCCCAACTGTTCGGAGGGAATGGAGGTGGTGGAAGTTACGGAAATTTGGGTCGTCTGTTTTGGTTCGAGCCAGACGGCGTAAGGGTGCGTTAATTGGTGTTCCGACTCGAGTTGGACCCATTGCCTCTGTTCGGTTTCGTTGGTCAGGGTCAATTTTGCGGACCGCTCTCCGCTTTTTTGAATTCTTAGGAACAGGGGATCTGGTTTCGCGTGCACCCAATCCTCTACTTTGGCCATAAGGAGCACACTTTGAGTTGAGGCTGTACTAAATTTGATTTCGCCCTCCAGTGTCCCCGTGGATTTTGGGGCTATAAAAATCTCGAATGCAGCGCTTTGGCCCGGTTGAATGGAGTATTTGTACGAACCTCCAGCGACCAGCCATTCCCCAGTGAGAGCCAGGGTTCCTTCCGCCACCACATCTCCAGAGTTGCGTATCTCCAAGCGTCTCGCCTGGGAGCCTCCGGTCTGAAGGACGCCAAAGTCAAGTTTGCGTGGGGTTTCCAAACGGGGTCCAATATCCCGAATGGCGATTTCAGCGATGGAGTCTGAGGAGGTGCCTTTGGAATTGGAAACGGCAAACTTAAAGGTATCCGTGGTATATCTTGGATCCTGCGGGGGGGTGTACTCGATTTCCGCCCACTCCAAGGAGACTTGTGGAAGGAGCTTTGCTTTTCCGAATTCCGCTTCCGAGCGCAGCATAAACGTCGCGCTTTCCCTTTGCAATCCTCTCACTTTAAGGATAATTCGCACTTTTTCTCTCGAATTCAGCGTGATTCGAACGGGCGCCGGTATGGGGGGGGCATTTTCGAAGACGATGATTTTTCGATCGCTCAGGTTGATGCTCGGAGCGGCAATTCCCGGACACACGAAAAAAAACAGTACGATGGCAATCGCGCCCCAAATACTAAGCGGTAGGGGTGGCGTCGCTCGTTTCATCGGGAATAACTTGGATGAGCCTAAGGGGACTTTTGCCTGCGAGCAAGGAGTTGAATAGAACGATCAGGGAGGGGATGCTTGCACGGAGCCTCTGGCGCGTTCAAAGTTAGGCATGGAAGCACCTTTGCCACTCGTGGGCATCATCATGGGCAGCGTGTCTGATTGGGAAACCATGCGGCATGCCGCTGAGACTCTTGAAAGTTTTGGAATCCCGCATGAGCGGCGCGTCGTGTCTGCGCATCGTACTCCCGAACTGATGGCGGATTATGCAAGGGAAGCCGCTGGGCGCGGCTTGCAAGTCATTATCGCAGGCGCAGGTGGAGCGGCGCATTTACCGGGTATGGTTGCGGCCCACACCTGTGTGCCGGTGCTCGGGGTTCCGGTGGAAAGCAAGGTGTTGCGCGGCCTCGACTCGCTGCTTTCCATTGTGCAGATGCCGGCCGGCATACCCGTGGGAACTTTGGCCATCGGGCAGGCTGGGGCACGAAACGCGGCCCTGCTTGCGGCGTCCATTCTGGCGCTGCAAGACCTACAAATTCGGGAGAAGCTGGCTGCTTTCCGCGCGGCTCAGACGGAACAGGTGCTCGGGGCGGAGCTTCCTCAGGTTTCTCTATGAGTGACACTGCTGTTTTTCTTCCAGGCTCTACCATCGGTGTCATGGGGAGCGGCCAACTGGGCCGCATGTTCGCCATCGCGGCCCGGCGCATGGGCTATCGCGTGCATACGTTTAGTCCGGAAAAGAATACCCCCACGGGGCAGGTTGCAGACTTGGAGGTGAGCGCCGCTTATGAGGATGAGTCGGCGGTACGGGCGTTCGCCGAGGGCTTGGATGTGTTGACCTTTGAATTTGAAAATATTCCGGTGCAATCCATCCAGTGGGCGGCCGAATCCTGCGTGGTGAGGCCTTCAGGACGGGTGTTGCACGTGTGTCAGCATCGCTTGAGAGAGAAGGAATTTTTAAGAGCCGCAGGATTGCCGCTTCCTGAATTTGTGGAGGTGCATAGTGCCGTTGCACTGCGCGAGGCCGTGGGACGTTTGGGAACCCCCTCGGTTCTCAAGACGGCTGCTTTCGGGTATGATGGGAAGGGGCAACGCAAGATCACGGCGGATTCGGATCTGGCCGAGGTGTGGAGCGGATTTGAGGGACAGGCAGCGGTCTTGGAAGCTTGGGTTCCGTTTGAGCGGGAAATTTCCGTTCTCGTGGCTCGTTCTATCTCGGGTGAAACCGCTGTTTATCCTGTGTGCGAAAATGCCCATGCAAATCACGTTCTGGATCTGACTCTTGTGCCGGCCAGGATCAGCGAGGCACAAGCGCAGGAAGCGCGTCATTTGGCGGAGCGAGCGGCTTCGGCCTTGGAGTTGGTGGGATTGTTGGCGGTGGAAATGTTTTTGCTTCCGAACGGAAGTATTCTCATTAACGAAATGGCTCCGAGGCCGCACAATTCGGGGCATTTTTCCTTCGACGCCTCCGTCACGAGTCAATTTGAGCAGCAATTACGCGCCGTATGTGGGTTGCCTCTGGGGGCGCCGGACCTTTTGTGTCCTGCAGCCATGGCCAATCTTTTGGGGGACGTGTGGTCTGGAGGGGAGCCTGACTGGGCCGCTGCGGCTGCGTTGCCGTTTGTGAAAATACACCTCTACGGCAAAGCTCAGCCTCGTCTAGGGCGTAAGATGGGGCATTTGGTGGGGCTTGGTGGTTCTCTTGAGGAGGCGGCAGCGCGCGTGTGTGAGGCTCGCCGCCGGTTACAGCGGCTCTAGCGTGGGACGGCATGGAGACTCGTATTCTTTCTTGTTTTTCTCCTGCGGCACAGACGGCTGCGGTGGAGGCTGCCTGCGAGGTGCTGGAGCGGGGGGAGGTCGTTGCGTTGCCTGCCGAAACTGTCTATGGCCTGGCGGGAAACGCTCTTGAGGCGGAGGCGGCTGCTCGCATCTTTGAAGCGAAGGCGCGCCCGTTTTTCGATCCCCTCATCTGCCACCTTCCGAATCTGGGGTGGTTGGAGGAGGTGACGGACCTTCCCGCGGCCTTGAAACCGCAAGTCCAAGCCTTGGTCTCTGCGTTTTGGCCGGGACCGCTGACCCTCGTGCTTCCAAAACGGGCGTGTATTCCCGATCTTGTGAGTGCAGGCCTTCACACCGTCGCTGTTCGCTGGAGCGCACATCCCGTGTTTCAGGCTGTTTTGGAGCGGTTTGGGCGCCCGCTTGCGGCTCCCAGCGCCAACCGATTTGGCAGGATTAGTCCCACCACGGCCGACCATGTTTTTGAGGAGTTAAAGCAACGCATTTCTCTCATTTTGGACGGAGGGCCGACGTTCCATGGCCTGGAGTCCACGATCGTTGCACCCACTGGAACGGGGTTGCATATTTTACGCAGCGGCCCTGTCACGGCTGAGGATCTTGCGGCGTTTGGAGCCGTGACTCAGGTGTCCGGAGGGGATGAACTGCCGCAGGCTCCTGGGCAATTGAAGAGTCATTACGCGCCGCGGACCCCCTTGAACCTTTTGGACGAAGCGTTTGGGAGTGCGGAAAAGGAGGCGAATCCGAGGTCCGGTCTTTTGGCATGGAGGCAGGCGACTCCCGGTTTCGGCGCCACCGAGGTCCTCAGTGGGCAGGGGGATTTGGTGGAGGCTGCTGCGCGCTTGTTTGCGGCTCTTCGAAGGTTGGACGAGGCGGGGATGGCCCAAATCTACGCGGAACCGGTGCCTAACACGGGATTGGGGGTGGCGATCAACGACAGGCTCGGGCGGGCGGCCGCAAAGTGAAATGGGGTCAGACTTGCTGTTGAAGATTTGTCTGCACTTAAGCATCATCCTGTCTCTCATGGAGCATTCTTCCCATCTTTCCGCCTCGCAGTTGCGCCGTTCTTACACGATCGGCTCGCGCACGGTGGACGTGCTCAAGGGCATTGACCTGGAGATTGCCTACGGAGAGTCGGTTTTTTTGGTGGGTGCGTCCGGCGCGGGAAAAACGACCCTGATGTACACTTTGGCGGGGCTTGAAAGACCGGAGTCTGGCTCGGTGGTTTTTGAGGGCGAAACCCTTTATTCACGCGGGGATAATGCGGAGTGCCGTAGACGCAACCAGCGTATCGGGTTTGTCTTCCAGGGGTACTTTTTGCTCCCGGAACTCACTGCGCTCGAAAATGTGTTGCTACCTGCAATGATTGGGGCCGCACATGGTCCCGCCGCCAAGGCGCGCGCCGAAAATATCTTGGAGCGGGTTGGTTTGGCGGATCGGATGGCGCATCTTCCTGCTGAACTCTCTGGGGGTGAGCAGCAAAGAGTGGCAATTGCGAGGTCTCTCATCAACGATCCGACGTTGCTTTTCGCGGATGAACCCACGGGCAACTTAGACTCCCGCACCGGAGCGACGATTATTGATTTGTTGCTCTCGCTGGTGCGCGAGAATCAGCGGACGCTTGTGGTTGTGACTCACGATTCCAATCTCGCCCAGCGCGGCGACAGGCGTCTGGAAATTCGCGACGGTCAGATTGTTGTTTAATTCGGCGTTGATAGCTTTAATTCTCAGTTTTTCACTTTTTACCCACCCTCAATGAAGATCTACATAGACGGCGTTTTATATCCTGAATCTGAAGCCAAGATTTCTGTTTTCGACCATGGTTTGCTCTATGGGGACGGGATTTTTGAGGGGATTCGCTTCTACAACGGGCGTGTTTTTCGGTTCGAGGAACATTTGGAACGCCTTTGGGATTCCGCGAAGGCGATCCGGTTGAAAATTCCGATCACGGTGGACGAGATGCGCGAGGCCACGCTGGAAACCATCCGCCAGAACAATCTCACCGACGGCTATATCCGGCTTCTGGTCACGCGGGGTAAGGGCAATCTTGGCCTGAGTCCGGACCGTTGCCCAAAGGCGACGGTGATTATTATCGCGGATAAAATTCAGCTTTATCCCGTGGAAAAATACACGCAGGGGATGGTGATGGTGACGTGCGCCACGCGCAGGGCCGCGCCCGCTGCGCTTTTGCCTGCGGTCAAGTCCCTCAATTACTTGAACAATGTGATGGCGAAGGTGGAGGCCACGCATGCAGGCGCCGACGAAGGCGTGATGCTCAACGAACAGGGGTACGTCGCGGAGTGCACAGGGGACAACATTTTTACCATCCGCAAAGGCGTCGTGACCACGCCTCCCGTGTACGCGGGGGCGCTTTGTGGAATTACGAGAAACGTGGTTTTTGAAATCTGTCAGGAACTGGGGATTCCCATTCGTGAAGCAGAGATGACGCGGTATGACATTTATACTGCCGACGAGTGTTTTCTCACTGGAACGGCGGCGGAGGTGATTGCGGCCATTGAGTTGGACACGCGCCCGATCGGGGACGGCAAGCCTGGGGTGATTACAGGGAAGATCATCGCTCGTTTCCGTGAAATTGCGGGGAGCACTGGCACGCCGATTCATGGTTAAGGCAGGTGTTGTGGAGGTGCTAAAACGAGGTGTCCTCGCATTTATTTGTGACGTTCGGCCGAAATGGAGTAGTTTGTGGGAGGCTCGCTTGAACTCGAACCCCCAAGACACCCTTGATTTTGTGATTTTAAAGAAACAAACGGAGTTGAACGATGCTGTGTGATGTCTGCAAAACTGAGACTGCGAGTGTTTTTCTCACCCAGATTGTGGATGGCAAGATGCAGAAGGTGAACATGTGCGAGGCCTGTTCAAAGGAGAAGGGCGTTTCTGATCCCACGGGGTTTGCTTTGGCTGATTTGCTGCTGGGTATGGGGGCGGCGCAACCTGTGGAGCGGGGCGGGGCCGAGGGCACCCGCTGTCCTCAGTGTGGGTTTACGCAAACCGAGTTCAAGAAAACAGGGCGTCTCGGTTGTTCTGTGTGTTACCAGACTTTTGCCGAAGGTCTCGAACCGATGCTCAAGGGCATGCACAAGGGCATCAAGCACACGGGAAAATGCCCCGAGCGTCTCCAACGGACCCAGGAGCGCGCCAGCGCGATGCGGGACCTCAACGAGGCTTTGCGCAAAGCGGTCATTGAGGAGCAGTACGAAGAGGCGGCAACCTTGAGGGATAAAATCAAAGCGTTGGAAAGGGAGGTATGAGCCATGCCTATACGGAGTATTTTTAACAAGGGAAGCGACTGGCTTCGGAGCGAAGGACCGCATCATCAAATTGTGGTGAGCAGTCGTGTGCGCTTGGCTCGCAACCTTGCGGGCGTTCCGTTTCCCGGGTGGGCAAAAAAAGTGGAGCGCATGGACACCCTGGAGAAAATCCGGGCCAAGGTCGAAAGTCTTCCTGAAATGGCGGATGCCTACTCCTTTGCCTGTCAGGATTTAACGGCCTTGGAAAAACAGGTTCTGGTGGAGCGCCACTTGATTTCGAGGGAGCATGCAGCCAAGGGGGCGGGGTCGGCAGTGGTTATGAATCGCAGGCAGACCCTCTCGATCATGCTCAACGAGGAGGATCATCTCCGGATGCAGTCGATTCGTGCGGGCCTGCAACTCAAGGCGGCATTCAAGGCCGTTAACAAAGTCGATACCGAGTTGGAACAGAGCGTCGACTTCGCCTTTGACGCCGAGCTCGGGTACCTCACGGCGTGCCCAAGTAATGTGGGGACAGGAATGCGGGCCTCCGCAATGCTGCATGTGCCTGGTCTTGTGCTCAGTGAGCAGATTAATCAGGTGATTCAGGCTGTAAACAAGATCGGTCTGGCCGTACGAGGTCTTTACGGTGAAGGTACAGAGGCGCTTGGGAATTTGTTCCAGATTTCCAACCAGATTACTCTCGGGGAACGGGAGGAGGAAATTATTGAGCGTCTGCAGAAGGTGATTTTACAAATCATCGAGCACGAAAAAAACGCCCGGCAAAATCTCCTGCAGCAGCGTTCCAATACGCTCTTGGACCAGATCGGCAGATCTTACGGAACGCTGCGATATGCTTACGGAATGGGTTCCAAGGAGGCGCTGAATCTGCTTTCGATGGTGAAGCTGGGGTGTGACCTCGGTTTTTATCCCGAAGAGAAGCAGCATGTTGTGGATGAGTTGTTCATGGAGACCCAGCCGGCGCATTTGCAAAAGGGGTCTCAGAAAAAACTGGCCACCGAGGAGAGGGACATCCTTCGGGCGGGAATCATTCGCGGCAAACTGGAGGGGTTTGAGCCCCCAGATGTCTCGGGAGCCATGGCGCGGGTTGAACCCAAGGCTGCGTCTGCCGCCGAGCCTCCCTCTTCCTTGCCGGACCCGCCCATGGAGGGCAGTATTTAGCCGCCCATGGAGGGCAGTACTTAGCGGTGCCAGTCCATCCCAGAAGGCGTGCCGCTCTTTTATGAGGTCTTTTGCTCTTAAAATGCGGCTTGTGCTGGCGTTTTGGTAGCGTTTTTTGTAAGGCTTGAGACCCCCTATGGCAACCTGTTCAGAAAAAGAACTTCCAGACAAAGCGCGCGCACTTTGGATGAAAGCGCGGAGTGCGGCTGATCTTAAAAACTACGGCTACGCGATTTCGCTCCTTCAAAATGTTTTGAGGGAAGTTCCCAATTTTTTAGATGGCCGAAAAATGCTGCGTTCCGCCGCCATTGCCCAGAGCAGCGGCAAAAAAGGCAGCAGTCTTCTGAGCAGTCTTTCGTCGGTTTCCCTGCGGAGCCCGGGAAATGTGAAGAAGGATCCTCTCGCGGCGCTGGATCAGGCGGAGCGGCTCTTGGATTCAGATCCATTTAACGTTGGGGCCAATACCATGCTGAAGGATGCGGCCATGGCGGCCGGCATGGTGGAGACGGCAATTTTTGCGCTCGAGACCTTGGTTAAGGGAAATCCCAAGGATACCAAGGTTCTGCACGAACTGGGGGAACTATATTTTTCCAATGACAAGACTGAGCTTGCGTTGGAAATTTTCAATCGCATCGCAGAACTGAACCCCAGCGATCTCTTGGCCCTTAAACGCGCCAAAGATACGGCGGCTCAACAGACACTCAAGCAAGGCGGGTGGGAGACAGCCAAAAGTTACCGTGATCTCATTAAGGACAAGGACGAGGCGACGGCGTTGGAGCAAAAATCGCGTTCCTTTAAGGATGTTGCAACCATCGACGCCGAACTTGCGGAGTTGAGCAAGCAGTACGAGGCGAACCCCCAGCACGTCGACGTGGTCAGAAGCATCGCGCAGCTCATGGAGCTAAAGTTTGAGCAGACTTCTGCCGCAGAAGATCTCGCTGGAGCCGTGCAATGGTATGCCTATTGCGATCAACTCTTGGGGGGAAGCGACCCGGCGCTCGCTCGAAAATACTCAGATTTGCGGCTTAAACAGTTGGACCAGTCGATCAAGGAGTTTGAAGCGTGGTTTGCCAATGGTGGCACCTCCCATCCGGACGCTGAGCAGTACCGCCAGCAGCTTGCAGACATGAAGTTGGAGCGTGAGTCCGCCAATATTGGCGAAGCCCGCAAACGTGTGGAGCGCAACCCGACCGATTTACAGCTGCGATTTGAACTTGCGGAGCGTTTGATCGCCGCGGGACTTTTCACAGATGCGATCCCTGAGTTGCAGCGGGCCCGCCAGAATCCCAACGTGCGACTCCGGGCCGTCAGTCTCCTTGGCCGTTGTTATTCGGAAAAAGGAATGAAGGATCTGGCCGTCCAGCAGTACAAGACGGCAGTTTCTGAGATGGTCGCGATGGACAATGCCAAGAAGGATACTCTTTATCGGTTGGCGCTCCTTCACGAGCAAATGGGCAACCATGCCGAGTACACGGAATGTATTAAGGACTTGTACGAGGCTGACTACGGCTATTTGGACGTGGCGCAAAGAGTCGAGGCGAGCTATTCCACGCCGAAGGCTTAGGCGCGATTGGTGCGGTATTTATGGGACAGGGATGCCCTTCCCTGTGACGTCTGGTTTCTAGACTGGTTTCTAGACTGGTTTCTAGAAAGTCATACGTGAACGCTCGGCGAGAGCGGTCACTGGCGTTTCAAGATCTTCAGGAACCAAGGGGGCCTCCCTTAAGCAAGGAGGTGCTTCCTTTGATGGTCTTTGCTGAAAAAACGCGGCGTTCAGGGCTGGAACCGCAGGGACAGGGTCCTCACGGACGCTACCGAGTAGGTATAATGAGCGCCTCTTTAATTGGGAATCCGAGTTCCTGTGCGGCTGCGACCATCTTGTCGAAACGACTCGGTTCAGGGTCTGGATTCTTGGATATGATCCAAAACTGTCTGTAGGTATTGCTGCACATCAACGCCATGGTGTGCTCTGAGTCTATCAGGACAATGTTGCGAGGTTTGACGTGCTTCAGCTTTAGTGAGGCTGGAGAGTCTCCTGCCGTAGCCTTTCTTTCGGACCCGAGCCAACGTCCTTCAGCATTGCTCCAGGCGCGATCCGTTACCAACCAAGAACCGTCAGGATTTCGTTTGTATTGGGCTGTCACTCGGGTCAAGCCGGCTTCCTCCTTGCTGTCGGTACGGCTTAATTCATACCAGAGTCCTTCAAAGCGAAGTGGATCAAAGTTTTTTGCCACAATGACTCCGGTTGGTATCTTTGTGGCACAACCGGTAGAAAACATCAGGAGGAGCGCTCCGCCCAAGAGGGACGCAACTTTGGCGTTCGAAGCGGGGCCAGTGGTAGACGAGAACAAAAAATCCTTTGCGGGCATGGTACAATGGGTGGAAGCAATTTTTGGGCCTAAAAATGACTAAGCTCTGTGGAGGGTCGATTTGGTTGCGGCTGCAATTGGCGCGACAAAGGCGCTTAAACGGTCCACCAAATCCGGTTCCGCTCCCCACTCTGCAATGCGTTTTACGATGGCACTGCCCACGACAACCGCATCGGATACCGCTGCAACCTGTTTGACCTGCTCTGGAGTAGAGATGCCGAATCCCACTGCAATGGGGAGGGACGTGGTGGCACGTATCGCCGCAACCCGTTCCGAAAGAGTTTCGGCGACATCCGCTCTTTCTCCTGTCACGCCCTCGCGTGAGACGTAGTAGATGAAGCCGCTTGCACCGGCAGTGAGTTTTGTGATGCGTGACTCTGGGGTCGTCGGTGCAATCAAGCGGATGCGCTTTAGAGAACTGTCGGTGGCAAAGTCTGGATTGGAGTCCACTTCATCCGGGGGGAGATCGAGGATAAGCAGGCCATCAACGCCGGAAGCTTCGGCATCCTTCATAAAACGCTCGAAGCCATAGCGATAAATGGGGTTGAGGTAGGTGTACAAAACGATGGGTACCTGGGATTTTTTTCTGATCGCACGCACACACTCCAGAACCTTCACCGTGGTCGCTCCCGCTTCAAGCGCGCGTGCTGCTGCGAGTTGATTGACGATTCCGTCCGCCAGCGGATCGGAAAAAGGAAGACCGAGTTCGACAAGGTCCACTCCAGCGCGTTCCAAGGCAGGGACGATGGCCTCCGTGGCGTCAAGGCTGGGGTCGCCTGCGGCGATGTAAGCAATCATCGCGGCTTGCTTGCTTGCGCGGAGTTTTTCGAAAGTCTGGTCAATACGGTTTCCCATAAAATAAATAGCAAAGCGGGATCTGCCTAATCATGGAAGCGCAGAGGTGGGGGCGAAGCGAATTCTTCTTCGCTGTGCACTGGTTACCTTACCGCCTTTGAGGAGGTCTCAATTCTCGCTTCTCAGAATTCAAGTGCGCGCTAATCTGTTCGGCCTTATGAAACGCACGCTTCTGCTTGTCCTCCCCGCCATTGTTTTTGGAACGGCCTGTGAACGCCATTCCGCCTCCTCCTTGCCTTCCCATGGAGGCGGCCATGCGGAGGGACACGCGTCGGCTCCCTCGGAGGCACACGCGGAAAAAGCTCCAGCCAAAGAATCTCCCGCCCACTCCGCCCCTGCAACGCCGAAGGATGCTCCTGCTGCCAAGTTCTTTGATCAACAGCCTAAGTAGAGTCGGTTCTCGGTGTTTTGACGCATTGTTGGAGAGCAATTTGCTGCTTTTAAAAAGGCATCTGGCAGTCTGTCCAAGGCCGGCCGGCAGCCGCAGCCGTCTCTTGCGGCCACTCCTTGATCACTCTGCGCGGGTGCCGGCGCAAAGAATTCAGCGAGGCGGAGCCCAGCGGGTCTGTTTTCTGGAACCGGCACTTTTTAACGTGTACGAACACGCCGCCCCGAATGGAGGAACGCTTTCCGTTCGTAGCAAACGTGAAGGAAGTGCGCATGGGTGAGCTGAAGCTGGCGGGACTCGGTAGCGGTTGTCTGTTTGGCGCGTTTGGAAAAGGGGGCAACTGAAGAGCGCTGCGAGTCAAGCCGCATCCCTGATGTCGAACGCGCCAAGCAGGCCAGAAGGCCCGGGAAAAATGTAAGTTTGAGCACGGAGCTTGTCTACTCAGAGGACTTTGGCCAAGGGCGGAAGTACTGCGCTCTACAGGTGCGCAACTCGTTTTTATCGTCCTCTTAGGGCTGCCTACCCGTGCTTCCCTGCGTGGAGCCTCTTCATTTTCGCCGTGGCATCGTGGTTTCCGGAGAGGTAGCGCCTGATGAACTTCCCGTCCAATGTCAGAGGAATTCGTTTTCGCCCCCATTCCGCAGCACGCCCGTTATTGCCGCGGGGCACGCTAAAAATTGTCTGTTCGTTGAACTGGTGCGATCGAGACACGGATCCCTCGATGCTTGCCGCGCAAATTCGAGGACTTGTTCATCGGCAAGCCATTGATTCGCCCTCCCATCCTAGAGAGGGGTGCCCACACAGGTATGCGGGTGCTCGCGATGCATGGGGCTCCACCACAGACCCCTTTTGTCTTCTCAACTCAAGATTTTTGGCGCACCTGACGGCTTTTGACAAAGAGGATAGGAAATTGCTTTTACCCTCCCGGCACGATTTCTTCAGCCTGGACGCGGGAGCGTTAATTTGGCGCTCCCAGCCAGAACCGCAGCGTCCAAGCGGGCTGGAGTGCCCGCGCTACCATCCCACGCAGCGTCTTCACCGCCGGCTTGCAGCCAGCTACGACGAGTGCGATCAGGACCGCCGGGAGGAGTCGCATCTTAGAACAGGCGCTTCAGGAACTGCTCCCTCTGGAACCAGGAGTCGCGGTCGGCCTCGGCGTTGTAGGCGGCGCCCTTGGAGTTGTCGTCGCCGGTGGCCTTGTGCGTGAAGCTGTGGACGGCTCTGGGATATTTGACGAGTTTGTAGTCCACGCCGGTGGCCTTCATCTCGGCTTCGAAGGTGGCGACGTCCTTGGCGGGGACGTAGGGGTCGTCAGCGCCGTGGAGTGCGAGGACCCTGGCCTTGATGTTCTTACCGTCGGCAGGGGGCGGGGAGTCGAGGCCGCCGTGGAAGCTGACGACGCCCTTGATGGCGGCGCCGCTACGGGCGAGTTCGATCACGGTCGTGCCGCCGAAGCAGTAGCCAGTCGCCGCGAGCTTCGAAGCATCGGTATGGGCGTCATGGCTGAGGACGTCGAGCGCGGCGTTGACGCCGGCGCGGAGCAGGGGGCGGTCGCCCTTGTACTTGCCGGCTTGCTTGCCGGCCGCGGGAGGCTGCGGGCGGATGCCTTTGCCGTAGATGTCAGCGACGAGGACGTTGTAGCCGAGCGCGGCTAGCTTGCGCGCGGCTTCCTTCTCGTGGTCGCTGATTCCGGTCCACTGGTGCACGACGAGCACGCCCGGTCGCTTGCCGGTCACGGCGTCGTCATAGGCCTGCCAGCCTTCGCAGAGGACGTCGCCCGACTTATATTCGAGGGGCTTCTCGACGATGGCCGCGGAGAGCGGTCCGAAGGAACTCAGGACGGCGAGGAGGCAAGGCCGGAGGGCTTTCATGCCCGCCAGATTAGGAAGCCCGTTCGATGGCGCAAGCGTCTACGACGCTCAGGCCAGGACGCGCTTTTCTGCTGGGAAATTGCTTTTTGGCCGGTGCATCGGGAACCGGAGGAGAGAGGAAAGGGGTCGGGGGAGAGAGGGGGTGTGCATTCGCGCCCGCCGCAGCGGGGACGGGCGCCGAGGTGTGAGTGGGTGTGCTTTTTCGGGCTGAGGCGAGGCGACAACTCGGGCGTTTCAAGGAAGCCAGCGACGCGCTTTGAGGACTGTGCAGCGACTACGCTCTCGCCCGCGAACGCCAGCGCGAACTCATCGCCGCTGGCTCAAGAAATCTCGAAGTTCTCTCCACGGAAAACAGCACACCCGGCGACGAGGAGGAATAGTGGAAGGAGAGTCTGGCGATAAAAAAGAAATCAATATGCCTTTCGCGGCTGTGAGCGATTTTCCGACGGTGTGAAATATTTTTCGCGTTAATTGAATCCAATTCCGGACATGCGGCGAACACCTCGACGCTATGAGGAAGCTAAAATATGGAATCGTCGGGGGAGCCGCGTTGCTCCTGTCACTTGTCACTCCGCAAGGACTCAATGCAGCCAATCCGGCTGAAGCCGAGACCATCGGCCGAATCGTTCGCGAGAGGGATGGCCTCAGCAGCCTGCAGGCGCTTTTGGAGAAGACCAAACTCGGATCCGATCTCTCGAAGAAGACGAAAGAGCGCTTCACCTTGTTCGCGCCGACGAACGAGGCCTTCAAGAAGCTGCCGAAGGGTGCCGTCGAGACTTTGCTGGCTCCGCAGAACAACGAGCGACTTGAGGAGGTGTTCAACTTCCATGTGCTTGCCGGCTCCCAGCCGGAATTTGGACTGGAACAATTCACTTTGCTCAGAACTGCAACGGGCCAGTTCGTTTCGATCGACTACAAGAACAAGGTCATCGGCGGGGCCGGATTTACGGCAAAGCCCATCCCTTGTTCCAATGGCGTGATTTATCTGATCGACACGGTGCTGACTCCGACGACCGACGATCTTTTTCAGCATCTTCAGAAAGATGGACGCTTCACGATCTTTACCAAAGCGATCACCGCGAGTCGTCAGGGGAAAACCTTCCAAAATATGCACGGACTCTACACGACGTTCGCGCCGACCGATGAGGCGTTCAAAAAACTGCCGCCGGATTTTGTCGCATCGCTGTTCCTTCCGGAAAATGACCAGCGTCTTGTAGACATCATAAAGCATCACATCACAGAGGGAATCTTCGCTGCCGGAAAAGTGCCGGGAGTTCGCAGCCTCGGCGTATCCGATGTCACGCCGCAGTCCGTGTTCGGTCAGCAACTAAATTTCAAGGCTACCGCTGGCGGAGCGACGATCGATGGAGCGGGTATCAAAGAAACCGACCTGCCCTGCGCAAACGGCATTCTGCACGTGATCGACAGTGTGATTGCTCCGGTGGAAAGGAACCTTTTCGACATTTTCCGGAAAGACGACCGTTTCGGTATTCTGGTGAAACTCCTAGATTCATGCGGACTGTCGCTCAACGTGGCTTCATCGCAGGAGTTCACGGTTTTCGCGCCCACCGACGATGCTTGGAAGGCTTCCGGAAAATATGCGGATATTATCGCCAACCCTTCCGGGAAGAACCGGGAGGTGATTTTCGGGCTCCTCGCCCGACACGTGATTGTAGGCAAACACGTGTCGGAAAACTCCAAGCCGTATAATAGGCTCCGCACCATCCACGGAGCGCCTATTTACCTGCTGCGTGACGGTGACAAGCGCACTATCAACGGGGTCTCCATCCGTGAAACCGACATCGAGGGATACAACGGTCTGGTCAATATAATCGATGGTGTCATCCCCGATCCGATGGAGTTGCCGGAGAAAGATATCTCCAGCATGGATGCCATCGAATTCGTGCAGGATACGCTCAAAAAGGGCTCCGAGCTCTATTCCGCAAACGAGTATGAGGCGAGCTGGCGCTACTACATCCGTCGCGGCCAGGAGTTCATCGACAAGTATTCCGCCATCGCCGACAAGAACGACATTGGGAAACTTGATTCAGCAATTTTCGACCGTCAGCCGATGATCCAGTTCGCGGATGAAGCTTGGACAGCGAGGAATGCGTTCAGGGACACACTCCGCAATTTAGAACGCCAGGAAGATCGGGTTCAGGACAACCGTTTGTTGCAGTCTCCGGAGAAGGCACGGTTTGGAAGATAAGCCCAATCCACAACGGTCTGCGGACTTCACACCTCACTCGAGGCAAAGTCTTCAGTAGCCCTTAAATTAGCGGCAGCAGTGAATCGTGTGAGGTGTTCTGCCTTTCCCGCGATGCGTCAGGCAGGGCGGAGACGATACGAAGTCGACCAGCTCGTTTCTCTGCCCTTCGGCCTGACCGGCACGGATGTGCCCTCGGCCCTCCGCTATCGGCCAAGATCGCGAGAGCAGCCGGAATGAAAAAAGATCCGCTGTTTGAATCCGAAATTTGGAACTCAGCGAAGAGTGTGATGAGTGCGCTCCCAGGCTGCCTCACAACACAACAAAGCGAACAAAACATCATGAAATCAATACTCACTAGCATTCTCTTCGGAATCTTCGCGGTAGTCTCGACTGTTGCCGCAGCCGATCCAAAGTTCGCGGAACTGAAAGCTCCTTCGAAAGACATCGTCGATACCGCCGTCGCCGCCGGCTCGTTCAAGACCCTCGCTGCCGCGCTGGGTGCAGCCAACCTGGTCGAAACTCTGAAAAGTGCCGGGCCGTTCACAGTCTTCGCTCCGACGGACGAAGCATTTGCCAAGCTCCCGAAAGGCACTGTTGAGGATCTCCTAAAGCCCGAGAACAAGGACAAGCTTGTGGCGATTCTCACCTACCACGTCGTGTCGGGCAAGGTGATGTCCACGACCGCCGTCACCCTCGACAAGGCCACGGCCTTGAACAAACAGGAGATCGCTCTTGCTGTCGTGGACAAGGCTCTCACCCTCAACAAGAGCGCGAAGGTCGTGACCGCTGACATCGAATGCTCGAACGGGGTGATTCACGTCATCGATACTGTCATCCTGCCACCGACCAAGTAACACAAACCAATCCGTTTCAATCCCGCATGCCGCGGCAGCGCGGCATGCGGGATTGACTTACGTCCAGCGCGCGCTACTCACTGTCCCCTCTTTCGTGACAGATAGAACTCGAAATAATGCAGATGACAGGACTCTCCACGAGGTTGCCCGGGGAGTCGAACGTGCCATGCAACAATGCATCACCAAGTACAGTGGCCTGGTCTGGTCAATCGCCCGCCGTTACGTGAAGAACCACACTTGCGTCGAAGACGTTGTACAGGAGACTTTCACAGACCTCTGGAAATCTGCAAACCGGTACGATCCAGCCGTCGCGAGCGAGTCCACTTTCATCGGAATGCTTGCGCGTCGACGGGCTATCGACTTTGCCCGAAAGGAAAGCAGGCGCCCGCAACTTGAGCCGCTTCCCGAGGCCGAGTCCCTGCCACAGTCCTCTGCGCAGCCCACGTTTTTCATCCGAGGCGAAAGCGGTGACGTCGTAGCGGCGATCAAAGATCTTCCTGAGGAAACCCGCCAGATTTTCTCCCTTCACTTCGATGAGGGAATGACTCATCCCGAAATATCCGAAAAGACCGGTCTGCCGCTGGGCACAGTCAAGACCCGCCTCCGCCGGGGCTTGATCGAAGTTCGGAACAAGCTGCGCCAGGCCGAGAGCGGCGAGGCGGCTCAACCTTCCAACTCCATCAACTCATGAATGACCATGATATCCGGAATCGCTTCGAGGAACTCGAAGCCGGAGGGATCCTTGGTGATCTTGATGCCGAGGAAATTAAAGAGTGGGAGCTCCTTTCGAAGGATCCCCGGTGCAAGCGCGACTTCTCGCTTGAACTCACGGCCGCCGCCATCGAAGCAGAGTTCCTCCAATCTAGGCAGAGTGAACTGCCACAGAATGTGAAAGAGAAACTCCGGACAGGCATCGCCGGGTTCGTGGCGCCTGCGCCCGCAAATGTCGTCAGTCTTCCCGCATGGAGGCGGATTCTTTCGGCTCCACAATTCGCATGGGGCATCGCCGCGGCGTTAGCGATACTCCTCGTCGCCAAGACACTTTTCGAAGAGCCGCAGTCGATCCACCCTGCTCCGTTGGCTGGCGTTGCCCTGCCGCCCTCCGAGGCGAAGAGTCAGTTGATGCGGAAGGCCCGCGATTTGAAAGAGTCGGATTTCGGTGGCCTCGCCGATTACGGCAAGATGACTGGCAAAGTCATCTGGAGTGATGCTCTTCAGGAAGGCTACATGACCCTCACCAATCTTCCGGTGAACGATCCGGCGGTGAAGCAGTATCAGTTATGGATCGTCGATCCCAAGCGGGACGAGAAGCCGGTCGATGGCGGCGTGTTCGACATCCCGGCCACAGGCACCGTTGTGGTCCCAATTCGGAATCCGGTTGCGGTCAACGATCCTCAGGCTTTTGTCATTACCATGGAGCAACCCGGCGGCGTCGTGGTTTCCAAGCAGCAGGTTGTCGTTGCCATCGCGAAGGCTTACTGAGTTGAAGAAAAGAATTCTCCTTAGCGGCCGTCGCATCGGCGCACTGATTCTGCTAAAGCCGGAACCACTTTTTTCGCTCCCGCCAGAATTCAAAAAGCCTGCATTCTGTTTTCACGTGCGGAGGAGAAGGCATTCCAAAAATGGGCGAGGCAATCACCGCCCGGCGCGAGCTGCTGGCGGTCGAGGCCAGAGCTTACCGGGACATGGCGGATCTCAACGCCGTGCTGCGACTGAGCGCCCCCAAAAGCAGCACGTGCTCGGAGCCCTGCTCAAACAATCTCCCGAAAAGCTGAAGAAAGAGGCGGATGCGCGGGCCTTCAGAGGAAAACTAGGGTTCAGTGTTCATTTTCTTTCATTTTCTCGGGGCTTGCATTGTAGCCCCGCGCCGCTTCGGAAATTCAGCTGAGGCAAAGTGACCTCTGCAACCCATGGCGGAGAGAAAATGAACACTGACCCCTAGTTCCCACCTGCTGGAACTTCCCGAAGCCTAAACCACCCGCCGCGGCAACGTGCCGCACATCACAGAAATTCGCCATAAACAGACTCCAACATTATGAATATCATGAACAGTCGCGTCATCCTCTGCATCGCGGCGTTGAGTATCAGCGCCGTTGCAATGTCGGCCGATCCAACTTCGGCCACGACACCTTCCACCCCCACGACTCTCGGATCGGCCTCGGCACCGCAATTACCAACGGTGGTTGTGGAGAAGAGCGACTTACAGCCTGCCGATGGAGAGAAATTTGATCCCTCAGAGATCCGTCAGGCTCTCTCCGAACTACTGGTTCTTAAGAAAGGGGGCGGGAGTAACCAACAAATCCAAGAGAAGGAAGCTGCCATCGGAGCCGCGTTAAAGATCGGTACGAAAAAGGACCCTAAGGGTGTGTTAGAATTATTGAAGGAATTACAGCCTGCCGCTGGGGAGAAGGTTGAGTCCTCAGAGATCCGAGAGATCCGTCAGGCTCTCTCCGAACTACTGGCCCTTGAGGAAGGGGTTGGGAGTAACCCACAAATCCAAGAGAAGAAAGCTGCTCTCAAAGCCGCGGTAGAGGGAGGTATTAAACAAGACCCTAAGAGTGTGTTGAAATTGTTGTTTGGTTTTGCACAAGAAAGGGACAACGATGCGACTATAGACGGAATTGGTGAATTTAGGTCGTCGTTTGTTCGGAGATATCCCGAATTGGCGATCGCTCTCCTTGATCAGGTTCCCAACGAGTTTGTTCGTAGTGTATTGGCGGAAATTATCGGTTCTGAATGGGCAGAGTCCGACCTGAAGGCGGCTTTCGCCTGGGCTAACCAGCAGACTGATTCCAAAATCAAGAACGCGATTCTTGAAGGAGTAATTTCCTCCTGGGCAAAGACCGATCTTAAAGGGGCGTTTGCTTATGCCCAGTCACTGCCGACCGGCAATTCCCAAGACAGCACGATCAGTAAGGTTTTCGAAAATGCAGCGCGGGGTGATCAGGGAGCTCTCGCCATGATGCAGTCACTCCCAGAGGGCCGGACTAAAAACCTGGCGGCGAAGGGGATCAGCGAGTTTATGTCTTCAGATGACCCCCGAGCAGCGTGGGATTTGGCCTCAGGAATCGGCGATTCCGGCCTGCGCATGAGAGCTGAGCTAAGAGTATTAGGTCAGTTAAATATGGGGGACCTGAAAGACCCCGAAGCGGCGGCGCAATTTTTATTCTGTAAAAGTTGAGCGTTAGCTGTGGGGCAGGTCAGTTGGATTCATGTTGAGGTAGATTTTTCCGGTGAGCCACTCTTCGCTGATTTCACAGAGCAGGGCGGAGATGAGGCGGAGCAGGGAGGCTTCGATTGGAAAAAGGGAGGCGACGCGGGTTCTGCGTTTGAGTTCCTGATTAACGCGTT
>CANJPY010000070.1 GCA_947476255.1 Chthoniobacteraceae bacterium | reverse complement strand
TGGCTTGGGTGCCTCAGCCGCTGGTTTGGGTGCCTCAACCGCTGGTTTGGGTGCCTCAGCCGCTGGCTTGGGTGCCTCAGCCGCTGGTTTGGGTGCCTCAACCGCTGGTTTGGGTGCCTCAGCCGCTGGTTTAGGTGCCTCAGCCGCTGGTTTGGGTGCCTCAACCGCTGGCTTGGGTGCCTCAACCGCTGGCTTGGGTGCCTCAGCCGCTGGTTTGGGTGCCTCAGCCGCTGGTTTGGGTGCCTCAGCCGCTGGTTTGGGTGCCTCAACCGCTGGCTTGGTGGATTCAGGGGCGGACTTCGGAACTTCGTTCGCTGCGCCTGGCGCGGCTTCGGTACTCACACCAGAAGGAAGAGTTGTTGAAGGAGGTAGATCCACTGGTTTCGCAGACTGTTGAAGCCTTTGTTCGACACCGGTTTTCTCCCTTCCCTGCCGCGCGTAAAGCGCTGACAAAACGAGTGTTACGACAAAAAACAAGCCCCCAAGCCAACGGGTGATGGTGGCCAAGACGTTTGTTGTCTGTGCCCCAAACAAGGAGTCTGTCATTCCACCGCCGAAGGCGGCGCCCAGTCCTTCATTTTTGGGCCGCTGCATGAGGACTGCTACAACGATAAGCAGACAGACCAAAACATGAACAACCAGAAGCAGATTAATGAAAATATTTAGCATGACAAACTGGGGTAAAATACGGCGCTCGGAAGCACGGGGGGAGGGATAGTCGCTGGAATTCCAGCGGGAATCAAGATAAGATGGCGGTCGATTAGAAGAGACAAAAAGGAGGCCAGCCACCCTCCACCGCTTTTTTAAGGATGATAAACTTAGGGGTTATAAAATATCCGCCCCGTGGAAGGGTCCACCACCCGGGCTCCGCGCGGTATCCCCCTCACGTCCACAAGGCGACCGGAATAAGGCGAATAAACATATCCATAAGTGCCCGAAAAACGTCCGTAGAGAATCGATGAGCGATGGTAGTAGACAGGACGCGGAGGCGGTGCCGGCGCGACGTAAGCTTCCTGAGGTGGAGGCGAACTGTATCCCCCCTGCCCTTCGATGTATCCGCGTTGCCTTTCGGATTCCCCGTATTTACCCAGAACATAACCGCCAGCAGCCCCAATGGCTGCGCCACGGGCCACATTACGAGTATCGCCCTTGAGCAACCCGCCCATGACGGCTCCCGTCGCAGCACCCGCCATTGCAGATTGTCCAGGGGTCTCACAACCGGTGAAGCCCACAGAAACAAGTCCAAGAACAAGGGAAGCAATAAAAAGTTTGTTCATAAACATCTTACCAAGAAAGACCCAACATTATAACACACGTTCAATATAAGGCCGCTTATTAATAGGCCCGTCGCTTTGGCCTGCAGTCAAAACCACGGTCTGCACAAAAGTGGACGCCGCCAAGCACGCTTTTCTTGGCGAGCTAAGTTTATATTGCCGCTCCCAGATCCGGAACCCATCCCTTTCCATCCGATCCAGAAGCGCACCATAAATCTTCCGCATTATTTCAGCGGCTACCATCACACGGCGCTCCGAGCGAGGAAGAGCCGCAATTGCAGCGGCGTAATGGCGCCGAGCCCGCGCCACCTGAAACTCCATGAAAGCTCGCCATCCGGCAGGCTCAGAATGCACCCAGGAACCAGGTTCGACACCGAACCTTTTTAATTCCTCCTCAGGGAAATAAATCCTGCCAGAGACTGAGAAATCCTCGGCTGCATCCCTTAAAATATTGGTCAACTGCAAAGCCAGGCCAAGTTCCTCCGCATAGAGTTCACAGCCTTTGCCTCCAAAGATACGAGCGCTGACCAGCCCCACAGCACTGGCGACCCGGTAACAATAGCGGCGCAATTCGTCCCAAGTCCTGTAGCGCGTCCCCTCCAGATCCATCTCACATCCGCGAACAACCTCAAGCGCCCAGTTCATAGGAACTCCGTAGCGAGAAAGGACGGCCCTCAACGCATCTGCTAACGGAGGATCCTCTCGTGTTGAAACCGCTGCCTGCAACGCACCCCTCCATGCGCGCAGACCGGCACGTCTCCGTTCCATGGGTAGCGCAGGCTCATCTGCAAAGTCATCCACCACGCGGCAGAAAGCGTAAAACACCCGCATCGCATTGCGACGTCCATGCGGGAGAACTCGCAGCGCAAGTGCAAGATTGCTGCCACTTGCGGCAGTAATGGCCTCCGCCTGCTGGTTCATTCCCATCGCCCCCTCCTGCACCCCCAGAAGGCCATCAGCACACCGAGGAGGGCTTGTGCAAACAGGACCAAAACAACCATCCCTATGGGCATTAATGGAGTTTGCGTCATCTGGAGCACCGCATTATAAAACCGAGTTTCCTGCATCGTTTGGAGAAATCCAGCCCACCCCCAGTAGGAGGCAATAAACGGCCTCGTTATTTTACCCAACCAATCCGGCAACGCGAGTACAGCTCCCGAGAGCGGCAATTGAAACCCGACGAGGTACACGGATACGAGGGAACTTTGCTCTGCAGTCTGCATGAGCCCGGAAATCCCCAGAGACACCGCGGTCATTGCCGCATTGACCAACACCAGGAGCAAGGTTTGTTGCAAAAGATGGCCTGGCATCCGCACAATCGCATTCACAAAGAGGGACATCCAGACACTCTGTACGACCACCAGTACCGCTAGAAAACTGACCTTGGCCAACACATAGGCCACCGGACTGAGACCGGAAAACTTCTCCTTTTCAAGAATCAACCGCTCCCCCGCTATCTCACGAGCTGCATTGTTCGCCCCCATCAGCGTCAGCAGTACAACCTGAAACATAATCAGTCCAGATACCATGCCTCCAACTTTCAGGTATTCAATGCGCGCGGCAAAATCGCTCACCAATTGCTTTAGAGGATCTTCGGGCAACTCCGCCACCGCTCTAAGCGCTGGAAGGCCGTGCAATGCAAAAACCACCACCAGACAAGGAAAGCCAACCATTAGCGCAAGCTGCAATTTTACCTGTCCGGGATCCCTCCAAAATAATTTCCATCTCCGCGCGAGCAGAACCCGCCACTGCACAAAAAAACCAACTTGGGTGACTTGCTCACCGGACGCCCCTTCGGTACTCGGGAGACCAACGGAGACCAAATTTTCGTAGGATAACCGGTGCTTGTCCCAAGAAGACGCCCACTCCTGAGGGGTTCGTTCAGCCAACCGAGGATAGAGATCCTCCTGATGGTTAATACCAAAGTAATGAAGCAGATAACTTGGCGCGGCATGAAAGACAAGACGTCCCTGAAAAAGAATGACAACGGAATCGTGGCTACCAAGATGCTTCAGACTATGGGTGATATTCAGCACGATACGTCCCTTTTTTGCGACCGCGCCCAGCAGCCCCGTAATTTCATCCTCCGCTTTGGGATCAAGGCCACTGGTAACCTCATCGCACAGTAAAAGATGCGGGGAACTCACAAGTTCCATCCCCAGAGCCAGACGCCGCCTCTGTCCTCCGGATAAAACCTCGACGCGCTTGTCAGCAATCGCTTCCATGCCCAGCTCCGAAAGAATGCTATCAACCTGAGCTTCAACGTCTTCAGACAGCAATCCACCACACCTCAATTGAATCGCATCCTGTATGCACTCCCAAACCTCAAGTTTCTCGTGGGCAATACTAAACTGGGGGACATAGCCCACCTCATGGGGATCGAAATCTCCTTCATCCGCCAAGTTGCGACCTTTCCAGAGAATTTGTCCAGACGTGGACTCCTTCAATCCCGCAATGACTTTCATCAGTGTGCTCTTTCCGCACCCAGAGGGCCCAAGTACGGCCACCAACTGCCCCCCTCCACGCAACGAGAGGGTGATATCCTCGAGAAGATGAATGGGCGTTTCTTCCAGACCTATTTGCAGGCAAATGTTCTTAAGTTCCAGCACCCCCCTTTCCTTCTACCTACAGTCAGAAAAAGCCAACTTAAAAGAGACGTTGCTGTAAAAAACTTACCGCCAAAACTCGCACCCCTTGCAGTGAACGTAAAAAACGCAGCCACCTTGCGGTGACTGCGCCTTTGAAAACCCAACTCCCAACAAAACTCGAGGTCTAACGAGAGTACAACTCAACGATTAACTGCTCGTTAACGATCGGAGCGATCTCATCACGGCTAGGGATCCGTGACACAGTGCCCGCGAACTCTTCACGATCCAACTCCAACCAACCAGGAATGGGAGCGATCTGAGTCAACTCTAGTCCGCGAGCGGCAAGCCCCTTGGAACGAGCATGATCCCTCACAGAAACCTTGTCTCCCGGTTTCACATTGTACGAGGAGATGTCAACCTTACGCCCATTCACCTTCACGTGACCATGTCCCACCATCTGGCGCGACCCGGACCGCGAATTCGCAAACCCCAGTCGGAAAACCACGTTGTCTAGACGCGTCTCCAAAAGCTGAAGAAGGATCTCACCGGTGACTCCACGTTTACGCTGAGCCAACGCAAAATAGCGACGAAACTGGCGCTCAAGGATGCCATACTGATAACGCAGCTTTTGCTTCTCAGCCAAGGCTACTGAATACTCACTCTGCTTGCGACGAGACCCCTTGGGACCGTGCATGCCGGGAGGATAATTTTTCTGCTCCAACGTTTTGTTTGAACCGAAAATCGGAACTCCGAAACGGCGGCTAATTTTGTCTTTTGGACCCGTGTACCGTGCCATGTTACTTGTCTGTTCTTAAAAGTTCTAAAATCAAGCAACGTCAGACGCGGCGTTGCTTTGGAGGACGACACCCATTATGGGGCACCGGCGTCACATCCTTAATCAGAGTGATATCGAGACCCACAGCTTGGACAGCGCGCACAGCGGATTCACGCCCTGAACCAGGCCCCTTCACACGAACCTCCACTTCTCGAAGTCCGTGTCCCATCGCCTGGCGACAAGCGTCCTGAGCCACCATCTGTGCGGCGTAGGCAGTGCTCTTGCGTGAGCCCTTGAATCCAACCTTCCCTGCGCTCGACCATCCAATCACAGAACCGTTGTGGTCCGTGATACTAACGATCGTATTGTTGAAGGAAGCCAAAACATGAACCACCCCGGAGTGTACGTTCTTGGAACCCTTGGCCTTGATCACCTTGATCGGCTCGATGACCGAATTCGGATCCAGGGAGAGGTTTTCTGCTTTTTTCTCCTCAACGGGAGCGGCGTCTTTCTTCCCTTTAGTCGTCTTGGCCTTCGGGGCTTTTACAGCAGCCGCGGCTGGAGCAGCAACGGCAGCAACCGGCGAGGGTTCGGCAGCAGCAACCGGCTCTGGAGTCGTAATTTCTTTCTCGTCTGACATAATAATTTTTATTTACCGTCCTTCGCGCGCTGCACCCCCACTGTCTTGCGCGGTCCCTTGCGGGTACGTGCATTCGTAGACGTACGCTGACCGCGCACGGGCAAGCCGCGGCGGTGACGAATACCCCGATAACAATTGATCGCCTGCAGACGCTTCAGGTTGCCCTGAATTTCTCGGCGCAGATCCCCTTCAATGGGCAGGCCGCTGGCGGTGATTGCCTGAATGATCTGGTTGATTTGCTCGGAACTCAGGTCTTTGGCGCGAACCTCAGGATTCACGTGGGCCTGCTCGAGAATGCGCTTGGCCGTTGTCGGGCCAATACCATAAATGTATGGCAACGAAGCTTCAATTCGCTTGTCGCCGGGAATGTCTACTCCAAGGAGTCTGGGCATATTCTTCTCTCCTGTTAACGGGATTAACCCTGCCGCTGCTTGTGGCGTGCGTTCTTACAGATCACACGTACCACGTTCTGACGCTTTACGATGCGGCAAGCCTCGCAAAGGCGTTTCACTGATGCTCTCACTTTCATAAACTCAAAAAAATGTTGAAACCCGACTAAAAACCTACTTTGGAAAACACAAGCTGTCTCAATTAACTCCCTACTTGTCAGTGAGTTCAACACTCAGTATCCGACCGGAGGTCAAATCGAAAGCCCGCAACTGTAGCACGACGACGGAACTCGGCAAGCATCGAATCTCACCTGCTGATACTTTAGCCGCGAGCGTCTTATCTAAATGACACACGACATCATGGCCATTCCGGAGTCGCACGCGAAATAAAGCCTCACTCAAAGACTCCATCACCGTCCCAACAACATCTATCAACTCAACCCGCTGCATGTGAGAATCTCGGGTTCACCCCGGGTTATCAATACAGTGTGTTCAAAATGTGCCGACAAATGACCGTCCGCCGTAACGACCGTCCAATTGTCACTCAAAACTTTGATGTCTGGTTTCCCGATATTGACCATGGGTTCTATCGCAATCGTCATTCCTGGCTTGAGCTTGGGGCCTTCACCCGGAACACCGAAGTTGGGAACCTGAGGTTCCTCGTGCAGTTTTTTGCCGACACCATGGCCGACAAACTCCCGCACGACACTAAAGCCATGCTCGAGAACAGACTTCTCTATAGACGAACATAGATCCCCGAGGCGCTTGCCACTGTGAGCGTGCGCAAGCGCACCCATGAGGGCTGCCTGCGTCACTTCCAGCAGTTTGGCTGCAGTCAGGCTTATTGAACCGACTGCGACCGTGGTTGCAGTGTCACCAATCCAACCGGACTTGTTGACGCCGACATCCAGCTTTACAATATCACCAAGCTGCAACCGACGAGATCCACCTATACCGTGAACAACTTCTTCGTTTACAGAGATACAAATATTTCCGGGGAACTTCCGGTAGCCGAGAAACGCACTTTTGCACTTCTCCTCCACCATGTACTCCGCAGCTGCCTGATCAATCTCCTTGGTGGAAACCCCAGGACGCACAAGAGACGCAATCTTCTCAAGAACAGTCCGGGCAGCGCGCCCCGCGGCACGCATTAAAACAATCTCCCCCTCGGTTTTTATCGGTATCACACCTGGAAACGTGAACGCCACAACTAGCGCCGCGCGATAAAGAGAATGACACCGACCAAAAGAACGACAGCAAGTCCGACGTAAACAGAAACCAAGGTCTTCTGTTCCACCAGTTCGCCGCGTCCCTCAGGAGTCCGTTCAGAGCGGCCACGAATGCGTCCCCTCTTGAGGAACCCATCGTAGTTTTTCTGAATCAAATGCGTTTCAACTTGCCGCATTGTGTCAAGAACGACCCCGACCACAATCAGCAAACTTGTACCCCCAAAAAACTGAGCAGTGACGTCTGGTACGTTCAGCTGCTTCGAAAGCATCTGCGGAAGAATAGCAACAACGACAAGGAAAACCGCACCCGCAAAAGTGAGACGTGTCATCACTGTATCCAAAAACTTCGCGGTATCCTGCCCAGGACGGACACCTGGAACGTAACCACCGTACTTCTTCAAGTCGTCAGCGATCTGCTGGGGCTGGAACTGTGTCGCCACCCAAAAATAGCTGAAGAAGAAAATGAGGACAGCGTACAATACGTAGTGCCAGAAGCCCTGAGCCAGCAAATTGGCAACCCTTTGAACCTCTGGAGACGTCCGAAAAGCCATCATCGCTATGGTAGACGGGAAAATCAAAAGAGCTTGGGCGAAAATGATCGGCATCACCCCAGCGTAGTTCACCTTGAGCGGCATATACTGCGTTTGACCGCCGTACACCTTCTTGCCAACCACCCGCTTCGCGTACTGCACGCTAATTCTGCGCTGTCCCTGAGTCAGACAAATGACTGCGGCGATTACAGCCAAAAGGAAAATAATCAAAAGAACCAAAACCAATGGACTCACTTGGCTGGCGACCCTGTCAGCAGGCACAAACGTCTTCCACGCCTGCAACAACCCCGCAGGGAAGCGAGACAAAATGCCAACGCTGATAATTAGCGACATCCCGTTGCCAATCCCTCGTTCGGTGATCTGGTCCCCCAACCACATGAGCAACATGGTACCCGCGGTTAGGGTAAACACCACAATCAACCGGAACGCAAAACCAGGGTGATTCACCAAGGGAATACCCAACTGGGCGATCGTTTGGTCGATACCATGCAGTATCGGACTCTGCCCAGGATTCTCGAAAGACAACGCAAGAAGATAACCCTGAAAAAGACACAGACCTATCGTGGCATACCGCGTAAGCTGTGAAATCTTGTGCCTGCCGCCTTCTTCTCTGGCGAGTTTGCCCAGAGTGGGAACAACTGCAGTGAGCAACTGCATCATGATGGACGCGCTGATGTACGGCATCACACCCAAAGAAAATACGGCGCAATTCTCGAGAGAACCGCCACTAAATATATTAAAGAGCGCAGCTACACTGCCTCCCGCCTGGGAGTTTAGCTGGTTGTCAAACCAGTTCTGCAGTACGGATGCATTGACCCCTGGGCACGTGATGAAAGCGCCCACCCTCACGACTACGAGAAGTGCAAAAGTAAATAAGATCCGAACGCGAAGTTCAGGAACCCGAAAGATGTTCGTAAAGGCTGAGATCATGTGGTGCAGGCAAAGTGGGACGCAGGGCGCCCCACTCATGCAATTACTCTAAATACCCACTACTCCACAGTTCCACCTGCCGCCAGAACCTTGGCCTTGGCAGCAGCACTAGCCGCTATCCCTTTGAAGTGAAGGGCGTGGTTGAGATCTCCACCGCTCAGAATCTTCACAATCCCCTTCCGATCGGGAACCAGCCCGGCTGCGACCAAATGAGCCGCGTCCACTGTTGCTCCCGCTGCGAAATGAGGCGCTACACGGCCCAGATTCACAGAGAGAAAGCCTTCCCGAAACTGATTGTTGTTAAATCCACGCTTCGGCATGCGGCGCATCAACGGCATCTGACCACCTTCGAAACCAAGGCGAATCGAGCCCCCGGAACGAGCTTTCTGCCCCTTATGTCCCTTGCCTGAGGTTTTTCCGTGCCCGCTGCTCTCCCCGCAACCCAACCGCTTCACACGGTGCTTAGATCCAGGGCGAGGTTTTAAATTACTTAAATCCATATGTTTAATATGCTGGTCAGAGCTTAAGCGTGAACGGCTGCCGCAGGTGTAAACCCACGTTCCACCAGACGATCTTGACGCGTACGTAGCTGCTGTAGAGCTGTTAATGTCGCTTTCACGACGTTTGCATGGTTACTTGAACCCATCGACTTTGCGAGAACATCACGGATACCAACAGCCTCTAAGACCGCACGCACTCCACCGCCTGCAATGACGCCAGTCCCAGGGCTTGCCGGTTTCAAGAAAACCTTTCCGCCGCCAAACTCACCGTAAGCCTCGTGAGGAATCGTGCTCTTCACAACGGCTATATGCACCATCGCTTTTTTTGCGGCTTCACTCGCCTTACGGATCGCTTCAGAAACTTCATTCGCTTTCCCGAAACCGCACCCTACTTTCCCGGCCTTGTCACCGGTGACGATAAGAGCGCTGAACGAAAAACGACGACCGCCCTTAACAACCTTGGCGCAACGATTGATAAATACAACCTTCTCAACAAGATCACTGTGCTCTTTTGGACGATCTTCTCTCTGACGACGTCCACGATTACCTTGAGGTGCTGCCATATAATTAAAAGTTCAATCCAGCTTCGCGCGCAGCATCAGCTAGCGCTTTTACTTTGCCGTGATAGAGAAACCCGCCACGGTCAAACACAACTTTACTCACATTGTGAGCCGCGGCACGCGCAGCCACTTCCTTGCCAACGCGTATCGCAGTGGCCACATTCGCAGAGACACGTCCCCCTGCGGCGAAACCCTTTTCCGTGGTGCAAACCGCTGCCACAGTCTTGCCAATCGTATCATCGATGACCTGTGCGTAAATGTGCGCACCGGAGAAATGAACTGCAAGACGGGGACGCTCGGACGTGCCTTCAATGCGCTTCCGAAGCCGCATGTGGCGCATCTTCAGAGGAGATGTATTTTTAGTTGAAGCCATAACTACTGAACAGTCTTACCTTCCTTACGCTCGATGTGTTCGCCAGCATACCGTACACCCTTGCCTTTGTAGGGCTCGGGCGGGTAATAGCCGCGGATATTAGCGGCCACCTGGCCGACCAACTGACGGTCGATCCCTTCGATCTTCACCTTCGTATTCTCAGCAACAGTCACCTTGATTCCCTCCGGAATTGGGAACAATACGGGATGAGAAAACCCGAGAGACAAATCCAGATGACTTCCCTTCACTGCAGCCTTGAAACCCACCCCGTGAATCTCGAGGTCCTTTACAAAACCATTCGAAACACCAGTGACCATGTTTGCGAGCAAAGCGCGACTCAAACCGTGTTTGGCACGGTCATCGCGATCCTCGGTGGCGCGGCCCAGAACCACATTGGAGCCATCGACGCTCACGGAAATGTTTTTCGGCAGCGTCCAACTCAGTGTTCCCTTCGGACCCGTTACGGATACGAGGCCCGAATCGTCGACTTTTAAATTAACAGATGATGGCAAGGTAATTGCCTTTTTCCCAATACGAGACATAAGCGACCTTTCTACCAAACAAAAGCTAGGAGTTCCCCACCCACGTTCTTACGCTTCGCTTCACGGGAACTCATGATCCCGGACGATGTCGATAAGATCGAGATGCCCACACCGCTCAATACACGCGGAATTTCAGTGGCGCCTACATAGCGACGCAGCCCAGGGCGGCTTACCCGTTGCAAATTGGTGATGACCGAGCGATCACCCACATATTTTAGTCCAATCTGAAGAACAGGACGCCCCTCCACCGTTTCAACGGCTACGGAACTCACAAAACCTTCCTCTTTCAGAATGCGGGCTACTTCACCCTTCATCTTCGAAAACGGAGCCACTACCTCAGCCTTTCCGGAGCGCGTTGCATTCCGCACGCGCGTCAAGAAATCTGCGATAGGGTCAGACACATTACTCATAACGACGATACCCTTTCAGTTTTATTGTTTATCAACAGCCGCGGCTGATGGCGCCTTCACTGGCTTTGGTTTGTCCGAGAACGGAACCCCAAGCTCAATCAACAGCGACTTTGCTTCTGCATCAGAACGAGTACTGGTGACGATTGTCACGTCAAATCCCACATTCCGCTTAATTTTGTCCAGCTCGATTTCTGGAAAGATCGACTGGTCCGCCACACCCAAGGTGTAGTTTCCACCGCCGTCAAAAGCCTTTGGCGAAATCCCCCGGAAGTCACGAATGCGTGGCAAAGCCATGCGAATCAAACGCTCAAGAAACTCATACATGCGCTCACCCCGAAGAGTAACGCGAGCACCAATGGCCTCGTACTGACGCAGTTTGAAGTTTGCAATGCTCTTTTTGGAAGTCGTCGTCGCAGGCTTCTGGCCTGTAATTGTCGACAACTCGTTCTTGGCCTCTTCCAAGGCGACTTTGGTGTCGGCCTGGCTGCCTACGCAGGTGTTCACAACGACCTTCACAACCTTCGGAATCTGATGCACGTTCTTGTAACCGTGCTTCTCCTTTAGGGCGGGAATGACGTGCGACTTATAAAAGCTTTTTAGTCCTTCTGGCATACAATTACTTGGCTGCGTGCTCGAGCACCTTCACATTACTGATGTGAATTGTTCCTTCTCTTTCAATGATTCCCCCCTGAGGAAGAGCCTGGGAACGCTTAGCGTGCTTTTTAATCATGTGCACGCCCTCCACGATCACCACGCTTTTTTCCAAAGAAACGTCGATGACTTTGCCTTCTTTCCCGCGGTGATTTCCAGCGATCACCTTCACGTGATCACCCTTTTTAATGTGCTTGCTCATGGTTTACAGTACCTCCGGTGCGAGGGAGACTATCTTCATGAAGTTTTTCTCGCGCAACTCACGGGCCACAGGACCGAAAATGCGGGTCCCCTTGGGATTCATATCCTTGTCGATGATGACAATAGCATTCCGGTCGAAACGAAGGTAACCGCCATCTTCACGACGGACAGGATGCCTCGTACGAACTACAACAGCCCTGACAACATCGCCCTTCTTCACAGAACCGCCTGTGCTTGCTTCGCGGATATGGGCAGTGATCACGTCTCCCACGTGTGCTATCAAAGTACGCTTGCCGATGACGCCGATCATCTTGGCCATCTTGGCACCCGTGTTGTCGGCCACGTCAATCCTGGATCTAACTTGCAACATATAAAGATCTCCTAATTAGTGCTTAATGACAGACACCAAGCGCCAGCGCTTGAGTTTGGAAATAGGCCGTGATTCCATGATCAAAACCGTGTCGCCAAGCTTCGCCGTGGCGTCCTCGTCGTGGGCATGAAACCGCTTCACCTGTTTCACAATCTTCCGGAATCTCGGATGAGGAACACGTGTGGTCGTTTCCACAATGATTGTTTTTTCGTTTTTAACAGAGACAACTTCGCCCACACGCTCCTTGCGGTTGCCGCGATGCTCTTCAGCGTGTTCTGCCGTATGAGTGACTGAATTTTCCATGGTCGTTAATTACTTGGCAGAATGCTCCTGGGCGACAGTCAGCACACGAGCCAACTCGCGACGGACAATCCGTGAACGCACTGGATTTTCCAACTGACCGATCTGTTTCTGAATCCTCAGATTGAACAATTCTTTGCGGAGTTCCAACTCTCGCTGGCGCAACTCTGTAACGCCTAATGCTTTAATTTCCTTCAATTTCATCTCAACCTCCTATACTGCAGCAGATGCGTGGCGAACGATAAAACGCGTCCGCACTGGGAGCTTGTCGGCCGCCAGTCTCAAGGACTCGCGTGCCAAGGACTCGGGGATACCGTCCAACTCAAACAACACATTTCCGGGGCGAATCACAGCAACCCAATATTCAGGTGCACCCTTCCCTTTACCCATTCGAGTCTCAGGAGGACGGGCCGTCACAGACTTGTCCGGAAACATCCGGATCCAGAGCTTACCCTTACGTTTCATGTTGCGGGTGAGCGCAACGCGGGCCGCTTCAATCTGGGTGTTTGTAATCCAAGCCCGCTCCAACGTCTGTAGAGCGAAGGCACCGAAGTCAATTTTTGTAGCGCGAGTCGCATTTCCAGCGCGGCTGCCGCGATGGGTTTTGCGATACTTCACTCTTTTGGGCATCAAAGGCATAACTATCCTCCTGAGTTAAAAATTAATGAGCAGCCTGCGGCGCGTGTGAATGGCGTTCTCCGCGATCGCCGCGATCGCCCCGCTCCCCGCGTTCTCCACGTTCGGGACGTGCAGCCTGGGGTACTTCCGCCGGCTTCCAGAGCCAGACCTTCACACCGATGATTCCGTACACTGTATGAGCCTCAAAGAAGCCATAGTCAATCGGAGCGCGCAACGTATGGAGAGGAATCTTTCCTTCGCGGAAGCTCTCAGCGCGTGAAATTTCCGCACCACCGAGACGACCTGCACAGCGGATCTTCACCCCGATCGCACCGAAATCCATGCTCGATTGTATCGTCTTCTTCATCGCACGACGGAAAGAAATCCGACGCTCCAACTGAAGTGCGACGTTCTCAGCGACGAGCTGCGCATCGAGTTCTGGAGTTTTGATCTCCTGAATGTCAATCTTTACGGACTTCCCACCGCTCATGCGACCGATGTCTTCAGTCATGCGCTCAATCTCAGAGCCCTTCCGGCCGATGACCACACCTGGACGTGCCGTGAATATAGTCACACGGATGCTGTTCCAAGCGCGCTCAATCCCTACGCGAGCAACGGCTGCCTGGCGAAGCTTATCCTTCACATAACTGCGGATTTGGATATCCCCGTGAAGGAATGTTGGAAAATCCTGAGGAGATGCATACCAGCGGGAACGCCAGTCACGGCTGACCGCCAAACGATATCCAATCGGGTTAACTTTCTGGCCCATAATTTAAGAAGTAGAATTTCGAACCTAGCCCTGTTTTTCGGTCAGGATGATCCGGATGTGGCTTGTACGCTTGCGAATCGGGCCTGCACTACCGCGGGCCTTCGGTTGAAAACGCTTCAAGGTGGGGCCTTCGCCAACAACGGCTTCCTTCACCACGAGCTTGTCTGCACGGAGGTTGTTGTTGTTTTCTGCGTTAGCGACGGCACTCTTCAATGTCTTCTCAACCAACCGTGCCGCCTTGCGTGACGTGTTCGCGAGAAGGTCCAGAGCGCTAGAAACGCTGAGACCTTGGATTTCCCGAGTCACTTCGCGGCACTTAAATGCTGAGAGGCGTGCGCCCTTGTAAATGGAACGAATCTCCATGTGTATATAATGGTAACTATGCTTCTCGGAAAACCCGTATCAGCGAACTGCCAACTTTACTGGCAAGCCCTCCAACGTCACAAGCTTTCCCTTGTAAGAATTATCAACAACGGCCGCGGAAACTGCTTCTCGCGACTCCACAATCTTTGCAACAACTTGTCCACCGATGCTCACAAGAGCACCTTGCAGCGCCCCCTTTTCGCGCCCGAGCGAGAGAACCACGATCCTCTCATCTTCGAGACTGTTCAGAACTACACTCGGGGCATTCGCAGCTTGAGCAGCTGCTCCGGTTCCACCTTGGCTGGACGGGATCGCAACTCCGGCTTTGGCAAGCAGTTCCTCGGCTTTCAGCGCCCGCTCTTTCCATGCACTCAGTTCGCGAATCAAAGAGATTACGGCAACGTCGTCAGAACCTACGAGGCTCGCAGCGCGAACCTCTGTGGGACTGCCAGTCTCCTGGGCCCCAACCCCCACCACTCCGCCCAACAGTACCGTAACGCCCGTGAAGAGCGCACGCGTTGTGCAAGGAAAGAGGCTGAGTGAAGCGAGACGCATAAGAGACAAGTTCCGACTACTTCGCAACCTTCGCTGTGTGCGATCCGTGCTTCTTGAACACGCGGGTTGGGGAAAACTCACCCAACTTGTGTCCAACCATATTTTCCGTGACGAACACGGAATTAAAAATCTTCCCGTTGTGAACAAGGAAAGTGTGTCCCACAAACTCTGGAGTGATTGTGGACCGACGCGACCAGGTCTTAATCGGACGCTTGACTCCCGAGTCGTTCAACTTGTCGATCTTTTCGAAGAGGTGCATCTCGACGAAAGGACCCTTTTTGAGTGATCTGCCCATACGGATTCTAGAATTTGATTATTTGCCAGCCTTCCGGCGCTCAACGATGAAACGGTCACTGGTTTTATGCTTGCGACGGGTCTTGAAACCCTTCGCCAGCTGTCCCCATGGAGATACCAAATGTTGGCGCCCGCCACCGCCCTTGGACTTGCCTTGACCACCGCCATTGGGGTGATCCACAGGGTTCATAACCATCCCACGCACCGTAGGACGGGTCCCCTGCCAACGTGTCCGCCCAGCCTTACCACTGGAAACGTTCATGTGATCCACGTTGCCTACCTGACCAAAGGTCGCGTAACAATCTTCGTGAACGCGGCGAATTTCCCCGGAAGGGAGCTTCAGCAGTGCATACCCACTTTCACGGTTGGAAAGAACGACAAGTTGTCCCGCGCTGCGAGCCAACTGCCCGCCCTTGCCGGGCACCAACTCCACACAATGCACCGAAGAACCTAGTGGAAGCTTGCTCAAAGGCAACGAATTGCCAACCTTTGGCTCGGCGTCGGGACCGGCGGAAACCCTCATTCCGACTGTCAGGCCACCTGGCGCGAGAATATAGGCCCGCACGCCGTCCGCATACTGAAGAAGAGCCAAGCGAGCAGAGCGGAGAGGATCATACTCAATCGAAATCACTTCGGCTGAAACCCCGCGCTTCTTACGCTTGAAATCAACCATCCGGTAACGCTGCTTGTTACCTCCGCCAATGTGCCTGCAAGTAATCCGACCGTTGTTATTACGTCCACCGGTCTTCTTCCGGGTCACCAGAAGGCTCTTCTGAGGCTTTGCGGTCGTGATCTCGTCAAACGCCGGTAGCGCTTTGAAGCGGTTTGCCGGTGTAAACGGACGAAAAGTTTTTAATGCCATACCAAGTCTCCTTAAATGTGTTAGGCTAGTTCGATCTTCTCGCCGGCTGCGACGGTGACCACTGCCTTCTTCCAGGCGGCTGTGCGTCCAGCGGCCGCAGTGCGCTTGCGGCGCTCCTTACCGCGGTGATGGGACGTATTTACCGAAACAACCTTCTTTCCGAAAAGCTCTTCGATCGCCTTGCGAATCTCAATTTTGTTCGCGTGAGGTGCTACCTCAAACGTGTACTTGTTGAGGTTGTCCGTCAAAAGGGTGGTTTTCTCCGTGAACCGGAGGTTGCGAATAATCTGTGTCGAAAGATGCATAACGACTAGGTGTTGATGCGTTTGGCAATCTCCTCAAGCGCGGAGGGGGTCACAATGACCTTTTTGAAGCGAAGCAGGTCTTCTGCGTTCACATCCGAGGAACGCACCAAGTGCGCCCACTGAACATTACGAGCAGCGAGGTACGTCGCTTCGGTGAATGAATGAGAAACAATCAAAACGCTCACCGTTCCCGACATCCCCGAAACCAAAGAGATGAACTCTTTTGTCTTAGGCTGCGCGACCTCCACGTTGTTGACTGACAATACAGCGCCCTGTTTGAGCCTTTCGGAAAAAGCCTTCTTCAACGCAGCACGCTTGACGGTTTTTGAAATATTTTTCCGGTAATCACGTGGCTTGGGTCCAAAAACAACACCCCCGCCAACCCAGACGGGCGACGACTTGTACCCTGCGCGAGCGCGGCCTGTGCCCTTCTGGCGCCACGGCTTAGCCCCAGAAAGATTGACGTCTGCCTTGCTCTTGGTGTTTGCGGAACCGCTGCGCCGAGCCGCACGGTACGCCACAACCACGTCATGCAAAGCCTGAGTGTAACGGCCGTTTTCGACAACAGGAATGCCGGCTGCTTTCGCAGCGTCGATAGTGAGAATAGATGCACTCATGGATTTACTTTACAGGATGTGCCTTGATTGCTGGACGAACCACAACGTAGCTCCCAGTTGGTCCCGGAACTGCACCAGCCACCAAAATAACATTGTCTTCCGAACGAACCTGAACGACACGCAGGTTTTGAACCGTCGTGCGCTTGTCGCCCATGTGCCCCGGCATCGAAGCGTTCTTCCAAATGCGACCTGGAGTCGAACGCATCCCGATGGCGCCCGTACGACGGTGCATCATCGAACCGTGCGTCTCAGGTTGTCCTGCGGCACCGTGCTTGCGAACAACGCCTTGGAACCCCTTCCCTTTCGAGCGGCCGATCACGTCGACAATATCGCCGACCTCAAACTGTGTGACAGCGAGATCAACCCCCTGAAACTCAGAACCGTCGCCCTTCGAGCGAAACTCCTTCACAAGTCTCTTCGGAGCCGAATCACCCTTCTTAAAATGACCGAGGGCAGGCTTAGAGAGACGCTGTGGCTTTTGATCATCAAAGCCTACCTGAATGGCAGCGTATCCTTCCTTCTCAACGGTTTTGGTCTGCACCACGACGTTTCCGCCAGCCTCGATCACTGTAACAGCAGTCGAGCGACCGGACGCGTCGTACACGCGTGTCATCCCAAGCTTTTTTCCTAAAAGTCCAATCTTCATGTGAGCTACTTAAGTTGATGGTCTGCTCAGATCTTGATAGTGATGTCCACTCCTGCGGGCAGGTTGAGCTTTTTGAGCTCATCCACGGTTTTTGCAGTGGGCTCGACAATGTCCAATAATCTTTTGTGTGTCCGGATCTCGAACTGATCCATGGACTTTTTATCCACGTGAGGAGAGCGGTTTACGGTAAACTTCTCCACCCTGGTGGGGAGCGGAATGGGCCCTGAAACCTTGGCGCCTGTGCGCTTTGCAGTTTCGACGATTTCGCCTGCGGACTGGTCCAACATGCGATAATCGAAGGACTTGAGGCGGATGCGAATGCGTTGTCCGTTCATAATTCTTTGTAAGTTTCCTGGTGCCTATTTTTACTACTTGCCCTTCTGTTCCAGAACCGCGGCCTTAACCTGCTCTGGCACCTGTTCGAAGTGCGAAGGCTCCATGGAATAACTGGAGCGCCCCTTGGAAAGGGAACGAATTGCAGTGGAGTAACCGAACATTTCTGCCAGCGGTACTTCCGCCGTCACGATAGACAGACCAGCCTTGTGCTCGATCTGGTTGATGCGGCCACGACGACGGTTGAGATCGCCCATGATATCTCCCTGGAACTCTTCCGGGGTGGAGTTCTCGACGCGCATGATCGGCTCAAGCATGATCGGCTTGGCTTTCTTCATCCCGTCCTTGACCGCAAAGATTGCAGCCATCTTGAAAGCCATTTCGTTCGAGTCGACTTCATGGTAACTGCCGTCGATGATATCGACGTTGATATCAATCACTGGGTAGCCACCCACGACCCCATTGAGAACGGCTTCTTCAATCCCCTTCTTGCAGGCAGGGATGTAATCCTTGGGAATCGTCCCGCCCACAACCTTGTTCTCAATCGTCAAACCCTTGCCGCGTTCATTCGGCTGGATATTGACCACAACATGTCCGTACTGACCGCGGCCACCAGACTGCTTGACCAATTTCCCGTCACCCTTGGCGGCGGCTGTGATTGTTTCGCGGTAAGCAATCTGCGGTTTCCCAGAGTTTGCCTCAACCTTGAACTCACGAAGAAGACGGTCGCGGATAATTTCGAGATGGAGTTCACCCATCCCAGCGATGATCGTCTGCCCAGTGTCTTCATTCGTGAAGACACGGAACGTGGGATCTTCTTCTGCGAGACGCGCCAAGGCATTGCCCATCTTTTCCTGGTCCTGCTTTGTCTTTGGCTCGATCGACATCGAGATAACGGGATCAGGGAACGAAGGCGGCTCCAATAGGATTGCATGATCTTCGTCGCAAAGAGTGTCACCCGTAGTGATGTTCTTGATGCCGACAATAGCTGCAATATCACCCGAATACACCGTTTCCACGTCATCACGTTTATCGGCCTGGATCTGGATGATACGGCTGATACGCTCGCGCTTGTTTGTGCGGGGATTGTAGACAGTATCACCCTTCGTCAACTTGCCCGAATAGACACGGAAGAAGACCAATTTGCCCACGAATGGGTCGCTCCAGAGCTTGAATGCCAGTGAACAGAACTTGCCCGCGTCATCGGTTGTCACGGAGAGCGGCGCCAGCGTGTCAGGATCAATCCCACCGGCTGCAGGAATATCCAAAGGACTCGGAAGATAATCTACCACAGCATCCACAAGATACTGGACTCCCTTGTTCTTGAAAGCCGAACCGCCAACCACTGGACAGAACTTATTGGCAATCGTCTGCCGGCGAATCCCCGCCTTCAACTGGGCCGGAGTTACAGGCTGCTCTTCAAGAAAAAGCGCTCCAATCTCGTCATCGAGATTCGCGATCTGCTCCACGAGATCGGCATAAGCTGCTTCCACTGTGTCCACAAGCTCAGCAGGGACTTCTTCAACCGAATAAGTCGAACCTTGCTGGTCATGGTCTGAGTAAATGATCGCTTTCCTGTTGATGACATCAAGCTGCCCCTTGAGGTAGTCTTCGGCACCGATCGGAATCAAAACAGGCCACGCATTCGCGGCCAATTTCTTCCGCATTGAATCGATCGCTGCGTTAAAATTAGCGCCGACGCGGTCCATCTTGTTGATGAACGCGATACGAGGCACGTTGTACTTCGTCGCCTGACGCCAGACAGTCTCAGACTGAGGCTGAACACCCGCAACTGCATCAAACACGGCGATGGCTCCATCGAGAACGCGCAGGGAACGCTCCACCTCGGCGGTAAAATCAACGTGCCCGGGAGTGTCGATGATGTTCACACGCATTTTCTGCCCGGGATACAACTTCACAACTTCGGGCTGCTCGATCTGCAACCAGAAACACGTTGTAGCAGCGGAAGTGATCGTGATGCCACGCTCACGCTCCTGCTCCATCCAGTCCGTAACGGTCGTGCCTTCATGAACTTCACCCATCCGGTGAATGCTGCCCGTGTAGAACAAAATACGTTCTGTGAGCGTGGTCTTGCCCGCATCAATGTGCGCAGCGATACCGATATTACGCGTTTTTTCCAGCGGATACGCGCGGTTTGGAGAATTAGGATTCGTAGACACGGAGGTCAGAGGCTAAGGGCCAAAAAAATTTCTTAACTACTAGAAGCGGAAATGAGCGAACGCACGGTTGGCCTGAGCCATCTTGTGGGTGTCATCGCGTTTCTTGATCGCGTTCCCCTGCCCGTTTGCTGCATCACGCAGTTCGTTGGCAAGAGCGTTTGCAAGACCAGTGGCCTTTCGGGATTTTGCGTATCCAACCAACCAGCGCATGGCCAGAGCCAAAGCGCGCGCCGGGGCGACCTCCATCGGAACCTGGTAAGTCGCACCACCCACGCGGCGGCTTTTGACTTCCAACCGGGGACGAACATTGTCCACCGCCTTGTTGAGAACTTCGAGAGGATCAACCGTCTCGGAGTTCTGGCGGGTCTTTTCAATGGCTGTGTAGACAATACGCTCGGCAAGTGACTTTTTACCGCTCTGCATCACAGCAGCGATCATACGAGCCACCACCGGACTGCCGTAACGGCTGTCCAGTTTCTCTACCTTGTGAATAACGCGACGACGACGCGACATAGTAAATCAGTTCTTAAAAATTACTTCTTACCCTTCGCGGCTGGCTTGCCGCCCTTACCCTTCGCATCAGCAGGCTGACCGGGTTTGGGACGCTTCGCCCCGTACTTGGAACGGGAGCGGCGACGATCCGATACCCCTAGGGAATCCAGAGTTCCGCGAACGATATGATAACGAACGCCTGGCAAATCTTTCACACGTCCACCGCGGATCAAGACGATCGAGTGCTCCTGAAGGTTGTGTCCTTCACCAGGAATGTACGCGATGACTTCGAAGCCGTTAGTGAGACGAACCTTCGCCACCTTACGGAGAGCGGAGTTCGGCTTTTTAGGCGTACGCGTCATTACCTGCGTGCAGACGCCGCGACGGAAGGGGCATTTCGTCAGAGCTGGGCTCTTGGACTTGACCTGAATCTTTTGGCGCCCTTTACGGACGAGCTGGTTGATCGTTGGCATGAAACTCTTGAACTGGTGAAACTCCATTGGTTCGGCCGGGAGAATGGCCGGATAAGTTGAACAAAACTCGGCAACTTCGGTTGTCGCATCATTTTCCCTTATCGGCTTCGTCTCTCGTTTAGGCACCTCTCGAGCGTCCGCAGCCTGCACAGATCTAGTTGTCTGTTGGAGACCGAAGCCGCGAGAGCGCTGACCGAGGTCAACGAGAGCGCGAAGGGGCGGTGTTTGTACGCTCTCTACGCAAGACTGGCAAGAGAGACTTTGCTTTTTTTTTGTTTTTTTTGCCGTAAACCCTCGTTTCACGCACTGGTCTCCGAGAAAAAGCGAATCGCCGCTGCCTTCCAAGTGGTTGACTTCATTTGATTTCGCGCATTCCGCTTCATCACGGACAGTCTTTCGCGGTCTGCACTCACTTTTTTCACCTTGGCCGTAAAGTCTGCTTGGTTTCTAGCCATGCTCACATATCCGGTTCGCCCCTCCTCCACCAAACTCGCCGGCCCCCCCGCATCCGAAACGACACAGGGAATTCCAGATGCAAGCGCCTCCACAACAACGTTTCCGTAGGTATCCGTAGTACTTGGAAAGACAAACACGTCAGCAGAGGCATAAGCGGCAGCGAGGTCTTCGCCCAGCAGATATCCTGCAAATACAGCCTCAGGTATAAGCAACTTTAATTCAATGAGATAAGGCCCATCCCCCACAACAACCAGAGCCGCGTGCCCCATTCCCTCCTCCCGCATGAGCGGTACCAGCATGTCTAAATCTTTCTCCTTCGATACCCGCCCCACATACAAAAGCACCACTCGCCCCTGAGGCACCCCGCGCTTTACCCAAAAATCCGACCGCCCGCGCTGCGGATTAAACAACTCTGTATTCACCCCCCGTTCGAGGATGCGAATCTTCGCTGGATCCGCCCCGCGCGCCACCCACGCGTCGCGATAGGGCTCGCTATTGACGTACAGAAGATCCGCCCCTGTGTAGAACCAGTGCATATACGTCCAAGCAAGGCTCTCCATCGTACTGTCATCGGTGAGAATCCCGACGTAACGGGGAAAGTCGGTGTGGTAGATACCGCGCACAGGTAAACCCAGCAGGCGCGCGGCCAGCAAGCCCACCAACCCCAAGGGGCCGGGCGTGGATACCACAATTTCGCTAAAGCCCTCCTGATAAATATATTCAACCATCTCCAAGACAGGAGGAAAGGCAAGTTTTTGCAACTCGTACTCTGGGAGAGAAAATTCTCCCACGGGCGCAAAGTTTTTAAGAGGCACGCCCTTCAGACTAGAATCCCCCCGGCAGGAAAGAACGGTCACGTCAAACCCCGCATCCCGGCCTGCGCTCGCAAGCGTGCGTATGGTCATCGACACCCCGTTTACATCCTCAAGGGTATCGGTGAGCCAGGCGACATTTCGGCGGTCCAACGGTGCGATGTCTCTCCCGTGTACAGAGCGCGAAATACTCTTAAGCCACTGGATTCGTGGAGCTTCCCTGCGTAGCTCAAAGAAATAAGGGGCCAGTGGAGCGAGAACCGGCACCAAAATCGCAAGGTCCTGAATGGCTTGAATGAGGTTCCCCGCCGTAGCCTGCGCAATAAAGGACTGGACGAACTGAAATGCGAGGCGGCCCAAAAAGACATTCGCCATTCTAAAGGAGCGCTCTTCCGGCGTCGCGCTATCCTTGAGATGCAGCTCCATCGCCTCGCGCAGACCCTCCCCCCCACTCACTCCCGCCAGCGCCTTCCACAGAGAAGCATTCGCAGGTTTTATCAACTCGAATATTTTCCCCGAGAGGACCCCCTCAATGGCCACCTCCAGCTTCTCCTTCCAACTCAGGCCGGTTGGGTCCTTGCCTTCCATAAACCGCGCCAATGCGAGCTGGATCAGCGAGGAACGCTTCACAGGTTCAAATCGCTCCGAAACTGCGGTCCCCAAGCGCTTGTACATTCCATGCGCCACAGTCAGCGGCCCTCCCGAAGCTCCAAACGGTTGACACCGCCCCTGGCGAAGGTGCGCCAGTAAATCTTCCACGCTCTTTGCCTCTGGAGTCTGCGTCCAGGCTCGACCGGCAAAGACTCCGGAGAAATCTCCGCTTCCACCAACCAGAACCTTCTCCCACGGGCGGGCGTGCGTCGCCTCCAACTCATGCCGGCGCGCCAACGCCTCCATGGTCTCGGGATTGAGCGCCCTCAAAAAACCCGCAGTAAAGGCATTGAGGCTCTGCGGACGCATGCCATTGAGGGCTTCAAAGTGCCGGAACAGTAGCAGCAACTTTTCCAAGTGCCCCTTTTGGAGGCGTCCTTCTGGTTGGTGAAAAGGATGCGCAACCGCGTGCGCAAGGTCTTGGTCCACAAGAAATTTTTGCGTCTCGTAAACATTCGTCCGCAAAGCCTCCAACCGCTTGTACTGGGATTCGTCACCGCCCCACACAAGCAGGTCCACCCCGGCTCGGTCTTCTGGAAAGAGGACGGTGATTTTTTGCGACAGAAACACCCCGGGAAGCCCCTGTAACTCCAGGCATCCCCCCAACGAATGATAATCCGTCAGTGTGAAAAAACTGAACCCCTTGCTCCGGAGTTCCTGATACAGAGCCCGAGGCTCTGAATAACTCGCCGCGACCCCAGCTTTTCTCAAAGCCCATTCTCCAACACGCACGGTAAACCGAGACTGTAGATGAAGATCAATTCGGGTCATGTCTTTAATATTCTTTCAGAAGTCTGAAGAACAAAATCCCGCGGTCAAGCAACAGCTTGGTTAGGAATGAATGAACCCATTCCCAATTTTTGCCGCAAATCAAAACAGGAGACGTTAGCCCCCTTTTGTGGAGGAAAAGATATTGGAGCGTTTCCGACAAAAAATAATCCGGCCTCCAAACGAGACCGGATTATCTCAAGGACGGATGTTCAACAGATCCCTAAAACGCTTAGGCGAGCGAGTACTTCATCGCTCGTTTCGCTCCCTGCGTGGTCAAAAAACCCTTGTTCGCAGCCTTAAAGTTGGCGAACCGTGAAGCCTTGATTCCAGTGCGCTTCAAAATTTCAGAACCACTCAGGTACTGCCCCTGCGCAAGAAAACCATGAATCATCGCCCTGATGTCGGCGTCCGTCACCTTCGCCCGGCGTTTCTGCTTTCCAGATCCTGACGTTTGAGCGCTGGACGTTTCATGGCCAAGATGCCGCAGCGCACGATCGATATCGTCCAATTCGGATTGCACTTTTGAGAGCACTTCCTTCCTCTTCGCTAAAAGCTCTTTGATATGAGTTTCGATCACACGCTCGATACGATTTTCTTCGCTGCTGTGATCACCTTGCTGCGCAACAGCCTGATGTTGATTTTCCATGAATGTGTTTCTAATCCGAGAGACATAAACCTGTCAAATTTAATTTGATTGCACCGGCCATTCCATCTCTCCGCGCTTTGATGATTCTGGACACCGTTTGGGAATTATATTTCTAACCGTGTGAACGCAAAACATCAACCAACTGGGCCCCAGCGCTCACTCGACGGCCAAAAAGGTTCCTATTTACTGCACATCGTTTTTTTAATCATTGTAGCGCCCCCGTGGTTTGAATGACTCCCCGCCATCGACTGTGCAAACACCCACAAGCTTGCATCGGAGCCATTCCTCAAAAATCGAACCGAACCTCCCCTCCCCCTGCTCTCTCGCCGTTAAGGGCGCGCCATTTCTCCTTGCCGTTTCCTCCTGAAATCGCATAATCAGAGACGTTCGTTTGGGATCTGGAGGTAGAATCTACTCCCGCACTGAATTTCGAGGCTCCTTTTCTCCGCGTGGCGTCCTTCCGAAAACGGAAAGGACTCTGGCGAGAAACGTTTCGTCAAAGTTCGAAACTAGGGTTCCGAATTGGTAAATCCGTAGCGGACACTCAAAATTGTCGGGTCGTGGCTCAGCTTGGTAGAGCGCCTCGTTCGGGTCGAGGAGGTCGCGGGTTCGAATCCCGCCGGCCCGACCATTTTGGTTTCAAGCAACTTACAGAGCCAATCTGGGTTTTGGAACGTTTTTTCTAACCTTGTGGTCGCCAAAGTTGTTTGCGTGCGCATGAGGTTGCCTTGAAATTGCATGGGAGAGGGAGTCCGGGCGTCTTTGCTTCCGACGGAGCGAGAGCGGTCCTTCCAACGCAGAGATGGTCGACTAACAGCAAAAGACGAGCAAAAACAAAGAGTTGCTGCCGTTGCTTCCGCCCGGCGAAATTTTATCTGAGGAATTTTTGATTCCTCTTGGCATCTCGAAATATCGAGTAAGTAAAGTCCTTGGAGTGCCTCCGCGACAGATCAATGAAATTGTGCACCCCTAACGCGTGATCACACCGAATACGGCGCTGCGTCTTGCGCCTTATTTTGGAACAACCCGCATTTCTGGTTCAATCTGCAAACAGATTTTGGTCCCAGAAAACTGGAGCGAAGGGGTTCGCTTCCGCCCATTCGCCGGTGCGAAAAATTGGTTGCGGTCGTATTGTGCAAAACGGGTTATTTCAAAAAAATAAAGTCGAGGCCGCGCCAATCAAGAACGCCAATCAAGAACGACAATCAAGAACGACAAACGAGTCGCAATTGAGTTTTGCTGTATTGCAAAACATCATCAAGGCGCGGCTCGATCTTTTTATTCCGCAGCGATTTCGATGCTGAAAGAAGGCTTGGAAATTTAAAAAAGGGCACACAATTTTCTTTTTACGAACTGCGACGATTGCGCTCTCGTTGCAGACCAGTTTTAGGCGTGGTAGCCTTGCTCAGCACCTTATGGAAACACGCCAACGAATTCTCTCGGCTTTTAGTGAACACCTGCGGGAACACGGAAAGCATCCGGAAACGGTCTTTGCCTTCTGCAAAAAACTCGAACTTCCAGAGCGCGATTTTTTCCGGGAGTTTGCGTCCTTTGAAGCCGTGGAGAGCGAGTACTGGGAGAATCTCGTGGACCACGTGGTGCAGGGTGTCGAGGCGGGTGCCGAATGGCAGGAGTTTAGCGCCAAACAGAGACTGCTGTCCTTTCTGTACGCATTTTGTGAAGCGGCCCTTGATCACCGCTCGCTGATGCTCTCGCGCATCGCTCCCTTGGGGCCCCTTGCGAAGCCTCCTTTTTTGAAGGGGTTCGAACACCGGTTCCGCGCCTTTGCGAAGGCTGTTTTAGACCACGGGATCGCAGGCAACGAGGTGGCGGAGCGCGGGCGTCTTGCCGCGCTCTACCCGGATGCCCTCTATACGCACTTCCGCAGTGTCCTCGATTTTTATCTCAAAGACGACAGCCGTAATTATGAGCGGACGGACGCTTTCATAGAAAAAACAGTGGCGGTTGCCTTCGACCTGATCCGCACCCAGGTGGTGGACTCCGCCCTCGATTTGGCGCGCTTCTTAATCCCCTGCAGGGAAGGAAATCCTGCGTGAGCGAGCAGGAGTCGATTGAGACAACGCGCTTTTCCCGGGTCGCCGCTATGGCGGGAACGGGAGTGCGTGTGGGTGTAAACTACCTCAAGCATTACGGCAAACGTGCGGTCGGGGCGCATTCCGATGAGGATGCGTTACAGACCAGCAACGCGGCGGCAGTGTACGACACCTTCAGCCGACTTAAAGGAGGTCCGCTGAAACTGGCTCAGATGTTGAGCATCGACCGCAATCTGCTCCCACCAGCGTACGCAACGCAGTTCGCAAAAGCACAGTACTCCGCTCCTCCGCTTTCGTATCCGCTGGTCGTGCGGACATTCCGCCGAGAGTTTGGGAAGGAGCCGCTCCAGATTTTTTCCTCCTTTTCACAAAAGGCAGCGCACGGGGCGTCGATTGGCCAGGTGCACCGCGCTTCCAAGGACGGTCGCGAGTACGCGGTCAAGGTACAGTACCCCGGCGTCGCGGACAGCCTGCGCACGGACATCCGCGTGTTAAAACCGATTGCGCTCGGGGTGCTTGGACTTAAAGAGCGGGACGTTGCACAATACTTGCAGGAGATCGAGGCGCGTTTGCTCGAGGAGACTGATTATGCGCTCGAATTAAGCCGCTCGCAGGAGATCTCCGCTCAATCCGCCCACCTAAACAACGTCCGCTTTCCAGACTACTGTCCCTTGTGGAGCACCAAACGTGTCCTCACGATGGATTGGGTGGATGGAGTCACTTTGGACAAATTTGCCGACGGGCCCGCGGATCAGTCGCAGCGCGACACCATTGGGCAGGCGCTCTGGGACTTTTACGAGCACCAGATTCACACACTGAAGCTTTTTCACGCAGATCCGCATCCGGGCAATTTTCTTGTGAAAGACGCCCAGCTGTGGGTTCTCGACTTTGGGTGCACAAAACAGTTGGACGAAAGTTTCTATCACAAGCAGTTTCGCTTTTTGGATCCCACGCTCACTCAGGATCGACCGCGCTTTGAGGCGGCATTGTCTGCCCTGGATCTGGTGCTTCCAGAGGACGACTCCGAAAAAAGAGCGCGCATCCTCGCGCTGTGCGAGAATTCCATTCGGTTGCTGGCGACTCCCTTCTGGAGCGACACGTTCGACTTCGGCGATATTTCCTTCATGCAGTCCGTTTATGAATTGGGAGAGACCAATGCGCGGCAATCGCAGATGCAGGACCTTAATGGGAACCGCGGTTCTGCCCACAGCGTCTACGTGCATCGCGCTTACTTTGGACTCTACAGTTTGTTGAACCGTCTGCGCGCCCGCGTGAGGATCGCTCTGCCGGAATGGATTGCGGCGGAGAGATGACGGTGCTGAGCGTGTCTGCGAACGGGCTGGCCCGCACCGCAGTTGGGGCGCTGCAACACGAAGAAAATGTTGGGCTTCAGCGGGCTTCAGCGGGCTTCAGCGGGCTTCAGCGGCGGCCGGAACCGTCTAAATGGCGCTCGCTAGAACGAACGCCGTAAGCGCCAGCACGGTGCCAGCGGGAACCGACTTGATGAACGGATCATGAACTTTCAAATGCATGGCAATCGCCCCCAACATCAAGGCCGCGATCACGACGGCTGCGGGCAGCACCAAAGCTTGAAACCAGATTCCTGCCACCAAACAGAGAGCACACGAAACTTTGAGCGCGCCGACGGTATAGAGAAGCCATTTAGGGAGTCCGTATGCTGCAAATTCCTCCGGCATCGAGCGAGAGCCTCCTCCCCTGTGGCGTGCCCCCGGTTTTTGATCCACTCGTTATGAGAGTTTTGGGTTAGTTTTGGCTCGTTTGTTCTTGGTTTGTTGTTTGGGGGATGGAGCGCAGCCTTCCGGCTGCCGGAGCGTAGCGGAGGCTGCCGCAAGGCTGCGCTGCGCGAACTCCTCGGGGGTTTGGTAACCCAGCGCCGAGTGGGGGCGGCGGCAATTGTAGTCTTGGCG
>CANJPY010000069.1 GCA_947476255.1 Chthoniobacteraceae bacterium | reverse complement strand
GGCTTCCCAAAGTTTTAGCAGGCGGCGAGGTTATTAACAGCCTGCCGGGCTTGAGCTGGGGACCCGCTCCGCCCGCAGTCTATTAATAACCTCGGGACACCTATACGGTGGTTGAGCGAAGCGACACCAACGGTTGTCAGACCACAAAACAAGGCATCCCGGAGGGATTCAAGACTGCGCCAAGCGTAGGTTCTTCACGGTATCACGCAGCTTCAGACAGCCCCAGCACACTCTGGCATCCCTTTGGGATGCGTGTTTGGGGGCTGGAAGGTACCGGTGGTGTCGCTTCGCTTAACCGCCGGCTAATGGCTGGGAACCCTTCGGGTTCAGTCAGTTTCGCGGGCCATGGGAAAGTGAGCACATGGAGAAGACAGTCCTGTCTTCCCCGGCTTTGGAGACAGCGCACGGAGGCTCACCCAGTGGGTGAGGCCCAAAAGAGGTTCTATTGACATGCATCAGCGTCTTCCGCAAAGAGTTACATAAAGTGCGCCGCGCTTTCATTGCCGCATTTAGGCTTATTGATCCGGGCCACTACTGTTTCAGGTTCTTTCCAGAACGTGTTCCGTTCCGTTTCTTCGCGTACTGCCGCCAGTAATTTACCCGAGCTTTTAGCCCAGAAACGGCAAGGAGGGATCAGATGCCGGTTCAAGGTTAATTCCTCCCCTTCTGGAGGCGTTTTACTCCCCTGGCGAGGCCCTCTATGGAGATTTCACCGCCTTTGAGAAGTGGCACTAAGCACGCCTCACACTCTTTCCTCAATGTGAACGCTCACGAGCATTTCCCGCTCACCGCCGCCCCAAAAACTCCCTTTTACGGGCGCAATGTCCTCGTAGTCTCTTCCGATGGCTACAACCACGTAGTGCTCATGAGTGAGACAATTATTGGTTGGATCCAACCCGTGCCACCCAGAACCAGGCACCCAAACCTCGACCCACGCGTGGGATGCGTGGGCGCCACGAATGTCTTTTCGTTTCGCGTCATAAACATATCCACTGACGTATCGAGCAGGCAGCAGCAGCGAGCGGCACAGGGCGAGCAGTAGATGACTGAAATCCTGACAGACCCCCGAGCGGCCTTCAAAAAACTGGGTTGTGGTGGTGTGAACGTTTGTGACACCCGCTGCGTAAGTACAGGTGCGATAAACATAGTCCATCAAGCCTTTCGCCAGCGCGAATACATCGTCATGATCCGAGCGCACGTCCACGGCCGCGCGCCAGATTTCCGGAGCAATTTCTACAGGGCCACTTGGTTGCAAGAACGGCTGCAGGCGCCCGTCGACATCAGCTCCGTTCAAAGCATGAACAGGTACTGGATTGGGTTCGCCCTCTGCATAACGGTCCTTGGTATTAATGGAACTGGTAGCCTCGATGATCAACTGAGTGTGAGGTTCCTCAATCTCAAAATAGGTGATCGTATTGCCGTAAAAATCTTGAAACCGCCGCAACCGTGTCGATGGCAGAATTCGTAGAAGAAAAAAAGGCACTTGCTGCCAGCGACTCTCTACCGGCGTGAGGCGTAACTCATTGGAGTTGCCCGACACCGGGGATGCATAGCGGTACTCGGTTGTATGAATAATCCGTAGCTTCATGCGCGTTGATAGAAGCATCCACGTTCACCGAAGCGGCGCCAGCGAACGCACTCCAGACTGGGCTCTGCGTGTGGCAGGAACTGACCCTTGAATGAAAACAATGCCCGAGGCTTGCTTAAGATTTTCCTGACCACTTTTCCCATAGGATGCCGCCCCAGCCTTGTTACTGCTGTTGCTGTTGTTTTTGAAAGTGGTAGCCCAGAGGATCAAACCCATGCAGCCTATGGGCCGTGCGCAAGGCATCTTCCGGAATGAGGACGTACGCCTCAAAAACAGCCTGTCCCATCTCATTGAGCGCGACCTGCAACTCATCGATATACTCGTGCAACCCGCGTTCCAAGACATCAGAGGGGCCCGAAAAATTCAACCTTGCGAGAAGCGCGCCCGCGAGTTTTTCACAGCGATTAGAATACATGCCTGTCGGGGTGCCAGAGATGTTGTGGAGAAGCTCATCGGCGGTCCTTACACAGAACCGAACGGACCGTGGAAATTCCGTTGAAAAAAGCAGATGCTCAAGAATGCGCTCCAAGGTGAACTCCGTACCATTCACACGCCGATAGGACGCCTGCGCGGAGCACGCGCGCAAGATGGTGCCCCACTCGAGTGCCTCCAAAGCGGTCTCTGTAGAAGGAATGGTGCTTTGCGTCTTGATGTCCAAAAACCGGCTTGTCTTGTCCGCGCGCTCCAGGACACGGCCCAGTTGCAGGAAGTTCCAGCCCTCTGTCCGCGAGAGTGTTGCTGACGTTACGCCGTCAAAAAGGAGAGACGATTGGATGATTTTTTCGAAGAACACTTGCGGCGTGTTTTCCAACAATTCTTTTCCCCTTGCCGACCCGACGAGAAGATAGAGTTGATTTAATTCGGCCCACATTTCATCCGATATCTGATCTCTGACTGTGCGCGCGTTTTCACGAGCCTCGCGAATACAGGAAAGAATGGAGTCTGGATTGCGCTCGTCCAACGTTAAGAAATGAGAACTGTCGCCCGGCTTAGGGTTCGGGTAGAGCTCTCTGAAAGGCCCCTCCATGGCGGTCGCAGCCAGGACAGGGCTCCAGTAATCCTCGGAAGTTGCGGCACCCACTCCGGCAGAATCCAGCAACAATTCAACGCTCACTTGCATCAGACGCGCTATGTTCTCCGCACGTTCAATGTAGCGGGACATCCAGTAAATGTGGTCAGCAACTCTCGAAAGCATAACGTTTTGGCACTGTGAATTTACGAGGCAAGAACCCAGGTGTCCTTGCTTCCTCCACCCTGCGAGGAATTAACGACCAACGATCCCCGCTTCAAAGCCACGCGGGTCAGGCCTCCGGGCAAGACTTTGATCGTTTCGCCGCATAAAATAAACGGACGCAAATCCACATGCCGCCCTTCGAGCGCGCCGTCCACGAGTGTGGGATGCTGCGAGAAATAAACAACGGGTTGTGCGATGTAATTGCGCGGGGTCGCGAGGATCTTCTGCCGAAACTCTTCCACTTCAGCCTTTGTCGCCGTGGGCCCGATGAGCATGCCATACCCGCCGCTTTCATTGGCGGCCTTCACGACCAACTCAGTGAGATGCTCCAAGATATATTTCCTGTCCTCATCCCTCCATGCCAGATACGTTGGAACTTGGTCCAGGATAGGGTCTTGACCGAGGTAGTATTTGATCATTTCAGGGACGTACGCGTACGTCACCTTGTCGTCCGCCACTCCAGTGCCAATCGCATTGGCAAGTGCGACATTCCCCCGCCGAACAGCATCCACCAAACCCGGCACCCCCAGCATCGAGTCTTTTCTGAAGACTTTCGGATCCAGAAAATCATCGTCGATACGCCTATAAATAACATCAACCTGCTGCAGCCCGCGAGTCGTGCGCATATACACAAACCCGTCGAGCACCAACAAATCCCGGCCTTCGACAATCTCGATGCCCATTTGCCGGGCGAGGAAGGAGTGCTCAAAATACGCACTGTTGTGAACCCCGGGCGTGAGGAGCACACAATTGGGCTGCGCCGTCTGGCGCGGCGCGATATATTGGAGAGCCGCAAGCAGATCCGCTGGATAGGTGTCCACGGAACGGACGCCGGTGCTGCCGAACAGCTGCGGGAAAACGCGCTTCATCGCCATTCGATTCTCGAGCACATACGACACTCCTGACGGACAGCGTCCATTGTCCTCAAGCACCAGATACCGGCCATCGCGATCCCGGATCAAATCAGTTCCGCACACGTGAATATAAGTGTCGCGGGGCACCTGCACACCCACAAACTCGGGCCTGTAATGCGCGGCCCCGTGGATGACTTCCGTTGGAATGACTTTATCTTTGAGGATCTTCTGCTCGTGATAAACGTCGTATAAAAACAGGTTCAGCGCGGTGATCCTCTGAATGAGCCCAGCCTCCACAACCTCCCATTCGGCCCCCGGAATAAGCCGTGGCACGGGATCAAAAGGAAACACGCGCTCGGTGCCTTTTTCATCTCCATAAACGGTAAAGGTCACGCCCTGCTTCAAAAAGAGGAGTTCTAGATTCTTGACTTTTTGATCCACCGCTTCAGGTGCGAGGGAGAACAAGCGCTCAGCCACCGGCTGATAGTACGGGCGCACCTGACCGTGAGCATCTATCAGTTCGTCGAAGAGATTTGCAGGGCGATAGGAATTGAGAAGCACGCGCCCTTGTGTAGCAGACGGCTTGCCAACTTGGTTAACTTCCTGAAAACAAACTGGGTAACGGTTTTTAGAGCAGGCCAGCCAGTGGTCTTTTTCAAACACATGGTTAAAATTGGACAGCCCGGCCCCGGCTCCCTCGTCCATCCCCTCGACTCAAGCGGTTCAAGGCTCATACCAAACGAGGCCCCTGGGACAGGGACGTGCTCATGAAACGAGGCATCCCAGGTTTAAGGCATCCTGTCTTGCGAGGACCCAGCGCCGGGCTAGACGTCGTCCCATTGCACGAGTCTGAGGTGGTTAGTCTCTGAGGTAGGCTTCAATATCAATGTTTACGGCATTAAAAAAAGCCTTGCGCTGTTCCCGAATTGCCGGCGTCGCCGGATGCTTTTTATAGGCCCTGATGTAACACTCCAGCAGGTTTTCGTTGTTCTTTTCGCCGCGGTTTTTTTCCTCTGCATGGGCATTCTTGTAAATAACGGGTCCATTTACAGCCAAATGACGCAGAGGCACCTGCGTATGGGCGCTCAACACAAAATCCCAGTCTTCGTACGCCACCGCCTCGTCAAAGGTAATGGCCGCGATTTTTGCGTAGGGATAAATAAGGCAATTATTCGGGATGAAATTTTTGACCCAGACCTGCTCCAGCGCAAAAGCGCCCAAGTTTACTGGAATCACCCTGCCGTCCTCGTGTTCGTGAATGACCTCAAAGTCGGTGAAAAGGATCTCGGAGGCCGTTTGAGAACCGCGCCGGGCAGAGACCTCGGCGAGGAAATTATCTCGGAAAGCATCGTCATCATCGAGGAAGACCACATCCGAACCAGTCACCAACTTTAAAGCCAGATTACGGCTTTCCGCGGGTCCCTTGATTCCGGGGCATTGCACAAAACTATCACGCGCACGCAGCAGCGCACTTGCGACGCGATACGCCTCCGGGTCGGCCACGTCTGAAACAACGATGATCTGGTGGAACGGCAGCTTTTGGGCCAGAACAGACTCGAGAGCACGGCGCAAAAGTGCGGAGCGGTTATGCGTGGCAATGATGACGGAGTATTCTGGGCTCTTCATTTCGGCTGGCTTTCCTCATTAGCACAGGAACGCCGTAAAAGAGTCAAGCGAGCACGGCTTGCACAAGGTCGCCATGGACGTCGGTGAGCCGGAAATTGCGCCCTTGAAACTTGTAAGTCAAGCGAGTGTGGTCCACGCCCATGAGATGCAGAATTGTGGCGTTGAGATCGTGCACATGCACCGGATTTTCCGTGATGTTGTAGCAGTAGTCGTCCGTGGCCCCGTAGACGAACCCCTTCTTGATCCCTGCGCCCGCAAGAAGTGTTGTAAAGCAGCGCGGATGATGGTCCCGCCCATAATTGTCCGCAGTCAGCGTACCCTGCGAATAAATGGTTCGGCCAAATTCGCCGCCCCACACAATCAACGTGTCGTCCAGGAGACCGCGCTGTTTGAGGTCGGTGAGCAATGCCCAGGTGGGTTGGTCCGTGTCCTTGCATTGCCCTGCCAAGGCTTTTGGCAGCCCGCCGTGATGGTCCCAGCCCATGTGATAAAGCTGGATGAAACGCACATCGCGTTCCGCCAGACGACGCGCCAGCAGACAGTTCGAAGCATAGGAACCCGTGCGCTTGACGTCGGGTCCGTACATTTCGAGGACACTTTCCGGTTCGTTGGAAACATCGGTCAACTCGGGTACGCTCGCCTGCATGCGGAAGGCCATTTCATACTGCGCGATGCGGGCTTGGATTTCAGGATCACCGATGGCTTGAAAATGGCTCTGGTTAAGCGTCGCCAGCTCATCCAAGGTTTCGCGGCGGGTCTCACGGTCGACGCCCGCTGGGTTGGAGAGGTATAAAACGGGCTCGCCGCTGTTGCGAAATTTCACACCCTGGTGTTTGGAGGGCAAAAAACCGGCGCTCCAAAGGCGGTCGTAAAGGGGTTGGTCATCGGGGCGGCCGCTGCCAAACGACGTCAGCACAACAAAGGCTGGCAGGTCCTTGTTTTCGCTGCCAAGGCCGTAACTCACCCAGGACCCCATGCTGGGGCGCCCCGCGAGTTGTGAGCCGGTCTGAAAAAAGGTAATCGCGGGGTCGTGGTTGATCGCCTCCGTGTGCATGGAGCGGATCATGCACCACTCGTCCGCCAGCTTGCTCATATGAGGCATGAGTTTGCTGAAATGCATGCCGCTGCGTCCGTGCTGGGCGAATTCGAAAATGGACGGTGCGACTGGGAATGTCTTCTGGCCGCTTGTCATCCCGGTGAGACGCTGCCCATTGCGAATGGACTGCGGCAGGTCCTCGCCCCGTTTGTCCTGCATTTGTGGTTTGGGATCAAAGAGATCCATTTGGGAGGGCGCCCCGCTTTGGAACAGGTAGATAATCCGTTTTGCTTTGGGGGTGACATGTGGAAACCCGGCGATTTCGCCCGCGGCGTGGCCGCTGGTTTGGAGGAGTTCGCCCAAGGCTGTGAGGCCGATGCCAGTGGCGGTTTGTTTGAGGAATGTTCTGCGCGCTAGGGGTGCCGGCATAAAAGGAAGAGCGAAAGTGACAAAGCAGCGGGTGAAACGGACTTATTCGCGGGTGATGACTTCATCGAGATTGAGAAGAATGTTGGCGGTCAGCGTGTAAGCCGCCAGTTCCGCGGCCTCGATGGCAGCGTCGGGCTTTGAAGCCCCTTGGGAGGCGAGGTCTTTCGCACTGTTGTGCAGTGTCTTGTAACGGTTAAGGCGCGCATTCAGTCCCTTTTCGAGAACACCGACTTCCGTGGCTTGAGGCGCGCGGCAAGTGACCTGTTGAAAAGCCCAGCGAATGCGGTCTGCAGGCGTGGCGCCTCCTTCGCGGACCATCCGCTCGGCAAGAACCCTTGCAGCCTCGACGTACGTGACTTCGTTCAGGAGCGACAACGCCTGCAGGGGGGTGTTGGTTCGGGAGCGTTTGACCGCGCAGATCTCGCGGGTTGGCGCATCAAAGAGGAGCATGGAGGGAGGAGCCGCAGTGCGTTTCCAAATGGTATAAAGCGAACGGCGGTAGAGACCTTCCCCGGCGTCTGGTTTGTAGCCACGCAAATCTCCGTAACGGCTTGTCTCGTCCCAGACGCCCTCTGGCATGTAGGGCCGAACACTGGGGCCGCCCACCTTGTTTGCAAGCAAACCACTTACCGCCAATGCCTGGTCCCGCAGGAGTTCACCGGACAGGCGAAACCGCGGGCCGCGCGCCAGCAGTCGGTTGTCAGGATCGCGTTCCAAAAGCGCGGGCGTCACTTTCGAGGACTGCTGGTAGGCGGCGCTCATGACCAGCAGTTTTTGAAGAGCCTTCATGTCCCAACGTTGTGCGGGCAAGCTGTTCACAGAGGGAAGCAAAGTCGGGTGCATAAACTCGACCGCGAGCCAGTCTAATAATTCAGGATGTGCGGGCCACTCCGCCTGCACTCCCAAGTTTTCCGTGGTTTTCACAATCCCCACTCCAAACAAACGTTCCCAGGCGCGGTTGACCCAGACACGCGCGGTGAGCGGGTTCTGGTCGGAAACGAGCCATTGCGCGAGTCCAAGTCGGTTCAACGGAGCTCCTTGCGCCAGCGGAGGCAGGGATGCCGGGACGCCGCGACCCACGGCGTCACCAGGCTTGTCGTATTCGCCGCGCTTCAAGATAAAGGCTTCTTTGGGCTGGGCACGTTCTTTCATGACCATCACGGACTGGAGGGACTCCTCGAATTTTTTGTGCGCGTCCCGTGCGACCTGAAGAGACTCCGTAGCCCTGCGTTCCATGTTGTCGGTGTGGGCCACAAAAAAACTCCGCAAGGCCGCTTGTTGAGCTGCGGCGCGTTTGGCGGGGTCCACGGCGAGGATGGTCCGTATCGGCGCAAGGGTTTTGTCCGGAGTTAAGTGCACGAGCGCGGGCGCCTGGCCGGTGAAAGAAACTTTGACCCGCCCAAAGATTGCGCCCCCTCCATTGTCCTGCCTCAGGTGGACTTTGAGATGGAGCGGGCCGTCTGAGGGGAAGGGGGTGTGGGCCACAAAAACGGCGGAGGCAGGGGCCCCAGCCTTGGCTGTTTCGACGGCCCACCCTTTTCCAGTCTCAAGAGCGACGGTTGATTTGATGGAAAAACCGGTCCCGATTGAAGACGCTTCCGCCCTGTAGAAAGGCACTTTCTTCGCAGCTTTAGCCTCGGGGAGGAGGATCTCCGCCTCGAGAGCGCTCAGGATGGGGCCGGTTTTGCCTCCCCGTGCGGGCCCGTTTCCGGGCAGGGAAGGATCATTGAGGGAGTCCACTCGCAGACTCGAGAAGCCTCCTTGGGGCAGGACGAACTCGAGCGTGAGAGTGTCCTTGTCTGTGCCCTTGCCAGAGAGGAGAAACGAGCCGTCCGCAAGCCTCTCAATCGTGGCGCCCGCTTTGCTCGAAACCGTTGCCGTCTCTGGAACAATCCACAATTCGGTGTTTTCTGCGAGTTGGGCTTTGAAGGCCGGTTCCCATTCTGCCATCGCCGCGACGGTGCCGGGGCTTTCCTTTTTCAGCGCGTTCTCGGCCGCCGCGATCTCCGAGGAAAGAGCGTCGAGGCGTTTTTGCTGCGTTTCATCGGGCAGTCGGAGGATGGGGTCGGTGTTTCCGGACCTTGCACCTCCGGCGCCGCCACCACCAAGGATGCCCGTTTCTTCGTTGGAATTGAAGAAGGCGAACATTTGATAGAATTCCTTCTGCGTCATTGGATCGTATTTGTGATCATGACAACGGCAGCAGTTAAAAGTGAGGCCCAGCCAGGTGGAACCGGTTGTCTCGACGCGGTCGATGACATTTTCGATGAACCACTCTTCCGCAATGAGGCCGCCTTCGCCGTTGAGACGATGGTTGCGGTGAAAACCCGTGGCCACCAGTTGCTCGCGACTTGGATTGGGAAGAAGGTCGCCTGCGATTTGTTCGATCGTAAACTGGTCGAAGGGCATGTTTTTGTTGAAGGCAGCGATGGTCCAGTCGCGCCAGGGCCATTGCTGCCGGCTGTAGTCCGACTGAAACCCATGGCTGTCAGCATAACGTGCAAAATCAAGCCACTGGATGGCCATGTGTTCGCCGTAGGCTGCTGAGGACAAAACGCGGTCCACCATGCGCTCATAAGCGGCGGGGTCTGCATCTTCCAAATAAGCGCGGAGCTGGCCCGAAGTAGGGGGCAGGCCGGTGAGATCCAAATACACCCGCCGCGCCAGGGTTTCTTTAGGGGCGCGCGGCGTGGGGGCGAGTCCCTCTTTTTTCAAGCGTTCCTGAAGAAAGGCATCCACTGGGTTGCCTCCAAGGGGGAGGGCCGGCACTTTGGAACGGCTGGGCGGGAGGAAGGCCCAGTGCCCCTCATAGGGTGCGCCCTCTGAAATCCAGCGCGTCAGAAGCGCGGCCTGATCTTTGGTGATGGTTTTGTGTTCTTTCGGCGGAGGCATCACCTCATCGGAATCTTTAGAGGCGATCCGCCGCAGCAACTGGCTGTCCTCGGGTTTTCCCGGAACAATCGCGAACTCTCCGGATTTTGCAGCTTTGAGGGCGGCCTCGCGGGAGTCCAACCGGAGGCCGGCTTTGACTTTGGCAGGGTCCGGACCGTGGCAGGAGAAGCAATTTTCAGAGAGCAAGGGGCGGATGTCCTTGTTAAAAGAGATGTCCGCGCGACTGCCCAAGGGCGCCGCCAGTGTAAGACCCACAGCGAAAGTCAGTGGTTTGAGGGGAAAACAAAAAGACATAGGCGACAATCTATCGATTCTGGGCGGAAGATTTTTTTAGGTAAAAGATCCAGCGTTGGCTTGCGGGTCCGCTTGAACAGTGATGATTGTATGTTATAGATGACCTGTCGTTCATTAGTGAACTACTAGTTAGCACGCCCCTTTCAAGACAATCTCTACCCCCAAAATCTCCTGTGGAAACTGTTTCCAAATCAAAAAAGGGTGCCCCCAACGGTGGGCAGACTTCGACCCCCGACGCCATTCAAACGCTCATCAGCATGAAGATTCCCCTCCTCGCGGTGGGCCTCTTCCTTCTGGTACTGGCTGTTTTTGGGGACGCCCGGCACTACACCTTCCTCAGTTATGATGATAACCAGTATATTCTGGAAATCCCCGCCGTGCGCGAGGGGTTGAGTTTCTCGAGTATTTGGTGGGCTGTGTCTCACAGCCACGTGGGGCAGTGGCACCCGCTCACTAGCTGGTCCTTTATTTTGGACTCCAGCATATCAGGGTTGCCCGCACAGCTTGCGGGAAAAAAAGGCTCGGACGCCGCCGGTTGGTTCCACCTGCACAACGTGATTTTGCATGCGGCCGCCGCCTCGCTGCTCTTCCTTGCCCTTCGCAAACTGACGGGCTCCATCTGGCGGAGCGCTTTCGCCGCCGCTCTTTTTGCAGTGCATCCTTTGCGTGCTGAATCCGTGGCTTGGGTGACCGAGCGGAAGGATGTTTTGAGCGGGTTTTTCCTCATGGCAACCCTCTGGGCATACGGTTTTTATGCTGAGAAGTCCGCCTCTCAAAAGCGGCACATTTTGCTGTGCGTTTTGTTCGCCTTGGGACTCCTGTCCAAGCCCATGTTGGTCACCCTTCCTTTCGTGTTTCTACTTCTGGATATCTGGCCGTTGAACCGTCTGGACATTGAACCCGCGGTTTCCGGAAACTGGCAGCCGACGTGGGCTCAGGCCTGGCCTCTCATTCGGGAGAAACTCCCCCTCTTTGTCATGGCTGGTGCCTCCGCCGTGGGCGCTGTGTTTGCCGTGGGCACGCCCTTCAGGCCCATTCCCATCCTGCCGCTGATTCCCCGTTTGGAATACATTCCAGTTTCCTACTTTAATTACGTCAAACAATTCTTCCTACCCATCAACCTTTCTCCCCACTACCCTTTCGTAGTGGAGGGCCCCGGTCTTGCAAAAATGATGGGTGCCATTGTCGTGCTTCTGGCACTGAGTTGGCTCGCCTGGTCTTGGAGGAAAAAGCAGCCGTCCATTTTGCTGGGCTGGCTCTGGTTTCTGGGCACCCTGTTGCCTGTCATCGGCTTGGTTCCCGGAGGCATTCAAATCGCGGCGGACCGTTACACCTATCTGCCCCAGATTGGCATGGGGATCTCCGTGGCCTGGGTGATAGGCTCGCTGGTTGTCACACAACTCCAAAAACAAACGGCCGCCCTCGCGGCGGTGGCTATCATCGGATTTTTATCGGTCGCTGGAGCCCAACAGACCGCCATCTGGAAGGACGACGAGTCGCTTTGGACGCATTCCCTGAAAGTCACCAAGGATAATGACTACTCCAGCGAAAAACTGGCCTCGGCTTATCAAGCGCGCGCCATGCGTGAACCTGCCGAAAAAGCCGAAGAGCTTCGCAAGGAAGCGGAACGGCTTTTCAGAGATGCAATCCGGCTCAACCCCCATCTGGTAGGTTCCTTGAACAATCTAAGCGTGCTTTTGCGCAGTAAAGGCGAACTGAAGGAAGCCATCGAGCTTCAGAGTAAAGCCGTGGACGAGCATCCGCGCTGGGGACTGATGCACCGCAACCTTGCCAGTGTACTGACCCAAAACCGCGAGTACGACAGGGCGGCGGCGAGCTTTGAAAAGGCCATCAACCTGGATGCCAATGACATTGAGTCGCACTACAATCTGGGCTTGATTCTCAGTGAAACCAAGCCGGACCCTGAAAGCCTTCAGAAAGCCCTCGGGCACTTTCAGGCGGCAGTGCAACTGCAACCACGCTTTGCTGAGGCGCATTTCAGCATCGGAAACGCCCTCTACCGGCAGCAAAAGGTGGACGAGGCTATCGCGAGCTTCCGGCGCGCGATTGAAAGCGACCCGAGGCATGCACGCGCTTACAACAATCTGGCCAGTTTGCTGGGAACAAAGGGTGAGAAGGAAGAACCGCTGCGTCTTTACACACAGGCCGTCAACATTGATCCCAATTACATCGAGGCCTACCGAAACCTTGCAGAGGCTCTCCTCAAGGCGGGCAATGCCCCCTCCTCTGTGCAGGTCTGGAAGGCGGCGATAGAGAAAAGTCCGAACGATCTTCCGACCCTTTACAGGCTGGCGTGGATTATGGCCACGCATCCCGATGCGTCAGTGCGTCGCACTTTTGAGCCGGTCGATTTGGCCAAACGCGGGGTGGAGCTCACCCAGGGCAAGGAGCCTGCTTTCTTGGACGCGCTGGCAGCCGCCTATGCGCAGAGCAGCCGGTTTCCTGAGGCGTGCGAGTTGGTTTCAAAAGCGATTGAAATTTTGCCCCAGGGTCCGACCTCCCCGCAGGCTGACGCCCTGCGTGCCCGCCTTGCGCTTTACAAAGAGGAGAAACCCTACCGGGAGCCCGTGCCGGGAGCCGCGCAGTAACCGGCTCCATGCGGATTCTGATCACAGGGATCTGCGGCTTTGCAGGCAGTCACCTTGTCAGGGGACTCCTGCAGGCCCTCGAAGGCCTGCGGATTTCTGGGGTGGACAACCTTTCCAGATCAGGTTCGGAAACCAACCTCGCCCCCTTGCGCGCCCTCGGGTGTGAAATCACAGTGGCGGATCTGCGTGATCCGGGCGTTCTTGAGCGCCATTCCGGCGCAGACTGGGTGATAGACGCCGCCGCCGAACCGTCCGTCCTTGCCGGTGTTTCGGGGAATTCTTCAGCCACCGAACTGCTGCACACCAATTTGTTCAGTACAGTGCCGATGCTGGAGTTTTGCAGACGCCACTCGGCGGTATTTACGCTGCTTTCCACGAGCCGGGTTTATGGGATCAAGCCGCTGTGTGAAATTCCTCTTCAAGTGGTGAATGGGGCGTTCACTCCCGACTCGGCCTCAGGGTTTGACCGGGGGATTTCAGAGGGCTTCTCCACTCAGCCGCCTGTTTCCCTCTATGGCGCCTCCAAATTGTGCGCAGAAACCCTGGCCCTTGAGTACGGCGAAGCTTTCCAATTTCCTGTCTGGATTAATCGGTGCGGCGTTTTGGCGGGGGCCGGGCAGTTCGGCAAGGCGGACCAGGGTATCTTTTCCTTCTGGATCCACCGCTGGGCGGCAAGACAACCCCTCAAATATCTCGGCTTTGGCGGGCACGGTTTTCAAGTACGGGACTGTCTGCACCCCAGGGATCTTGTGCCGCTTCTTCTCCAGCAGTTTGAAGCAGGGGCGATGGTTCCCAGAACTCGGGTGATGAATGTCTCCGGGGGCCTTCCAAGCGCCACCTCGCTCAGACAACTGAGTGACTGGTGCACGGCGCGCTTGGGGGCGCACACCGTGGAATGTGACGGGCAGGAACGGCCCTATGATTTGCCTTGGGTGGTCCTTGACTCTGCGCTGGCAAAGGACGCTTGGCAGTGGCATCCTAAGACAAGCGCTGAGTCCATTTTCGAGGAAATAGCTGTGCATGCCTTGGCAAATCCCCGTTGGTTGGACCTCTGTTCCCGCTAAAAAGGCATCCGCCGTGAACGCATCCCCGCTTTCCCTGCTCTCTATCGTCATCCCCGCTCGAAACGAGGAAGGCGCGATTCCGTCGACCCTGCGTCACTTGCACGTGGAATTATCCCTGAGAAACGTCCCGCATGAAATCGTCGTTGTCGATGACGGTTCCACGGATGCCACGTGGCCGGTGTTGCATGGAATTTCGCAGGAAATCCCCGAAGTGCGCCCCGTGCAAAACCCGGGGTTGAACGGCTTCGGCCGCGCCATCCAGCACGGGTTGAACGTCATGAAAGGAGACGCCGTTGTGATTATGATGGCGGACGAGTCCGACGACTGCCGCGATGTGGTCCGCTACTGGGAAGTCCTCAACGAAGGCTACGACTGCGTGTTTGGCAGTCGTTTTATGCGGGGCGGCGGGGTGATCGATTATCCCTGGATCAAACTCTTCCTCAACCGCTGTTTTAATCTGTTTATCCGTTTCCTGTTCAGAATCAAACTGAACGACACCACCAACGCCTTCAAAGCCTACAGGCGTTCAGTGATCACCGGTGTGGCACCCATCCTTTCTCAACATTTCAACCTCACGGTGGAAATTCCCCTCAAGGCCATCGTGCGCGGTTACTCTTGGAAGGTGATCCCGATTACCTGGCGAAACAGGCGCTTCGGAGTCGCCAAACTCAAAATCGCAGAAATGGGGAGTCGTTACCTGTTTATTTGCCTCTATTGCTGGCTGGAAAAAACCTTGAGCCGGGGCGACTACAAAAAGCCCTCTCCCACTTCCAGTCCGGTTCTTCTTCCGGTTTCCCAGCCGGACTCCACCCCTTCGTCGTTGTAAAATGTCCGCGAAACGTATCCTTGTCACGGGTTCCTCAGGGTTGATCGGCTCAGAGATTTGTGTATTTTTCGCCCAGTTCGGATTTCAAATCCATGGGATTGATAACAACCAGAGGGCCGTCTTTTTTGGTCCCCAGGGCGATACCACGTGGAACCGAGACCGCCTGCTGGGACTCATTCCAACGCTCACGGTCCACGACATTGACGTGCGCGAGCGCGAGCGTGTCCTGCTTCTGATTAACGACCTGCGCCCTGCCGCAATCATTCATACCGCCGCCCAGCCCTCTCATGATCTGGCGGCCACCATTCCTTTTGACGATTTTGACACCAACGCCGTTGGTACGCTGAACCTTCTGGAAGCCGCCCGCCGCTTTTGTCCGGACTCGCCGTTTATCCACTTCTCCACCAACAAGGTTTATGGAGACCGTCCGAACACGATTGCTTTGAAGGAATTGGAAACACGCTGGGACTACGCCGACCCAGCCTATGCCGCAGGAATTGCGGAAACGTTTTCCATCGACCAGTGCAAGCATTCCCTGTTTGGCGCCTCCAAACTCGCCTCTGACATTCTGGTTCAGGAGTACGGCCGTTACTTCGGAATGCCTACGTGCTGTCTCCGTGGCGGCTGTCTGACTGGCCCCAACCATTCCGGCGTCCAGTTGCACGGGTTTTTAAGCTATCTGGTGCGGTGCAATTTGGAGCAGCGTCCCTACACAGTGTTCGGATACAAGGGCAAACAAGTCAGGGATAATATCCACAGCACGGATGTCGCGCGGTTTGTCTGGGAGTTTTTTCAGGCGCCGAGGGTCGCGGAAGTCTATAATTTAGGAGGCGGGAAGGAAAATTCCTGCTCCATCCTCGAGGCTTTTTCGGCCGTCGAAGCATTGACTGGGGTTGCCCAGAATTACAGCTACAGCGAGACGGCGCGCGCCGGAGATCACATCTGTTATTACAGCGATTTGGCGAAAATAAAGGCGCACTATCCAAACTGGAGCCTGCATTTTTCCCTGAAGCGTTCTCTGGAAGAAATGGTCGCCAGCTGGCAGCGCCGAATGGTGGAGTAAGCCACTCGCCTTAGAGATTATAGATTCATGAAAAGCAGCACTTGCCCATTGTTTCAGGCCGCCTAAGGTGTCCCATGGCTTGACCCTGAGAATTTCAACCCGCTAGAATCCCTTTTTTTCACCGGAGGCCCTCATCTTGGAACTCAAAGACATCAAAGAGCTCATAGCTCTCTTTCGCAAAAACGACCTCTCCGAATTCGCTTTGGAGCAGGAAGGCTTTAAAATTAGCCTTAAACGGGGTTCAGACGCCCTCCCTGTTTTCACCCACCAAGCCCTCGCCCTGCCACAAGCGGCTCCACAGGCGCTTCCCGCGCCCGCCGCTCCTGCGGCCCCCGCCCTACCCGCCGCTCAGGAGGCGTCGCACGACATCCAGTCTCCGATGGTGGGTACGTTCTACGGCGCGGCTTCGCCCGATTCCCCGTCGTTTGTCTCCGTGGGACAGCAAGTCACGCCAGATACGGTGATTTGCATCATCGAGGCCATGAAGGTCATGAATGAAATCAAGGCCGAGACCTCGGGAACCGTTGTCGAAATTCTCGCGGAGAACGGCAAGCCCGTCCAATACGGCCAGCCGCTCTTCCGCCTTCGCTAAACTTCTGGGCGGATGCTTTTTCATCCGCTGCTTCCCGCTCGGGTGGAGGCCGGCCACCGGCTCCGCCCGAACGCTTGATCGCAACCCATTTTTCTTTTCCCATGTTCAATAAGGTTCTGATTGCCAACCGCGGTGAAATCGCTCTGCGCGTCATTCGCGCTTGCAAAGAGTTGGGAATCAAAACCCTTGCCGTATATTCCGAGGCTGACGTGGATTCCCTCCACGTCCAACTGGCGGATCAGGCGGTGTGTATCGGCCCCGCGGCAAGCAGCCAGTCCTACCTCAAAATCGACCGTATCATTTCCGCGGCCGAAATTGGAAACGTCGATGCCATTCACCCAGGCTACGGATTTCTCTCAGAAAACGCCCACTTCGCCGAAGTATGCGCCAGCTGCAACATCAAATTCATCGGGCCGCCTCCCTCAGCGATCCGCTCGATGGGTGATAAAAATATCGCCCGCGCCACCGCCCGCGCCGCCGGTGTCCCTGTCACCCCCGGTTCCGAGGGTCTGGTGGAAACCGAAACGGAAGCATTGCGCATCGCGCGCGAAATCGGGTTTCCAGTGATGATCAAAGCCGTGGCGGGCGGCGGTGGCCGCGGAATGCGCCCCGCTCACAACGATGGCTCCCTCGTCGCCGGTTTTCACAGCGCCCGTATGGAAGCCGAGAAGTGCTTTGGCAACAGCGGCGTCTACATTGAAAAGCTCATCGAAAATCCCCACCACATCGAGTTCCAAATCATGGCCGACTCCCATGGGAACGTGGTGCATATCGGCGAACGCGACTGCTCCATGCAGCGCCGCAATCAAAAGATCATCGAGGAATGTCCCAGCCCGCTTCTGACCGAAGATTTGCGCAAGCGCATGGGTGAAGCCTCCGTTCGACTTGCCGAGTCCGTGAAATACGAGGGTGCCGGCACCATTGAATATCTTGTGGACAATGCCGGGAACTTTTTCTTCATGGAAATGAACACCCGTATTCAGGTGGAGCATTGCATCACCGAAGAAGCCTACGGCATAGACCTCGTCAAGGAACAGATCAAGGTGGCTGCCGGCGAACCCCTTTCACATTACGTGCGGGACGCCAAGCGGAGATATCACGCGATTGAATGCCGTATCAATGCGGAGGATCCTGCCAATAATTTCGCCCCCTGCCCGGGTAAAATTAACCTCTACTACGCACCGGGCGGCCGTGGTGTACGCATTGATTCCCATGCCTACACAGGTTACACGGTACCGCCGCATTACGATTCCATGATTGGCAAAGTGATTGCCATGGGAACCTCTCGTGAGAACGCCATCGCCAGAATGCGGCGCGCGCTCGGGGAATATATTTTGCAGGGGATCAAGACAACGATTCCCTTCCAGCAGGCGATCATGCATGACCCTGATTTTGTGAGGGGAGAGTATGATACGGGTTTTGTGGCCAAGTTGATCGATGCCCGCAACTCGGAGTTTGGAAAGAAGCGGCTTTAGTATTTCTGTCCAACAAAGTGCTTGTCACTTGGCACAGATTCGGTAGAGTTTGCGGACAGTTATGCGGGTGTAGCTCAGTTGGTAGAGCACTTCCTTGCCAAGGAAGATGTCGCGCGTTCGAGTCGCGTCACCCGCTCCACTTTTAATCCCCTCCCCTCGGAGGGGGGTCGGGTTTTTGGGGTCTTCACGGGACTACACCAAATTCATTTGATCCAGTAAAAGCGGGTCTACAAAGCGGGTCTACAAAGCGGGTCTACAAAGCGGGTCTACAAAGCGGGTCTACAAGCAAGCTCGATGAACACACCCGCCTCCAGCGCCTGAACCCAAGGCGGTCTCAGCCATTGGGGTCTCAAGCTCGCTTACAACAGGTGGGTCTATACAGGTCTACGCCGCGCTCGAAGCCACGCGCGCAATCTGAACCCCGACCACACAGACGTCGTCCTCAAACGGGGTGCCACCCGTAAACCGTTCTACATCCCGAAGAACTGCCTGCACCAAGGGCTCGGGAGGCAGTCCCGCGTGCAGTTCCACAGCCTCGCGCAAACGTTCCTCGCTGAAGAGCTCGGCTTTTTCGTTCTCCACCTCAAAAAGACCGTCCGTGAAGAGCAAAATAAAGTCCTCGGGATTTAAACGCTGCGTACTGTTCTGATATTTCATTCCCGGAAAAATCCCCAGAGCCGGCCCGCGGCTCTCGGGAACCACCAGAGCCTCGACTCGATGTTCGCGCCGATGTACAAGCAGCGGACACGGATGCCCAGCATTCGCAAACGTCACTGTCCCCTGACCCACATCCACGGTGAGTGAACAGGCGGAGGCAAAAACCAAGGTCTCGGAGGCCTCAAAAATATGACACTGTGCGCGATTCATCTCGCTTAAAAGCAACCCAGGATCCGCCGCCTTTTCCCCCAGTTGCTCCTCGAGTGCTCGCAGCATCGCCGTCACCAACGCCGCCCGTACGCCATGCCCCATCACGTCACAGATAAACACGCTCAACACGGTGTCCGAAAGACGCGTGACGTTAAAACAGTCCCCCCCGACCGCATGCGAAGAGCGATATAAACTGCAAATTCGAACGGCACTATCAGCCTCCTGGCAGCCCTTGGGAAGCGTCGGAAAACGGCTCGGGAGAAGCGCCAGCTGGAGTTCATGGGCCATTCTCAAATCCTCCTCCATCATCTCGTTCTTTTCACTCAACTCCCGGGTGCGATCCCTCACTCTTTGCTCCAATTCAAAATTACAGGTGTGCAATTCTGCCTGCGCCTTCTCCAACTCCAACCGCTCCTGCACTTCCCTCAAAGCCCGGTACATCGCAGGCACCAGCCGCAGCAGCCTGTCTTTGAGCACAAAATCCGTGGCCCCTGCTTTTAAGAGCTCCACTGCAGCCTCCTCGCCCACCGCGCCCGAGATGATGATAAACGGGAGATGCGCGGCAAGCTTCCGGGTCATCTCCAGAGCCCTGCCGCCGTCGAAATCGGGCAGCCTGTAGTCCGAAAAAACGATCGTCGGCCTAAAGTCGCAAAGCCCTTTCTCAAAGCCATCCCTTGTTTCAGTTCTGGACAGCTTGTAGGACACACCGTTCCGACGCAGCTCTTCCTCAATGAGCTCCGCATCCAAGTCGGAATCCTCGAGCAGCAAAATGCGGATGACAGTGGCCGGCACACTCATAACAGCGTGCAATATAAAGCAGGATTCCGCCTCTGCTTAAAAAAAGCATCCCCCTGCCAAAGTTTTTCCGCTTTTTTACGGCTTGGTGTGTCCTTCCTCCGCCAAATTCCGACCCTTCTCGAGACCTTTTTGAAACTCCGCAACCGTCTTTAAGATGCTTGCTTTTATCGGAATTCGCGGAATTCCCGGAGGGGGTTCATTGATGATTCCCCAGAAAAGTCCAAGCTGTTTGATGATGGCCACAAATTCAAAAAAATCCACGGGCTTCACCACATACGCGCTCGTTCCCAAAGCATAACTCGAAAGTAAATCCTGCTCCTCTCGGGAAGAAGACAGCATCACAACGGGGATCATCCGCAGGTGCTCATCCGAACGCATCTGCCGCAACACCTCCAAGCCATCCACCTTGGGGAGCTTCACGTCTAACAACACCACTACAGGCAATCCCGGGGGGCGCTCGGCATACTTGTTTCTACGGTAAAGATAATCCAGGGCCTCCGCTCCGTCGTGTACCACAACAACCTCATTGGCAAGCGCATGCTCCGCAAGCGCCGCGAGCGTCAGCTCGATGTCATTCAAATTGTCCTCTACAAAAAGAATCCGTTTTGTTTCCACCATGGCACCTCACCTTGGGTTCTCCACTCGTCCTTCATCCGTTTTGTGAGGCAACGAAAAATAGAACGTCGCGCCCCGCCCCTCTTCCGCCTCCGCCCACGTGTTTCCCCCGTGGCGCAACACAATGCGTTTGACGTTCGCCAGCCCAATCCCATGTCCTTCAAACTCCCGCTCAGAGTGCAACCGTTGAAAAACACAGAACAGTTTTCCAGCGTATTTCATATCGAAGCCAACGCCATTGTCTCTGACAAAAAACACCGTCTCCTGCGGCTTCTCCTCCACCCCGATTTCAATCTCTGCCACCTCTTTTAACCGCGTGTATTTGAGAGCGTTCCCTATGATGTTCGCGAACACCTGCCTCAACAGCGTCTCATCAGCTTGAACGTCTGGAAGGGCATGCACATTCCACCGAATCGTTCTGCCCTGCACCTCGCTTTCGAAAGATTGGATCACCTCATTCACAAGGGCACCCGTGTGGACGGCACCGACCCTCACCACACTCTGCCCCAGACGCGAAAAGGTCAGCAACGCCTCGATGAGTTCCGCCATGTTGCCAGCGGCTCCGAGCACGATCGACAGATACCTTTTTCCCTCCTCATCCAAGCGTTGAAGGTTTTTACGCGCAAGCAATTGCAAAAAACCGGTGATGTGCCTCAAGGGCGCCCGCAGATCGTGGGAAACCGAATATGAAAACGCCTCCAAAGCCTCTTTCGCAGCCGCGATTTCGCGGGTCCGCACCGCCACGCGCTTCTCTAGTTGGGCGCTCAGGAGCAAACCCTCCTCCTCCATCTTCCGGCGGGCCGTCACGTCCGCCATCGCCCCCACCATGCGGACCGCCTTCCCCTCGCTGTTATGCTGAATAAAACCCTTGTCCAAAACGATGCGATATTCCCCGTCTTTGCGGATAAACCGGTATTCCGCGCTCCATTTTTCTTGTCCACCGCCAATGCACTTATGAATCGAATCTAGCACTCTCGAGGCATCCTCCGGGTGAATCCGCCGCGTCCACGACGCAATTTCGCCCTCCGTCTCCTCAGGGGTATATTGAAATGTCGTGTAAAAGTTCGCCCCCCACCAAAGACGGTCGGTGACCAGATCCCAATCCCAAATCGCATCATCCGTGGCATGTGAAATCATCTCAAAACGCTCCTCGCTCTGCCTGAGCGCCTCCGTCAACCGCTCGAGTTCATCGTCTTGTTTTTGCATCCGTTCCTCCCCAGGCATCGCCCGCTCCACACCTTCACACTCCCATCCCGCCGTCCCATCCCGCGTCCCATCCCGCGTCCCATCCCGCGTCCCATCCCGCCGTCCCATCCCGCCTCACCATCCCCTGCTTCTAAATCGCTACTCATGCGCCGTTCACGCGCCTGCTTCGTCCGCGGTAACGAGATTCTAGTCCTGCCTGCCATCTGTCCATTCCGGCCCGTCAGTCGCGATGGTAAGGCGTCCCCGCCTTGATGGTATAAGCCCTGTAGACCTGCTCCAAAACGAAGAGCAACGCCATCTCGTGTTGCAAGGTCAGCTTGCTTAGGGACCACTGCCATTGCACGGCTCGACGCAGTTCCTCCGTGTGCCCGTCCGCACCCCCGATGAGCACCGCGATGCCTTTGACCGTTCCAGACTGTTCCCACGCCGAAATACGCCCCGCAAGCGCACGACTGGTGAGCTGCTCGCCTCGCTCATCCAGCGCGACGCGAAACAACCCCTCGCTTTTCTCCAAAAGCAGAGCGCTTTCACTCTCCCGCGTGCCGGACTTCAAATAGTCCAAGTGAAAGGAAGTCCAAGGCCGCAGCCGTCCTGCATACTCTTCGACACCCGCCTTGGCGAACGCGAGTTTAGGCTTCCCGATGGCGAAAATTTTAAGGTGCATGGAATGTGGCGGCCATATCGCTAGCCCTCCCCGAAAAAACAAGAAGCGCGGGGTTATTTCTTGCGGGAGCGCCGGGCCGCCACGTTTGGAACGCGTTTCTTTGCATGTCGTTTTTGCTCGTCCTTGCGCTTCGGAGCCTTGGAGCCCTTGTCGAACGTCTGACGCTTCTCCAGGCTTTTGACTTCACCTGCGGGTTCGAAATCAACCTGTTTTTTAAACGGATCCACCCTGCAGACCTTCACCTGTAAAACCGCCCCGAGACCAAAGGTGTTTTTGCCCTTTCGTCCGCGAAATAACAACCGCCCGGCGTCAAAGGTGTAAAAGTCGTCCGGAAGACGGCTCACATGAATCATCCCTGTGAAAAGAATGTCGGGCAATTCCACCACCAGCCCGTGGCTGCGGACATCGATGACTGTGGCTCGGAATTTGTCCGGTTCCCTGGCCCGTAACTGGCGCTCGAAATATTCAATCTTTTTGCGCTGCACGGAGTCTTTTTCGGCCTCGGCAGAGGTGCGTTCCGTGCGGGAGATGTGCATGGCTGCTTCGGCTAACTCGCCCGCCTTGCCTGCAGCGTCGCCAGCGAGGGCTCGGTGCACGAGCAAGTCGGCGTATCTCCTAATGGGGCTCGTAAAATGCGTGTAATTGGCCTTCGCCAATCCGTAGTGCCCCAAGGGTGCAACCCCGTAGGTGGCGCGCTTGAGGCTTTTGAGAAACTCCAGTTTGAGCAGATACTCTTCGGGTTGCCCGCGTATCGCAGCGAGTAAGCGCTGCACCTCATCCCTGTTAGTCAAATCGCCTGCCCTGCAGCCATAACGCCGGGCCTTGTCCCGAAACTCCCCCAACCGATCGGGATCCGGCACTTCGTGAATCCGGTAAACCGTCGGGACTCTCGCCTTTTTCAGAGCCGCCGCCACCGCTTCGTTCGCCACGAGCATACATTCTTCAATGAGCTGATGGGACGGATCGTTTTCGATTTTCTCTAACTTCTCCGGACGGCCCTCGGGATCCAGCCAGACTTTGACCTCGGGAAAGTCGAGGTCCAAGGAACCGGCGGCGAAACGCCTCTGCCTCAAAATCTGTGCAAACTCCCAGGCCACGCGCACGCGCTCCTGCACGCGCGCGTCCGTGTAGCACAACGAGCCCTCGGGAACCCGCGGCAGATCCTTGCGCCCGGACGTCTTGTTTTCCAAGATCGCAAATGCCTGCCGATACGTGAGACGCGCCACACTTCGAATCACCGTTCGCGCAAACCGCGAGGAACGCAGGACCCCCTGCGCGTTGAACTCGAGGAACGCGGAAAACGCCAGGCGGTCCACCCCAGCCTTTAACGAACAGACGCCATTGCTCAGACGCTCGGGCAGCATCGGCACAACCCTCCCACACAGGTAGGTCGAATTCCCGCGCTGTCTTGCGTCTTTGTCCAATGCCGATCCCCGTTTCACGTAATGGGCCACGTCCGCAATGTGGACCGAAAGCAGCCACCCGCTTCCTTTGCGCTCCACGTGAATCGCATCGTCGTAGTCCTTGGCGTCATCCGGGTCGATGGTGAGGACTGGCTGTGCGCGCAGGTCTTCCCGAGCCGCACAATCTGCGGTTGGCACCACGGCAGGAATGGCCTCCGCTTCCTTCAGAACGGCGTCAGGAAATCCCTCCGGAAGATTATAACGCCGCATCAAGGAGAGCAAATCGACCCCGGAATCTCGCGCCGTGCCCAGAACCTCGATGACCTCGCCCTCGGGATTCACATGGCGCGACTCCCACGCATCGAGGCGAACCACCACCTTGTCTCCTTCTCGGGGAGGGGTGGGAAGCGGCTTCTCGGGCTTTCTGAGATAAACGTCGTGCGGAAGCCGCGGGTCATCGGGAATGACGTATTGAAAACCCTTGGTGGCTGCCACCGTTCCCACCACCGTTTTGTTTGCGACCTCCAGGATACGCACGACGCGTGCCTCCTTGGTGCTCTGCCCTCCCGGGCCACCTCTGCGTGTGGGCTCTTCCCTTCCCTCGTGGATGTACCGGGCCAACACGCGGTCCCCATGCATCGCTGTCCCAAGGTTCACGGCAGAAACGAAGAAGTCCCCCGCGCCACCCTCTGTTTCAATGAGTTTGGCGTTTCCTCCGGGGAAGGCGAGGATCGTTCCAGTGATTAAATCTGCGGCAGCCGGCAGGATATAAAAATTCTTGCGAATCCGGGCGATGGCCCCCTCCATTTCGAGCTCTGACAGGGCGTCCCGGACTTTGCGGCGGTCCGCTGGGGGCTGGCCAAGGGCCCGCGAAATGCCCACTTTTTCCAGCGGCTGATACCCGGGCTGGGCGAGGAGGCGGAGAATATTTTTTTTGAGATTTTTCATAAGTCCATCCCCATAGGTTCTTAGAGTACATGCTTATCGCAGGCTGGGCAAAGGCGGAGTTGCATGGAGGCATGCCCCCTTACGGGCCCTCCATTGACCCTTGCCTCGACCCTTTCAGAAACCCTGCCCCACATCCGGGCGCGGTTCGGTCTTGAGCGTCGGCGTTTTACGGAGATTGTTTAAGTCATGCGCCTTCCTCTCCCCAGAATCCTTGTCTGCCTTTTTCTGTCCGCCTCGCTGTTCTCTGGTCCTGTGGCCAGAGCTCAATCCGCCGCGACTCCAGCGAATTCCCCGGCTGCGTTTGATCCCAGCGCCTTGCAAGCGCAGGAGAAGGCGCTCAGCGGCGTGATTGAAAAAATGCCCCCCTCTCCCAACCTTCTTTCGCGAAGGGGAGATGCCAGAGTGTTTCTAGGCGATTTCAAAGGGGCCATCGCGGACTATGAAGGGATGATCGCCCTCGATCCCTCCCAAGATGCCCCGCACTGGCGACTCGGCATCGCGTACTATTTCGCCGGAGCGTTTGAGAAAGCCGCGCGCCAGTTTGAGAAGTACCACGCGTATGATGCGAGGGACCGGGAGAACGGCGTCTGGAAGTTTTTTTCCCAAGTCCGCGGCGAAAATCTGGAAACGGCCAGAAAAGGTCTCCTCGTTTATACGCAATTCGACCGGGAGCCCTTTCCCGCGGTGTATAAGATGCTGGCAGGGGCTCAAAAACCGCCCGAGGTTTTGGAGGAGATGGAGCGCAAGGGAGTCCACACCAATCCTCAGGTCCTGTTTTTCGCAAAGTATTATGCGGGCCTCTATGAGTTCGCGACGGGCCGGAAGGACCTTGGGCTCAAATGGGTGCAGGAAGCGGTGGCGATCTTTCCTCCGGACGCTGCGGACAGGGGCGGCCCTGGCTACATGTGGCATGCGGCACGCCTCCATGCACGGCAACTTTCTGAAGAGATGAGCCGCTAAGATTCCTGCTTCGTCCGGACCTTTATCTCCGCCATTCTTGTTTCATGTCTGCCGCCAAAACCAAAGCGAACACAAGCGCTGCCTTTCAAGCCGTCCTCGGATCCGATGACGCCGAGGTAAAACGCTACGCACGGGAGCTCGCGGACGCCATGACGCCCCCGGGTGGAGGGGATTTTGGGATGGAAATCATCGATGGCGCCGCTTCCAACGCTGCGGAAGCCGCCACGCGGATCCGGCAAACGATGGACGCCCTCCAAACGTTCCCCTTCTTTGGAGGAGAAAAACTGGTGTGGCTCAAAAACGCCAATTTTATGGGCGACACTGTCACGGGCCGCGCCGCCGACGTTACAGAGGGTTTGGAAGCCTTCGTCGAATTGCTGAGCTCCGGCCTCCCCGATGGCATCCGGTTTCTGCTGAGCGCCACCGAAGTGGACAAGCGCCGGTCCTTTTACAAGGCCCTCACGAAGCTCGCAAAGGTGACGGTCTTTGACGTGCTGGATACCTCAAAATCAGGCTGGGAGGAGGCCGCCATGGAACTTGCCCGGCAAGTTGCCGAAGCCGCCGGTGTCCGCTTAAAACACGAGGCTCTGGAACTTCTCGCCATTCGCACCGGGGGCGACCGCCGGACGATTGTCTCTGAGCTTGAGAAGCTGGCTCTGTACGTCGGCGACGCCAATCGGGATGCGACGGTGGAGGATGTCGCGCTTCTCGTGCCGATGACCGCCGAAGCCGTCATCTTTGAACTGGGAAATGCACTCGCCTCGCGTCACACCCACAATTCGCTGGCCTTGCTCGATCAGTTGCTGTCTCAAAAGGAAAGTCCCATCGCAATTTTACTGGTGGCGATTATTCCGACATTCCGGAATTTACTCGCCGTCAAAGATCTCATGGACCGCCATAAACTCGGGCGCCCGGCGCAGCCTTTTTTCTTTGGCAAGACGCTGGATAAACTTCCAGCGCACGCCACGGAACATCTGCCGCGCAAAAAGGACGGGACCGTCAACGCCTATGCATTGGGGATCGCTGCGCAGCACGCCCATCGCTTTACGCTGCCAGAGTTGCGGGCGGCGCAAAAGAACGTCCTGGACGCAAACGTGGCGTTGGTCAGCGGGGCGCAGGATCCCGAGGGACTACTACAACAGCTCGTCATTCGGCTCACAGCGGCGTAGGCGCTGAACGCCGCGGCTACCGATCCGGACGATTGGCGGTAAGGTATTTGCCGGCTTCGTCTCGAGGACGATCCCTACAGATTTGTGCTGATACCCCCTGCGGAAATCACGGAGCCGCAGGTCCACCTTTTTAATGCCGTGTCTCTGCGCCGCCCGCGGACGTGGAAAGCAGCCCGCCCTGGCCAAGTTTGCGATGAAAGAGTTCCACGGCAATTCCAAGCGACTGCTGCGCGAGGACGGGGTTGTAGCGCGGCCCTTCGTCGCGCAAAAAGGCGTGGGCGGCGTTAAATTCGAGCCATTGATAGTTCGTCCCAGCTTCCTCGAGGACTTGATGAATCTGGACCCGTCCTTCGAAAGGGACATGGGGGTCCTGTCGTCCCCAAATCATCAACAATTCGCCGCGGATCGCCCCGTTCCGGGCACGCTCGAGGGAATCGTCCGCCATGCCAAGGCCCAACCCTCTGGGGTGGGATTCGAGCTTGTGGATATCCGTGGCATAAAAACTGACACCGGCCAGGATTTCAGGATTAAAACACGCCCTGAAATTCAGGTGTCCTCCGATGCAAATGCCGAGAGAGCCGAGGCGCCCCGTGCAAAGAGGATGGGTCTTGAGAAAAGCGATCACGGCCTTTGTGTCGGCATCATAGGCCGCCAGAGGTTTGTTCACTTTGCACCAGTTTCCACGGTCCGTGCCCTCTGTGTCATAGGCTAACACCTTGCCGAGGGGTTCGAATTCATGAAAAATTTCAGGCACTGCCACCACAAATCCCTGCGAGGCGAGGAAGGCGGCGGTTCTCCGGATGGGACCGGTCACATGGAAGATCTCGGAGAACAGGAGGATGCCCGGATAGACGCCGCCCGCGGCCGGACGGAAGACATGGGTTCGCATGAGGCCCGAGGGGGTTTGGAGGTCGGTGGATTCGTTATCAATGAGGGTCATGGTGATTCACAGAGCAAGAGGGGGGCCACGCAAAGGGGTTCGCGATGGAGAATCTACAACGAAGTCAGGTGCGCGAGGAGCTTGTTGATGTTATAGTGAGGTAAGTCAAACTACCAGGTGCCAACCATGCAAACATCCGCGCAAACCAAGCAAAACAGTGAACGTGAAATGGAACTGGAAGCCCTCGCCGAGATGGAAGCGCGCGGCGGTGGGAAAGCCGCGCGCAGGAGCGGACGCGGGCCGACGGGGGAATTGCTTCCCGAAGCGTATCTGCCGCCCAAGAAAGTGGAGCGGAAATTTCTGGTGACGGATATTCCAAAGGTTCTCAATTTGGAAGGCGGTCTGCGGATCGAGCAGGGCTATCTGGCCGTGGAGAAGGACGGCTCAGAGGTTCGCATTCGAAAGACGACGAAGGATGCCTCCTTGTTTGTGAAGGGCCCCTCTGGGGCCAACCAGGTGGAGGTGGAGGTTGCGATCACGAAAGAGCAGCTGGCGGCATTATGGCCGATGACGGAGGGGAGGCGGATGAGCAAGGTCACGCACAAGATTGATGTCGCGGAGATTCCGTTCACCTTGGACCGTTACGAAGGCCAGCTGGACTGGCTGAACATCGCGGAGGCGGTATTTCCAGGGCCGACGGCCGCGGAGTCCTTTACGCCGCCGCCATGGTTCAAGCGCGAAGTGAGCGACCTGCCGGCATACCGGCACAGCAATCTGGCGAGGGAATAAAAACTGGCAGTTCAAGAGAGAGGCGCAGGCGGGCAATCGGAGCGCGATCGTGTCACGCTGATGGAGTGCTGCCGTCGCCTTGGGATGGATCCTTTAATAGAGTAGGGAGACGAGGATGGTTTGCGGCCACAACCACTCCTTGTCCTCCTCTCCCCCTCATCGAACCGGACGGGCGGATTTCCCGCATCCGGCTCTCGGAGGCTGTTCTCCGGTTTGCTTCATTTGCATTGCCGTGTGGC
>CANJPY010000068.1 GCA_947476255.1 Chthoniobacteraceae bacterium | reverse complement strand
CGGGAAATCCGCCCGTCCGGTTCGATGAGGGGGAGAGGAGGACAAGGAGTGGTTGTGGCCGCAAACCATCCTCGTCTCCCTACTCTATTTCTCGTTCTCAAGCAGCTTCTCAACTCCATACCGCGAAGCCTCCTCAAGCAAACCGCCCGTAAAACTGGGGTGGACACAAAGGCTGGCACCTTCAGCGTTTTGAGCTACTTGGCTTCCATGCTCTTTGCCCAGCTTTCGCATGCCATCCGTCTCAACGACGTTTGCGACTCGCTTCGGCTCAAAGCCGTCTCCAAATCGTACCGCCTTCGCGCAACACTCTTTTTCACGCAAACAAAGTGCGTTCGGCCGACTTCATCGAAATGCTTTTCTGGTCGGTGCTCGAACATCTTCAAAACATCCAGCCGGGCTTTGCCTCGGGCAAAAAGGAAAGGGCCTCCTGCGCCGTTTCAAGGTCAGGATTCACGCCGTCGACTTCACTGTTATGGAACTGGTCGCCAACTGGATTGGCTGGGCCAAACACCGTAGACGCAAGGCCGCTGCCAAAATGTACCTGCGCCTCGACCTGCACAGCTTTCTTCCTTCCTTTGCCGTTGTGGACACAGCGGCCCATCACAACAACAAGCGGGTACGCGAAGTCTGTGCGGGTATTTCCCCCGGTGAAATCGTCGTCTTCGACAAGGCCTACGTCGATTTCGAGTGCCTTAGGGATCTGGATCAACGCGAGTTTTGGTAGGGCAGCCGCGCCAAAGAGAACATGGCCAACAAGGTAAAAAAGCCCCTCACCAAAGGCGTCAAAGGCACTCTCAAGGACCAGCTCGTCGTCCTCAAGAACGCCAAGCACGAGGGCGTTTTGCTGCGCCGCGTCGAGGTGCTGGTCGAAATCGACGGAGAAAAACGCTTGATGGTTGTTACCACCAACAATCTGAGCTGGAGCCCGCGCTTGGTGTGCGACTTCTAGCGCAGGCGCTGGGACATTGAGGTGTTTTTCAAACAGGTCAAACAGACCTTGAAGCTGAGCAATTTTTTAGGTCATAGCGCCAACGCAGTGCGCTGGCAGGTGTACACGGCCCTGCTGGTGTCTGGGCTGCTGCGCTTTCAGGAATTTTTGTCAGCCTGTGCGCACAGCTTTACGCGACTCTTTGCGGTGGTGCGCTCCGCGGTTTTGGAACGGCTCGACCTGCTTGGGCTCTTAAAAAACGATGGGACAGCATCGGGGCGCTTCATGAAGCCTGGCAGCTGCTCTGGCTCTCTGGGATGCCCCCCTCCCGCAGCACAAAACATCCCTTCAAAAACGTAAACCTCATGGGACAGCATCCACCTGAGAAAAAATTCTGCCCGTAAAAACTGCAATTGCCTCCACTCAAATTTCGCCGTTGTCTCTCTAGGAATTACCTTCAGGAACCCGTTTTCCCGAGGCTGTGGGATGGCTGTGTCAAGAACTGATAAATTCGCTTTAGCGGGTCCGGCGCTGATGCAGGGTGCTCGGGCCCCGGGATGGTGGAAAAAGCAACTTCAGTTCTAACGCAGAGCCACACGGGCGGCGTAAACGTTAACAGGAATCTCCACAAGAATACTGAGCAGAAGGAACGCGCCTAAGGACGTGCCAACGGAGCAGAAAAAAGTTGGCATCAATGGTATGCGTGAGGATGTTGCTTCATCCCGCCCAAGTTGGCGTCAATCGATGGACTTTGCCGCTACCGACTTTTCGCCGCGAGGCTGCGTAGCCGTGAATTCCCCAACAATGCGTGGAAAAGTTGCTCAGAGTTCATCCACAAATGCGGCCCAAGATCCTTCCCCGTAGCTGTTTTCATTCCCCTTGTCCGAAGGCCCTGTTCCACTGGAAACAGCGAAGAACAAGTCCCTCTATTTATTGCGGACCCCTTCGGCCACCTGCTGCCCATCAATAAAAAGCCGCAGGTAGGACTCGCCGTTCTCCGGCTTTACCGTCGTAGCCACATGATACCAGCGGTTGGCTTCAAGCCGTTTTTCGCTCGAAAGAATTTGCTTTGATTCATTGAAACGGGCGGCAAGGCGATAGGGAGGCGTGTCTGTCAGGGTGAGGATAAACTTCCGGTTTCCATAGCCCATGATGTCGCCGCCCGTGCCCTTGAGAGGAGACATTTTATCGGCGGGCTTGATCCATGAGGCCATGGTCAGTTCGCCGGTCTCGGCTGCTGTTGAAGACGCAGGCACCGCATCCTTGGCGAGTGCCGCGATGTCTTGGGACGTGAGAGTGCGCTTGATGACCAGCGTGCGTCCGATGAGTCCTCGGTAGTAATTGCTGTGTAGGTAATAGCGCTCGGTACCGAGCACGAGTGCACCGCCAAGGCCCATTGCGAATGCCACGGATTGCTTGCCCTCGTAGGACTTGTAGGCATTGAGGTAATTGTAGTCCCGGGCGTAGCCGAAAACATTGAGCCCGACCCATCTGTCCTTGCGGAAATTCTGACTCTCTGGAGCTGTGTCGGCGAAAAGCAGCGCGGGCCGTCCTGAGTCCACCACCCAGTCCACGTTGGCGAGGTCAAGATGCGGGCCCCCCGCATGGTTAAAAACGACCAACCCCGACCCTTCTTCCAACCGGAAATCCGCGACTGCGTCGGCGATGGCTTCCCCATAAGCGGGTGCTTTGTGGTTGGGAGTCGCGCTTACGCCCGTGGGCAGCGCTTCGCCGTCTTTGAGGGCATGAAACTCAACGTCCGTGACCAAGAACTCTCCCGTGCCCGCATTGCCAAAGGCGACACTGAGTGTCGCCGCCTCTTCGGGCACCTCGAAGGGGAAGCCCTGCCGCTTCCACTCGAAGCTGCCCTTGCCCACAAAATGCAGCGCCTCGGCGAGCTTTTTGTTCGTCTTGGCCTGCGTGGCGGTGAGCTCGATGCGTCCGCCGGGTCCATGGGTATTCACGGACTTTACCAGCGCCGTCACCGCATAGCGCCCTTTCGCCAGTGGCGCGGCCTTGGCGAGGTTTGCTTTGGCCAGGGAAGCCGCGCCCAGCTTCATTGCGAAGCCGCTGCCTGCGCCGCAGTTTTTGACCAGTTCATACGAGGGGCGCTGATTGTGCCCTGACATGAATGGAGTGCGCCCGTTTATCCAGGTCTCGCTCATCGGCACGAACTGGCTGAACGAGAGCTTGGGCCATTCATCGGCAAAGATGTAATGATGCTGCGGATCGAGTGTGGGCGAGTCGTAGACTTTTGAAGATTTGAAGAGTGCTTCGGCCTCTGTTGCGGGCATGCCGGTGTAGCGATACTTGACGGCGAGATGCGCGCCCGCCTTGGCTGTTTCCTGAGGGAAACTCACGCCGGTGTCATAGAAGGCGGCACAGACGGCGGTGTTGAGTTTGCGCCCGAGACTTTGCCCCGAGCTGATGTTGTATTCTACGGCGGGTGCGATATGCATCGCCTCCCCATGACGGCCAAACCAAACGCGTCCACCCCCAATGGTTTCAAGATCGTATTGCGGGCCCGGGTCTACAGGATAGACGGGACGATGATAGAATTCGCCGTTGCTGCGCTTCGCGATGAGATACTGCCAGCGAAAGGGATCCAGCGGCGTGTGATGTTCGAAGTCATAGCCATAGCGGAAGACAAAGTCTTGGATGACCTCCATAGTCGAGTCCACATCGTACGTATAAACCTGCCGACTCGCATCCCATCCCACCAGCATGCTTGTTTTGACCACAAAGGCCCCCTTGGTGTGCTCGGAGGTCCAGTGGGCGGTGATGGTTTCTCCTCCCTCGTTCCAGGTGGGCTCCGTGTTTTTGTTATCCGCTTCTTTGTAGGCGCCTTGGTTTTGGACATCCCAGTGACTGTTCCAGCTCAGCTGTGGCTTGTAGCCTGGCCGAAGCTTCACATTGTTGATGCCGTTGGCCTTCGGCACGGGCAAAAGCAGGATCGGTTCATCGCCGTCAAACACCCAGGGACGTTCTCCAAGAAAGGAACGCACTGAGAACCGCGGCAGGTGCCCGGCGGCTGGGAGTGTGGGTTTTGACTCCAGCGGCTTCACCACCACCTCGCTAAAGGACACCTTGGCCCCACTGCTCACCCCGAGTCCCACAACGCCCTTGGTGAGCGGCACAAAGGTGTCAGCCCATTGAAGTCTCTCGGCGCCGTCAACGCTCACGCTCACCGAAGCCCCCTGCACGCGGGCGAGCACCCTGTGCGGCTCTTTTATCTTGAGTGGACACGGCACCACCCGCACAAATCCGCCCTCCGGCCACTTCACCAGAGCCAGCATCTGGTACTTGTGGGAAAACTGGATGCGGTAACCACTCTTTTCTCCGGCCCGCAGCAACACCGCGGCTTCAAACCCGCCGTCCCCAAAGGTCGAATCCGGCCAGACACTCCATGACTCACCGAAGAAACGAAACTGCTTGGCCGCCTCCGTGATTGTAAACGTCGCAGCCACCTCTGCATTCGGTTGCTCATTTGGGGACAGAAGGTAACTCCATTTTTCACCGCTCAAATTCACGGACCCTTCGTTGACTGTAGCACCCTTCCAGGAATCAGGAACAGGAGTCCACCGTGTCAGGGATTCAGCCGACTGCGTGGTGGACGACAAAGTCAGATGCAGCGCTGCGGCGCAAAACCATGCGGCTCGGCGCGAAAAAGCCGCCTTCAAATTCTGGGAGAGTGACCCAATGGTGGAAGCAAACTGGGGGGAACGCATGGGCGCATGCTAATGCATCTTCGTGGCAGCGTCATTAGTCCAGGGCTTTAAAATGATAGACGATTCGCCGCATCCATAGACAATTCGCTGATGCATTTGATGCTATGAGAAAACGTTTCCAGAAGCGAGGTTCCGCCGTAAAATCCATCGGCTGGGATGTTCCCGACGGATGGCGCATCGCAAAAGTCAATATTTCACGCATGGTGGAAACGCACGGACCGTGCTGCCAGAACTTTGTTGCCACCAGCGCCGGCCGCTTCCCCCATGCCGTGGGTAAATAGGGGTCAGTGTTCATTTTCTTTCATTTCTTCCATGATAAACCGACAGAGCTTCTCTGAAACCTCCTTTTTGAGCGGCGATGGATTCATACGGTTACCGAGCCGACTCACAGTTGCCGCATTGTTTATGCACATCCGCCCGGCGATCCACGCCTGCGAATCAGATGCAAACGCCCCCGTTCCGCCATCTCACTTTCCTAACCGAGAAAGAAAATGAGCAGTAACACCCGAGTCTTGAGCCACGACGCGAACGGGGTAAATAGGGGTCAGTGTTCATTTTCTTTCATTTCTTCCATGATAAACCGACAGAGCTTCTCTGAAACCTCCTTTTTGAGCGGCGATGGATTCATACGGTTAACGAGCCGACTCACAGTTGCCGCATTGTTTATGCACATCCGCCCGGCGATCCACGCCTGCGAATCAGATGCAAACGCCCCGTTCCGCCATCTCACTTTCCTAACCGAGAAAGAAAATGAGCAGTAACACCCGAGTCTTGAGCCACGACGCGAACGGGAACACGTTGTCGGAAGGGGTTCGTGCCTTCCAGTGGGACGCCGCGAACCGGCTGCGGAGCGTGAGCATGGACGGGGTGTAGTGGATTTCAAGCCGTTCGGGCAGACGTCTGCCTTCTTCCGGTGGGAGCGCCTCGTCCAGAGATGCAGTGTTATGGGTGTTGAAATTATCCATCACCAGGCGGACCTTGGTTGGCTGCGGTCAGCGTTCATTGAGCATCCCCTTGATGAAGCCGGCCCAATTCTGGCGTGTGCGCCTTTCGGTGATCTCGATGTGCCGCCGATCCCCAAGGGGTTCTAATCCAATAAAAATGTCGGCCACACCGTTACGGACATACTCGTGATTCTCTGTGCGAATTTGTCCGGACGCCATTGGCACGGGGTTCGTGGACTTCGCCCATCAGCTGCTTGTTCGATTCGTCCATGCACACCACTGGGAAAATTGGGGCGTACGGGAGGGGATGCAATACCAGAACGTTATCCACGTCCGCCACAAAGGCGGCGTTGCCATCCGGTGGAGTCTTCCAGTACTTGCTCAGGCGGGCTGTATTTGGTTTTTTTGAATTTCTGCAAATAGTCATCGCCGAGACGACAGGAGCAGTTTGGAGTTCGACTACTTTTTGGGCCAGCCAGCGCACCGTCGAGCAGCTCCGTCCTTCCGGAGCTGGAGTACACGCGAGCGCAATCGGGCGAGCTTCAAGGCGGCCGTCAAAACGAAGTTTGCAAGGAGCAGTGCGCCTTGCAGGTCCTAATGACGCCTTCAATCCACCTTGCACGAAACGCTGCTTAAGACGTTCCACCGTCCGTTTATAAATACCGAGCGCAAGGGGGACATCAGTGGCTCGTCCAAAACGGCCAGATGTCCCGCTTCCCACAGATCCCGTGACACGCCGCCCCTTCCTTGCGTGCTGCAGCACCGCAGGCACCGCACTCTTGTTTGGGTAAAAACACTTGCCTCACTTTTTTACAGCCCAAACACAATCAACCCTCGATTAACCAAATGGCATGATAATTATTGATAGGAAAATACTTTCGCCCCTCTTTCTGGAGTTCGCGCGCGCGGAACTGCTGCGGGGCGCGCTAAATGGTCAAGGTTGCGCATTATCGAGGTTGACCCGTGCAGGAGGTGAATGCAATGTTGTCATTATGGATTCAGGTGTTGTTGAATGCTAAAAAGGATCGCCTGTGATGAATGTTCCCAATACACACCCCCGCCTGCGTTTAGCTGGAGCGATTCTCGTTTTCACGATGTGCGCTTGCGCCAGTTCGATACCGGCGGCCACGCTGCCGCCCCCTTTTCAAACGGCGCACTCCCGGCGAGAGATCTCCACAAAGCGGCCGATGTTTATCCTCAGGGACGATATTCGGATCCTGGATACGGTGCCGGCGGACGTGCGGCCCTACGTGGCTTATGTCGACGACGGCAGGAACGCCGAAAAACTGAATGAGATGGGTGTCTACTTTATGACAAGCAGCACGTGGCCTGTGATCCCCGACTCCTGGCTCGATGCTGAGGAAGAGCGGTTCAAGAAGTATCCTTACTATCTTGGAACCCATGTTGGTGAATTCCCCGGTAATGCCTGGGATCGGGAACTTAAAGCCTTGCCGCGCCGGGTGGCGATGGCCGCCAAATATGGTGGGTATGTCATGATGAGTATCCAGGGATTTCGTAACAACATCCCGCGCCTGCCAAAGTTTCCGGAGATGACCAAGCTTATGCGCGAAAACAGCGAGCGCATGGTCTTTCTGCACCGCAACAATGGCATTGGATGGGAATACGAGGGTTATTCCGAGATCCTCGGCGCGTGGCAGAGCGGTATGGCAGGGCATTGGGGGTTCGATGCGCAGTCGTTCAAATGGGGTTACGAGAGCGGACACACCCGTCTTTTTGGTGAGGAGATGGCGGTTCGGGACGGTTCGTATTGGATTATGTTGAACTATCCCGAGGGAGTGCTTGGCATCGAAATGCTCGAGGCGGCAGCGCTGGGGGCGACGGTCTACTACTGGGAGATGACCTGGCATGTGACGTTAGAGCCAGAGAAAGGTCCGACTCCTGTCTTTCGCAATGTCTACCTGCCGTTGATGAGGCGAATGATCAACGAAGGCCTCATCAGTAAAAAAGAACAGGTGTTGGAGCAGACGCCGGCGGCCATCCTGCAAAGAGGAGACGTCGGCCGCGCGTATGCGCAGGCCGGCGAGCTTTATGAGGGACTCTACGGCCCGCGCTACTCCGAGCTTCTGGAATGGTTGCCATATAGCGGACGCTACCTACGTGTGCCCGTTCTTTTTGAGGGTACCGCCACCACTGCCGACCAGGCACGCTACGCCGCTGTTGCCGATAACCGCGAGGGCAAGGCTTGGGCTGACACGCTTGCCAAACGGCGTTGGTTCGACGAGCGGTATCCGGCCAAAGGTCGGGGTAGTTCTTGGTTCCTGCAGATTAATAATCGCTGGTTTGTCGCCAATCCGCACGTCAATCAGAACCTCAACACCGATTTTGAGTTTCCGCTGGATTCGAAGAACCCGGCGGTTTCCGTGGCGGGCGTCTTTACGCCGCACACCTTCGCGATTCTCGAGCCCAAAGCCGATACGATCCGGCTGCACGTGAACAACTATCGGGTGGATCATATCAAGGATTTCTGGGAGACCACCGAGACCGATCGGTATCTGAGCAGCGATCCCATTAAACCCGGCGGATATCTGCACGACAAATACTGGGCCAACCCGAGTGACCGCGAGTTGCGGGAAAGCGTCATCTGTCTGAATGGTGTCGGGCAGGAGCCGAAGATCGTGGCGACCGGTCGCGGCGAACCGGGCTACGAACACCCCTTTGAACATACGAGCGAGTGGGATGGCTCGCGTCGTAGGTGGACTTTACGGTTGCGGCACAATGGTCCCGTGGATGTCACCATCCAGACCGCTGCCGTCTCCACAACCGGAGCGGCGTCGCCGGCGAGCCCCGGCAACCTCGCCTGTTTGGCCCGTGCCACGGCCTCCAGTTACGCCTCATTGCACACGATCCCGGAACAGGTGCTGGATGGTAATGATCGAAGTACGCGATGGGAGGCTCTTGGACCAGGCTCAGGGCAGCTCGCAGGACAGAATGCAGACGTCAGAATGCAGACGTCAGTAGGCGGAGAGAAGACCAAAGACGGAAGACCACAGGCTAAAGATTGCCAGGAATGGGTGCAGTTGGAGTTCAGAGAGAAGAAGACGTTCAACCGGATTGTGCTGAAGGAATACCTGGACCGGATTGCGGAGTATCGGCTGGAATACAACAACGGTGTTGCTTGGGTCGAGTTCAGGCAGGGGAAGGAAATAGGCATGATCGCGGAACACAAATTCCAGTCTGTGACCTCAGATAAAGTCCGGCTCCGGATTCTTAAAACCAAGGTCGATTCCTTCGCACAGGGATACAGTCCGTCGCTCTACGAATTTGAAGTCTACGGGGATCAGTCCGGCTTGAGTGCCGCGTATCCGGTGACGGCCAGCGATCTTTATGAGGCCGAGGAGGATGCGATACTGGCGGGTGACGCCGAGCGGGTCCTTCTCCCGCCCGGGGGCATGCACCATAGTGTCTGGAACCGTGGGTTCATCCGCTTTCCGGATCGCTCTGCGTCCGTGCGGTTCCTGGTCCATGCACCGGTTCAGGGGAACTACCGGCTTGGGCTGCGCTACAGCCGAGGCGAGTGGTTCGGAACCTGGAAAAGTCGTTTGCGGTTGCTGGTGAACGGGACGCCGTTACGTGAGGTGTCGCTGGGCACCCAGTCCTGGAATTATTGGAACACCAAGGTGGAAGGAGTCACACTCAAGAAAGGCTTCAACACGGTGGAATTCCAAAATCAGCCGGGCGATCTTGGCGTTTGTTTCATCGATCATCTGCAGGTGACCTGTGTGCAGGGGGACCCGCTGCCGCAACCCAAGGAAGCTTTGAAGGAATACTATCCATGGCACGTACAAAAGACAATACCCCCACCGCAGCTGCCTCCTGCAAAGCAAACCCGGGATATTCGCCAGGACGGCGCCGCTGCTAAACTGGCGGGCGGGGCGAGTGCACGCCATCTGGTTCCTGGCTACTCGGATGCCGGTTATGTGCATTTCGGTCCGGCGGTTGGTCAATCGGCTGAGTTTACCGTGCGTGCGCAGAAGACCGGTTACCATGCGCTGTCGGTCCGCCTGGGTTATCCGACGCAGACCTACGGTCAGCGAACCATTTCAGCGATAATCGATGGCCGAAAGATCCTGAGCTATTCCATTCCCCATGCTCGCGATGGGAGCTGGGTTACCATGACGGAGACGGTTTGGCTGGAGGCGGGCACGCGCTCCTTGGTGTTGCGGGTGGATCAGGGCGACAGCGGTAATGTGCTGATCGACTCCGTGCTGATTGTACCCCAGACCAGGGCCGACTTCGTCCCGCCAACGAGTTTGCAACTTGCCCCGCGCGTTTTGACGGTGCCCGTTGCCGGTGGCTTTGAACGGGTGGAGTCGAAATTGCTCCCGGCGAACAACTCAGTCACGAACATCATCTGGGATATCGAGAATCCCAAGATTGCCATGGTGCGGGCGGATGGCGTGGTTCGGGGCTTGGCCCCTGGGAACACGAAGGTCACCGCCCGGCCTCGTGGCGGCGGGCCGATTAGCGCCTTCAGCGAGGTTATCGTGAAAGACAATGCGAACATAGCTGGGAAGGCCAGCGCAACCGCCAGCTATAAGGACGGAGGCGAGGTGATCGACGGGTTGATCGGCGATCTCGCCAAGGACTGGGTGGTGCCGGGCAACCTGAGCACCTACTACAAAAAAATCCCCTGGGTGCAACTGGAATGGAAAGAGCCGCGGAGCATCGAGCGCGTGGTCATTTACGGGCCGGCATTCGAGAATTCCTGGGCGGAGGCCAGGCTGAGTGGGAGTGATGGGGAGAGCAAGATGCTGGGGCCCATCCCGCAGGCTGGTAAAGGCGTGCTGGACATCACATTTGAAAAACCGCGAACCGTGAAGTGGCTCAAGTTAGAGATTCTGAAAGGGCAGGCGACTTGGAATGGCAAAGGAAACGGAGTCGGGGAGATCGAAGTTTATGGCAAGTAGAAGGCTTGGAATTTCGGCTTCTGGAGCGGCTTAACCGCGTCACAGCATGCTGTGGCGCGGTGGGCGGAAAAATTCTATCAGTATCAGTTGCATGGCAATGAATGGAGTTAATGTCACATCTAGCGGCGGGATGCACTCTGAGGAGGGTTTTTGTGCACACAGCTCAGACGATGGCCTGTTAGGCACTGCGAAATGCTGGTTAGAGAAATTCTCCCCTCAGCCATTCTTGAATTTCGGGCGCGTAAACCTGTCGCAAACGCTCGTTCGGAAAAGAACCGCATTTGCCCCCGGTAATTTGTTCGTGCCGCGGGTGATTCACACAATAACTTGTATTGAACAGCCCTCTCCCTTGTTTGTATGAAACCGATTTCCCTCCTTTGTGCATTGAGCAATTTAGTGTGTCTTGGGGCGTACCTGCATGGAGCGCAGCCTGATGCAGACCCGCGGATCGAGTTCAATCGGGATGTGCGCCCTATACTCTCTGATAATTGCTTTTACTGCCACGGACCGGATCAGAGTCACCGCAAAGCAAAGCTGCGTCTGGATATTCGAGAGGAGGCTTTGAAGAAGGAGGCTTTTGTTCCAGGCAAGCCTGCTGAGAGCGAGTTGATAAAACGCCTCACTGCCTCAGATCCCGATGAATTAATGCCCCCGGCGGATTCGCATAAGAAACTCACGGAGCAGCAGAAGTCGGTATTGAGACGATGGATTGTCCAAGGCGCAGAATACCAGCTGCACTGGTCTTACGAGCCCATCGTAAAATCCAAGATTCCCGCAGACACCAACGGAGTCGACTTTCTGGTAAGAAACAGGCTGTCGAAAGTCGGACTAAAACCTTCGCCACTGGCCGACCGGCGCACCTTAATCCGTCGCCTCTATTGGGATCTCGTTGGCTTTTCGCCCACTCCTCAAGATGTTCATGAATTCCTCAATGACACAGCTCCGGAGGCCTACGAGAGGTTAGTGGAGAGACTTTTGGCGAATCCTCATTACGGCGAAAAAATGGCGCTTTACTGGTTAGATGTCGTGCGCTTTGCCGATACCATCGGATACCACAGTGATAACCCGCGGAATGTTTGGCCCTACCGCGATTGGGTTATCCGAGCGTTTAATGAAAACAAACGGTTCGATCGATTTACGATCGAACAAATCGCGGGGGATTTGTTGCCGGATGCGGATGACAGCACCCGAGTGGGCTCGGCCTTCAACCGACTGCTTCTTACCACCCAAGAGGGAGGAGCGCAGGCGAAGGATTACGAGGCGAGGATGATGACCGATCGCGTTCGAGCCATTGGTGCGGCTTGGTTGGGGCAAACGACCGGCTGCGCACAGTGCCACGACCATAAGTTTGATCCGTTCACGACGCGGGACTTTTATGAGATGGGTGCATTTTTTGCAGATGTTAAGGAATCCATTGTCGGACAGCGCGAGGATGGGATGCTCGTCATCGGTGCAGAGGAAAAAGCTCATTTAGCCAAGCTGGATACCGCATTGGAGGAAGCAAAGAAGGGGGTGAAAGCAGTCGAGGCAGAGCTCGAAATCGCACAGAAAAAGTGGGAAGCAGCACTAAACTTGGATACATTTAGCCCAGTTGCAAAAGGGACAGAGGACCAAGACGACGGCGCTGAAAAGAAACGATCTAAAGAACTCATTGCAGGGCTCAAAAAAGCGACTGGCAAAAGAAATAAAGCCGAACGCACGATCATCGAGGAATACTTTCGAGAACATGCCGCAGAACTCCATACGCAGGAATGGAAGGTCCTAAAAGCCGCCAATCAGGCACGGAATGATTATTACGCGCAATTACCAAAGTGCCTGGTAAGTAGCAGCACCGCAGCAAAGCGTACGGTTCGAATTCTCCCAAGAGGCAATTGGATGGACGAAACTGGCGATGTGGTGAAACCGCGGATCCCGGGGTACTTACCGCAACCGAACGTCGAAGGCCGCGAGCTGAACAGATTGGACCTCGCGGAGTGGTTGGTTTCAAAGGAGAATCCCTTAACCGCTCGGACGGTGATGAACCGCTTGTGGAAACAGTTCTTCGGCACCGGTCTGAGCAAGGTCCTGGATGATTTGGGGGCCCAGGGAGAGTTGCCTCCCAATGGTCCATTGCTAGATTGGCTGGCCGCTGAATTCCGGGACAATGGCTGGGACCTGAAGCAAATGGTCCGGCTCATTGTGTTGAGCCAAACCTACAAGCAGGTCTCGGCTGGGACGCCTGAGTTGCTTGCTGCAGACCCATACAACCGCGAACTCGCGAGACAAAGCCCATTCCGAGTTGATGCGGAATTCGTTCGGGACAACGCGTTGGTTGTCGCAGGACTTTTGGTGCCAACCATCGGCGGCCCGAGTGTGAAGCCATATCAGCCGGAGCGGTATTGGGAGAATCTGAATTTCCCTACACGCGATTACTTCGCCGACAAAGGAGACTCCCAGTATCGCCGCGGGTTATACACCTGGTGGCAGCGGAGTTTTCTACATCCAAGTCTATTGGCCTTTGACGCTCCGAGTCGCGAGGAATGTTGCGCGGAACGTACCCGTTCGAATATTCCGCAACAGGCGCTCGCCCTACTAAACGATCCAACTTACGTGGAAGCCGCCCGAGTTCTCGCACAGCATGTCTTGAGCGAGTGTTCCGGGGCGATGACAGATCGAATCCAGTGGGCTTGGAATAGGGCACTACAGCGCGATGCGACAGAGCACGAGATAAAGACAATGGTGGAAATGCTGGAACGCCATTTGGCCGATTACAGGAAGGATCCTAAGTCAGCCGCGGAGGTCCTCCAAACGGGATTGGCTCCACTAGGCACAGACATCAATCGAGCTGAATTGGCTGCATGGACACATGTGGCGCGTGTCCTCTTAAACCTTCACGAAACCATCACCCGCTCCTAAAATATGAACCCACTTTTGTTAAACAGCCGTCGTGCTTTTCTTACGAAAAGCCTGCAAGGCATCGGAGGTGCAGCGTTGGCGTCGTTGTGTGGCCCTGAGCTACGAGCTGCATCGGCTGGAGCACTAGGGGCGCTGCCGCTCCCGCAAAAGGCGAAACGCGTCATTTGGCTCACGATGGCGGGTGGCCCGTCGCAATTGGAGTTGTTCGACTACAAGCCGAAGCTCGCTGAAATGGATGGAGAATTGATTCCGGAGAGTTTTACGAGAGGACAACAATTGGCGCAATTACAGGGACAGAAATTGATCTGTCAGGGGGCGCAGTTTCGGTTTGATCGTTATGGGAAAAACAAAACCGAGCTATCGACACTCCTGCCTCATTTAGGTTCGGTGGTAGATGATATTTGCATTATCAAGTCCATGACTACCGATGCGATAAATCATGACCCAGCTCATATGTTTATGAACACCGGGTCGCAAATTGCGGGACGTCCGAGCATGGGTTCGTGGATCACCTATGGGCTGGGCAGTGAGTCCCAGAATTTGCCTGGGTTCTTGGTGCTCATCTCCACTGGGAAGGGAAGGACCCCCCAGCCAATTGCTGCCAGACAGTGGAGCAGCGGCTTCTTGCCGAGCAAATTCCAGGGCGTGCAGCTGCGCTCAAAGGGCGATCCCGTATTATATTTGAATAACCCGGCTGGAATGAACCGTGAACGGCAGGGGCTGGACATTGCGACGATTAATGCTCTGAACAAACAGCACGCTCTCGAAGCGCAGGACCCAGAGATTGCGACTCGCATTGCGCAATACGAGATGGCGTTTCAAATGCAGGCCAGTGTGCCTGATTTAATGGATATCACCGGTGAAACTTCAACGACTCGAGAGCTATACGGGTGTCAGTCGGGTGATGGTTCGTTTGCCTCCAATTGCCTTTTGGCACGCCGATTGGCGGAACGTGGGGTGCGGTTCATCCAGCTTTATCACCGCGATTGGGACCATCACAGCATGTTGAGAGAGGAGCTTCCATTGCGTGCTGCAGAAATCGATAAAGCGTGTGCGGCGCTGATCACTGACCTTAAACAACGCGGCATGTTTGAGGATACACTGATCGTTTGGTCTGGAGAGTTCGGGCGGACTCCGATGAAGCAAGGCGATAGGGGACCTATAGGACGTGATCATCACAACAAGGCGATGTCCACGTGGCTGGCAGGTGCGGGAATCCAGCGTGGCCTGGTCTATGGTTCGACTGACGAGTTAGGGTATGCAGCTGTGGAGAATGTATGTAGCGTTCACGATTTGCATGCAACGATGCTGCAGCAGCTCGGAATTCAACACGACGCGTTCACCGTGAAGTTCCAAGGTTTAGATGCAAAACTCACCGGGGTAGAGGGCGCGAAAGTAATCAAGGGGATTCTTACGTAGGCGGATGTACGAACGGAATGGGTGACTCGAGAGTATGGGCCACCCGCAGGTTGCTTCCGAGTACCACCGTGCTGTGGTCGAAGAGTCTGCCGGCCAAATTCAAGCAGAACCTCTTTGATTACAATATCTACGTCCGGGAGACCTGCTCCCGGCTCATGTCGGCAAGGGTCATCGCATTCGCACGGTGGACCTCTATCAACTCTTCCTAACCCAACCCGGCGATCCGAAATCCATCGACGCATCCCGCCTGGCGAACGGAATCAACCACCCGACCAACGCGCACTACGAACGGATGGCGGAGGAATGGTTGCGGGGAATCGAGGCGCTGACGGCGAAGTCGAAATAACGGGACCCGGCGCGACGGATCCTTCGAACATGGTTTTTGCCTAAGCCGTGTTGGAAGCACCGCAATCGTTACAGCACCAGGGTGATCGTCACATTTTCCCGGCCCATCCGGCAGTTGCAATTCGAAATATGCGGCGCACAGCTCCCCCGACAAACTCCCCTCCGAGCCACCGGCGCCACCCCCTCAGCAACAGTCAAAAACAGCTCCGGACACGTTGAAGGAGCGGAGGAACAACATTGCGAGTTCTTTCCAAACAACGTCAACAGCAACACGCTCATTTTTAGCGCGTCCCGCGGCGATACCGAGAGCGCGATGTGCGGAAACGGGGCGAAAAGCGGTATCTTGCCAATAATTGGCCTAACATTTGTCTCCTGCCTTGGTCACACATTGGTTAATTCGCCCCATGTTCCGTGCCGTGAAAAAGCAATTGTCCTTTTAGCGCGCCCCCCGACGATACCGAGCGCGCGGACTGCGGAGTGGAGGCGAAAAGTGATTTCTTACCAATACTTTCGCCAAATCATGGCTTCCCGCTTTACCATTTATTTGGCCTTTGCCGCTGCGCTCGCACTCATCTTCGCGACGGCTGGCGGCATGGCGGCTGACGCGCCGGTCCCTTCGCTTCCACAGGTCGTGCTTCCGCTTCACGCAGCGAGTGATCTCATGCGCGATAAGGTGGAGCCATTTGTGAGCAAGCACTGCCAGAGCTGCCACCGCAAGGACAAGACTAAGGGCGAACTGGACCTCACGCGTTACGCCACGGAGCGCGATGTCACCGCAGACTTTCGGCGCTGGAAGAACATCGCGGACTTCATCCGCAATGGCGAGATGCCGCCCGAGGGTGAGCCACAGCCGAGCATTGCTGAACGCCAAGAGGTGCTCGCTGCGGTCGAGTCTATCATGCTCACTGAGGCAAAACGCAACGCAGGAGATCCAGGCGCGGTGCTGCCTCGGCGGCTGTCGAGCACGGAATACGATCTCTCCGTCCGCGCGCTGACGGGCGTGGACATTCGTGCGACGGCCGATTTTCCTGCCGATCCAGCTGGGGGCGAAGGTTTTGACAACACCGGAGAGGCTTTGGGCATGACGCCCAGTTTGCTGAACAAGTATCTCGGCGCGGCCCAGTTCGTTTCCGAGCACCTCGTGCTCAGGCCCGAGGGCGTTGGCTTTGCGCCCTTCCCCGTCACCAGCTACAGCGAGCGCAAGAAGCTCACCGAGGAGGCGATCATCGCCTTCTACCGGCAGCATGACGTCAGCATTCACAACTACGTGGTATCGGCCTGGCGATACAAACATCGCAACGAAGCTGACCGCGCTTTGAGCCCCGAGGCTTGGGCTCAGCGGCAGGGACTCAGTGGCAGCTATCTGGCGCTGGTGGTGAAGACGCTGGCTGAAGCAACGGCCGGCGAGAGCTTCATGCGCAAGCTCGGAGGCATGTGGGAAGCATTGCCCGCGCCGACGCATGCCACAGACGTTCCGCAAGCCGTGCGCGAGGTGACCTCCTTCATCACGCTGATGCAAACTGGCGTCGGCTCGCACGATCCAGCGCTCATCCAACCGGGAGGCAACTGGCCGATCGCTCACCTCACCCTGCGGGCCAAGGCAGCCGCTAGCCGCGACAAGGGCGGTGTGGGCAACATGAGGGCGCGGAGCAAGCTTCGCATCGGTCGCTTGCCAACGGTATCGAACGTCGCCAAGGCTGCGCAAGCCGAAGCGACCACGCTTTATCTTCGGTTGGATCCGGCCTTTGATTCAGAGCCGGGCCTGGTGATTCTGCATCGCCCCATGTTTAGTAAAAGGGATGGACCACCGCGCAATGACAAAGAGGCTAAAGAGCATGAAGTAGAAACCCTGCGCGCTGTGCTGGAGCGGGAGTCACCCGAACTCGCGCGTCAGTTGGCCTTTGGCACACATCCGCGTGGTGAGGCGCTAGATCCCGATTCACTGGCGTTGCAGGCACCATTCGTTCTCACGATTCCGCTTGGACCGCAGGCGATGGCAGGCGTGCAGGGCAAGCAGTTGCTCCTCGACTGCGAGCTGGATGCACGAGCCAGCGCAGAGTCCGCCGTATTTCTTCAGCAAGCGATGGGCAAGAAACCGGGCGCACTCGCAGCCATTCCCGAATCGCTGGTTCCCTCCACCGGGGTGGAGATCTTGCTCCGCCCAGACAGCCAACTCGCAAAGGATCTGGCGACAGCAGCTGGACCGTTTTGCAAGGCGTTCCCGAATCGTTTCTTCTTTGCCGATGCGAACCGCGGACTGGCCGCGGGCTTCCACCTCGTCGAGGGCTTCTTCCGCGATGACCAGCCGCTGGTGGAGAAGGTGCTCACCGATGCTGAGCGTGCCGAGTTGGATCGCCTGTGGAAGGCGCTGGATTTTGTGACCCAGAGCGTGGAGACGATGTTCCGCGGCTTTGTGTGGTTCGAGCGGGCCGAGCGTCATGTGTTGCACGATCAGCGATTCGACTTCCTGCGCTCGGAGGATCCGCTGCTAGTGAAGCCAGATTTGATGGCCAAGTTCGAGCGCCACTACCTTGAAAAGATGGGCGTGACACTGGTTCCGGATGCCATGCAACCTGAGAAGCCGAATCCGCAGTTTGACTTGATTCATGGCTTCTTCGAGCGCGTCCGTGGCGGCCTCACGGACTACGAGCGCACTCTCCAACAAGCCGAAGCGCCCGCGCTGCGAGATGTCGAGCGACTCGCTGAACGCGCCTACTGTCGGCCTTTGCGAGCGGATGAGGCAAAGGCCCTGCGCGCGCTTTACCAGCAACTGCGCGAGCAAGGCGAAAACGTCGAGGACTCGCTGCGCGGCATGGTCAGCGCGGTGCTCATGTCGCCGGATTTCTTTTATCGCAGTCCCGAAGCACCTGAGGGCGGCGGCGTGCAGCCTCTGGCCCAGACAGCGCTTGCGCGGCGGCTCAGCTACTTCCTGTGGTCATCGCCACCGGATGCGGAACTGCTCGCAGCGGCGCGCGCGGGCAAGCTCCAAGACGAGGCGGCGCTGCAAGCGCAGACACGCCGCATGTTGAAGGATCCGCGGATCGAGCGCTTCGCGCGCGAGTTTTTTGGCCAATGGCTGCGTTATCGCGATTATTTGTCCAAGGATCCCATCCCGCCCGGTGCCTTTGCCGGCTACGACGCGCCCTTGCGCCAGGCGATGTTCGAGGAACCCACGCGGCTCATCACGCATCTGCTCCAGCACGACCAGCCGGTAGGCGAGTTGTTGCATAGTGACAGCACCTTCGTGAACGCGGCTCTCGCCAAATTTTACGGTGGCGACATCGAGCGCCAATACCACAGCACTGATGGCAAAGGATCGCCCTCGGACTGGCGTCGCGTCGAGGGCCTGCGCGGCATGGGCCGTGGCGGACTGCTGGGTATGCCGGTGATTTTGGCAAAGAACTCCGCGGGGAGCCGAACAAGCCCCGTGAAGCGCGGATTCTGGGTCGTGCATCACCTGCTAGGTCAGCACTTCCCACCTCCGCCAGCCGATGTACCCGAGCTGCCCAAGACCGAAAAAGAAGCCAGCAAGACCATCCGTGAACTGCTCGCTGACCACACCTCGAACCGTCAGTGCGCCATGTGCCATGTGCACTTCGACGGCCTGGGCTTGACCATGGAAGGCTTTGATGCCGTCGGACGCTTGCGCCACAAAGACCTCGCCGGTCGCGCCATCCAAGCCACTGGCCCCATGCCCGGAGGTGGCCAGGCGGAAGGCATCGCGGGCTTGATCGACTACATCGAGCACCGCCGCCCATCCGACTTCCATCACAATTTCAGCCGCAAGCTGTTGGGCTACGCGTTGGGACGTTCGGTAACGCTCTCGGATCAGCCCTTGCTTGCAGACATGGAGAAGAAACTACAGAGTGGCCAAGGTTTATCCGTATTGTTTGAGGCTGTTGTTTTGAGCCGGCAATTCCGCCAGCAACGCGGCCGAGACTTTGTCGCCGCCGCCCCTTGAACCTCGATTTCCCAAGCCCTTCTATTTTAATGAAACCAACCGCCGACCATGCCATGACTGCTCATTCTACCTCGCGCCGCGTTGTCCTAAAAAGCCTCGGAGCCACCCTAGCGCTGCCATGGCTGGAATCCCTCTGCGCCGCCGCCGAGAGCCCGGAGAAGGGACCGCCCAAGCGCTTTGCCTTCCTGTTCTTCGGCGATGGCGTGCATGCGGAGCAATGGTGGTCCAAGGGCAGCGGCTCCGCTCTCGAACTCGGCGGCGCCTTCGCCTCGCTGGAAGGAGTGAAGGACAAGGTCAACTTCATCCACGGCTTGCGGCACTCCGGCAACGTCTGCGGTGGACATGCGAAAGGTGCCGCCGGGATCCTCAGCGGCATCCAGCCCAATGGTGGCCGCGAGATCCGCGCTGCCGCCAGCCTGGATCAAGTGCTGGCCAAGCGCATGGGCGACGCCACCCCGCTGTCCAGCCTCGTGCTCGCCTGCGAACGCCCGATCAGCGGCTTCCATGAGTCCGGCTACTCGATGCTCTATGCCTCGCACGTGTCATGGAGTTCGCCCGTGTCCCCCGTGCCCGCCGAGCTTTACCCCTCCCTCGCCTTTGACAGCCTGTTCCAAAGCAAAGGCAGCCGCGCCCAGGCCAGCGTGCTCGATCACGTCGCCAGCCAACTGCGCGACGTCAGCCGCAAAGTTTCCCACGCCGACAAAGCCAAGCTCGACGAATACGCCACCAGCATCCGCGAAGTCGAAGGCCGCCTCGCCCGCCTGCAAGCCGGAGCCGACAGCCGCATCACTCAAGCAATCAAATCGCAGCGTCCACACAACGGCCTGCCCACGCAGCTCGACGCTCACGCCCGTCTGATGTGCGACATCATCGCCCTGGCCTTTCAGACAGACCGCACGCGCATCGCCACCATGCTGCTGACCAACAACCTCTCCGGCCAAGTCTATCCCTTCCTCGGCCTGCGCGACGACCACCACAGCTTCTCGCACAAGTGGCAAGAGAAGGAGTTCGCCTCCATCACCCGCTTCTGGGTCGAGCAATACGCCTACCTGCTCAACAAACTGGCCAACACGCAAGAAGGTGACGGCAGCGTGCTAGACAACAGCTGCATCGTCCTGGCCAACGAACAATGGACCGCCCACAACGCCGACCGAGTTCCCCTCCTCATGGCCGGCGGCCTCGGCGGCACCTTCAAGACCGGCCGCACCCTGGACTTCGAACAAAGCAACAACCGCAAGTTCTCCAGCCTGCTACTCACCCTCGCCGACCGCATGGGGCTGCCATTGGATAGCTTTGGGGATTCAACGGAGCCGTTGGTGGTGTAGCGGAGATTTAAAATGACAGGATTTTACTTTGGACCCTATTTCCGCTGCCCGCGCGCCTTTAGCGCGTTGGGGCCAGGGACTTGTTCGGCAAGGCGAGCAAAGATGGTCCACCAAAGACTTCTGATCCTAAACTTCGAGAGCTAACGCAAACACGACGCTAAAAACCTAATCTCAGCAACTCCGAAGCTTCCTAAAAGCTTTGAGGAAGAACTCGTCTTCCAGCAGCCACAGCCAAGCGACTAGCCCCGGTATAATTTTGGGATTAAGCACCCGGCCGCAATTTAGCGTGGATTCAAAACAGGCGATGCCCCTGAGTCTGCTTGCCACGACTTGTTGAGCCAGTTCTTCCTCATGGTAGGGGGGCAATTTTGGGGGAGCTTCCATCGCCTCCACACGGCGGAAGGCTTCCCGTAATTCCTCTTGGTGCAAAGTGGCCCACTCGATAAAGGGGAACGCGACATCTTCACTCAAGGCCAAGTGCGCAACCTTGTGGAGGCCGCACACGGCACGGACTGGGAGGGCGCCGCTCCTCGCTTGAGGATGTTGTGAAGTCTACAGGGGGCTTTGAAACTGCCTCCAATGGCCTGCCGCTCTCGCTGTTGATGGAGCGGTTTGCGCTAGGGCGGTGGATGTGGCGACTCAGCAGAAGCGCGTCAGGCGAACGCTTCATTCTGGGTGCGCAGCTTTTCAGCCTCTGGACGGGAGCCGCGCACAGGCCCACTAGGACGTGGATCTGCTTGGAGCGGGAGACCAATCGCCTGAGCATTTTGAACGCTTTTTTACTGCTCTTTTGGCTGGTCCGAGCGATCCGGAGGACGGTCTTATCTGGAAGCCCTGACGGTAGCGCCGATTCGTGAAAATCAGCGTTATGGAGTCCAAGCGCCGCATTTGATTTTCCCGTTCGTTCACACGGCGGGTGTCCGCATTCGCCGCCCCTGGAAGAGGGCATTGCCCAGAGTCACGCCTGCGAACAAAAGACACAGGAGCCCCGTAACGCAGTCGCCGGAAGGCAGGTCTGTCCACACGGAAGCAAGAAACCCGGCCGCTGCTCCCAGCGCGCCAAGCGTGCATGAAAAAAGGAGGTGTGCGGACAGGCTTTTGGCAAAGGGCGCGGCTGCGAGAGCAGGGAGCACCAAAAGAGCGAAGGTCACATTCGGCCCCGCGACTGCCACGGCGACACCAGTCGCGGTCCCATCCAACAGCAGAGCCGCCTGTTTCCAACGCCTGACATGCACGCCCGCAACCCCGGCGAATTCAGGGTCGGTGAGGACGAGTAGCAGTCGCAAACGCAGGACGATAGAAATAGCGACCCCGATTCCCAGAGTCAGAATAAGCACAAGGAGTGTCAACGGACTGACGAGAAGCAGCCTGCCTTGGAGCAGATCCTTTAGGTAGGTTTCGCCCACCGGTCCGGCGGCGAGGAGCAGATTGGTGGAAGTGATGAAGGCCAGATACCCGAAGATCAACCAGGGCTCGGTCTTCCCTCTGGAGACAACAAGACCGCCGGCAATGAGGAGCGCCGGCACGCCTGTGGACAGTCCCCCAACGAGGGCAAGTGTGCTCTCATCGGGAATTATGTGCCACGGAAACCAGTGAAGCGCCGCCGCGGTGAACGCCGCGACTATGCCGGTCATGGTGAGTTGCGGAATGGCAAGGCCCAAGAGGGCACAGCGTCCGAGCACCAGGTGGCGTCCAAACACCGGGAGGAAAAGCCCCAGCAACACGGCGGTACAAAGGGGACGCCAGAATGGAAATTCAAGCAGCGCTGAGATCATCGTGATAGATTGAGGGCTTTCGAACGGTTGAGACGCTCCGACACATCAAGTTTCTCAAGCGTTCCTGAAACGGCTTTCAGGAAGCCGGTGGCAACTTTCAGAAAGGCACCGGGCTCGTGGGTGACCATGACGACCGCGCCCGCAGCGGAGCGCTGAAAGTCCGAGAGTACAGACGCCATGATGTGTTGGGTGTGTACATCCACACCGGCAGTCGGTTCATCAAGCAGAAGGCAATCCGGATTTGCCGCGAGCGCCCTCGCAAGCAACACGCGCTGCCGCTGTCCTCCGGAAAGCTGCGACACGGGGCGCCCCATCCAGTCCGGTTCGAGGAGGGCCTCCAGTGCCGCGGTGGAATCGCCCGTCTGTTTGGCAAACGTTCGCCAGAAGGGTGCGGAAACGGACGCGCCAAGAGCCACTATTTCCCGCGCGGTGATGGGCAGGGGGAAATCCATTGTCTCTTGCTGTGGCACCCATCCGAGCTTTTTGAATCCCACGGTACGCCGGCCCGAGAGCGGTTTCAAAAGGCCCGCGAGCGTCTTGAGCAGCGTCGACTTCCCGGCGCCGTTCGCCCCTTCAACGATCACAAAATCACCGGGTGCGATCCGCACATCGCAGCGCAGCACGGGAGCTCTGTAGCCTATCTCGACGTTCTCAAGGATGATCATAAGTTCTTGGCGCGGGCGGTACGAAGATAGGGGCCCCCCCGCCCCTCTCCGCTGGCCGAATTACTGCGTGGCAAAGCCGGAAACCAGAGCGTCCATCATGCTCAAATAATCACGCGCCTCAGGCGTGGCCCCCACAAAGATGGGGACTGAAACAACCACTGCGCCCGTGCGGCGCGCAAGCTCCAGAGGCACCCTGTCGCTATAGAAACTCTCTTTGACGATGAGTCCAACCTTTCTCGACTGCATGTTCCTTACCAGCGCTTCGATGTGGGCCGGCCCCGGTTCTATGCCGGGCTTGGGCTCGATCGTACCCTCCTGCCTGACTCCGAAGCGCTGCGCGAAATACGCGAAATCCGGGTGGTAGGAAATAAAGCGCACGCTCTTTCCTGAAAGCCTTGCTTTCCAAGATCCCAACCTTTCCTCGATCTCTTTCACATAGAGGTCCGCGTTCGCGCGGAACTGGACCGCCTCCGCGGGTCTAAGCGCAGCGAGGCGGACTCCGATGGCACGAACCATACGCTGGGCCTGCACAGGATCGAGGTTGTAGTGCGGGTTGCCCTTAGAATGAACATCCCCATCTGCCCTGTCAAAAACGACAGGCACGCCAATGGCCTGCACATCCTCTCCAAGATCTAAAAAACCTTCTTTCCCGGGCTGCAATCTCAGGTTCCTTGCCTCCGCCAAAAGAGCGGGGGCGTACGCGTGCTCCATATCCAGTCCCATTTGAATAAAAAGGTCAGCAGAGCGGATTTTGGCTATGTAACTGGGTCTGAGCGGCACCGCGTGCGGGTTTTCCTTTCCCGATGCAAGCGACAGCACCTCCACTGAATTGCCGCCGACCCGTCGCGCGAAGTCGGCGAGATCTGGTACCGAGGTTACGATTTTCAAGGGTGCCGCCGATGCAAATCCCACTTGGAATAGGAACAGAAACAGAGCGGTGATGCCTGTCTTCAAAAGGAGCCGATGGCCCCCGGAGGAGTGCGAGTTCATGGTGTCAGAACAGCTGGTTGATTTCACGGGGTGAGGGCGTGTTGATGGCTGCCGAGCAGAATCGTCCACTGCAGAAAGGCCTGCAGATCGTGCTTGGAATCTCCGGATATCGCCTGGTTGGAGTTTGCGTAGGTCAATTGAAGCCTCAGCCGCTGATACTCGGAAATTTGATAGCCAAGATAACCGCTCACAGCCCTTAGTGTTTCATCGCTCGTCTCCAGGCTGTCCGTTGTCGTACCTCCTGTGGAGTCAGCCTCGGCAAGCGTGTGGGTGCGCACAAAATCAAAGCGCACGCCCGGCGTCCACGTTTTTCCGATCCTGTACTGCGCGTAGACATATCCTCCCTTTCCGCGGGCGCCGCCGGTGTCGGCACCGTGCAAAGGATGAGTCAGGGCGCCGCTTTGTCTGCCCGACAGAAACTCGCCTCCGATCTCGGCTTCGTTGTTGCCGGACAGTCTCCAGACCAGTTTTGCGTCGGCGCCCCAGACTGTGCGGGTGCCTTCGTCGCGGCCGTGCAGGACGTTAGTTCCCATGTGCAGAAAGACGGACTCCCCTAATTCAATCACGGACGCACCACGCCAGTAATAAGTGAGGGAGCCGAAGCCCCGGGTTTCCGGGGTTTGAAAAACACGCGTGGATTCACGGTCTAAATTAAAACCGCCGAGAGCGCTTCGTTCGGCGCCGACATTGTCAACGGCTCCAAGGGTGAGCTTGATATAGTAAGGAACAGGAGGCACCCAGTTCAGCTCTACACCTCTCCCCTTCGTCTCTCCGCCCAGTAATTGTTCGAGAACCGGCGGATGATCCACAAAGGGCAGGTCGTGCGGATGAAACTTACCCAACCTTGTAAAGTCGGCAAAAAACTGTCCGGCTTTGAGTTGGAGCCCAAAAGGGAGGGCTGTCGTTTCGATGGCCGCCTCCTCCAGGCCGAATGTGACCTGGTCGAATGCGCCCTGCTTTCCGGTTGGGTCGAGCTCCGATCCCGCGTTGGTGATGAGATATGCTCGGGCAAACGGATCTATGTTTGCTTGGAACATGAGCTCCGCGTCTCGGGGAGTCAGTCGCACGTTGTCCTGCTTTTGTGAGTAGGATCCAACGGCGTCAATGGCCACGCTGATGTTTGGACTGATCCCGCCTTTGGGAGCGAGCGAGGGACCGCCCTGCCTCCAGCCTGATGTTTGCAATTGGGGGTCGGACGAACGCGCCGTGGCGGGCTCTATCGTTTGAGAGCGCCCGGGGACTGCCGCATATGGCTGCGTGAGTCGCTGCTGGTGTAGCTGTTGCTGGAGTTTTTCGACATCTCCACGCAGCGCATCGATTTGTTTGCGCAGCACCTCCAAGTCGGTATTGGCGGGACTGGCAGCGAGCGAGGCACTGGATGAGATTGCGAGGGCCGCCGCGATAAGAGGCGACGAGAGGTTTTTTGGAAAAGGAGACATGGCATGCTGGGGCGCGTGGTGCATTGAACTCGAGAGCAGCGCGCCGGCATGACTGCTCAGGAAGAAGTTAAGAAGTGAAAGGGAAGTGGCCGTGGAGCGGGATCCGCAGGAGGCCCCCGCGCGGCCTCACGACTGGCAAAACCCTCGTTGTCCTGCCTTGCCGCTGGAGCAGGAAAGATTTTGTCTTCAAATGTGGCCGAGGCATCGGGCGCGCGAAGTGCTGGAGACGGCGTGGTGGCCGCGCCAGATAGAAAGAGTTCGACGGCACAGTCGTCGTCAGTAATGCAGTTTGAATGCACTAATGAATGCAGGTTTGGATGCACCGCTAGAAAGCAGACGGTGAGCACACTGAATGCAATAAGAATTGATAGCGTGAGCCTGATGGTCGATGTCGCTCTCAGGGTTAGAGGCCTCATTTCGGCAAAAATAGACGGACGCAGGCACCCGAGTCAAATGCAAATGAATTGCGATAACGCCTCTTAAAGCCTGTTTGTCACGGCGCTACGTTGCGCCTGGCGCGATCCATACTCGGCCTTAGCCACTCCGTTGAGGTTGCGCTTGTTTGAGACGCAAAGTCGCTGGATCGTTCGCCTCAGTATGTTTCGGGAGCACAGCCGTTTTTTGAACCCAGTGGCTGCTTGCGTATCTGTGTGCTGCGGCGCGTAGCGTCTGCATCTTCGCCGTGGATTCGTGGTCCCCGGAGGGGTAGGGCTCGTTTTCGGGACGAAAGTTGGCGGTGAGTTGCTGTGCCTTGAGGCGTGCGACTTCGGTTTCGAGAAAAGCGTTCACGCGTCCAGACGTGGCGTCGTCTAGGCCGAGCACTTCACGCAGCGCGGCGTTGGAAACGCGCGATCTTGCGCGCGTCGTGTTCCACGGCGCGCAGTTCGCCGAGTTGGGCTAAGAATTCCGCGAATGCAGCTTTCTCGTCCTTCGTTAAATCAGTCACGGGCGTTACTCGGGATTTCTGCGCATCGGCCTTCCGCGCAAGAAACGTCACAGCTTTCCCAGCGCGCTTCCCCATTTCTTCAATGCGCCCGAAGGACGCGAGCACCTCGCCGTCGCGCGTGGGCAGGAGAGATTCGAGTTCGGCGATTTTAGTTTCGGCGGCCTCGCGGGCCGCGATTTCGCGCAGCGCCTCGGCGCGCCATGCCTCGGCGCAAACCGTTCCTCCTGCTGCCCGTTTATCGGCTCGGGCGTTGCCCGCGTCCCCGTTGAAGTGTCGCCCACCGTGCCAGCGAAAGCACGGAGTGTTTCGTTTTCGCTACGCAGGCGCTCTCCGGCGCGCGCGAGCCATGCGACAATAATAAGTGTCAAGAGCCACAGCCAAAGAGGACCAAGCGTGCGCTCGGATTTCATTTCCGAGGCTCCCCCGCAGGGCCCAGAGCCCAGAATTTACCGCCGGTCATATCCATAATTCCGGCAAACTTCATTGCCTCCAATCGACGTTCCGGCGTTAGAGTGGCGAGCCGCGCGGCGTCTAGTTCGTCAAAGGATCGGCGGCGCGATTCCATCCCTGTGGAATCGTCGCTCCGCGGACGCGACGCGGCGGTCGGTCCGGCGCGTTTCATCTCGGCGAAACGTTCGCGGGCTGCGCGCTTAGCCGGTTCGCGCCCGGGCTTCACCGCGCACCGCCCTCGACCCTAGATAACTCGCCGCACGATGCAACCAGCCCGCGAGGCTCTCTCGCCCGGCAAGCCACCCTGCGTTTCGTGCGAGGCGGCAGTCATTGCCATACAGTTCCCCGGCTCACGGACGGCTGTGACAGAAAATTTCAGCTTTGGGGGCATTAGCGACAGATGAGGTGAGCTTGTCGCGCGGAGAGAGAGCCGCGCTTCAAAAGCGACGGCAACTTCAAGTTATCTGCCAACTGGTCTCTGGAGGGCGGTGGTTATCGTTCGGACTGAATCAACCGACCGGTATCGCTTATGGCAAGAAGTAGCGGCCTGTTTTGGCGGTCCCGTGTTTGACGATCAGCCCCGCGTCCAGAAGGGGTCGTATGAGTTTCATGGCCCCCTGTTTGGAAACGCTTAGCTGGGCCCAAATCTCCGACGGTGCCAGACTTCCCTTTTCACGCAAAAGTCCTATCAGCCGTTCTTGTCTGGGAGTTAACACCATCCGGGTCGTGCTTACCGCCTGCAGTCTCTGCACACGCCCCCACACGCGTTCCAAGGTTTGTTTAAGGCCCAACGCTGAATACTCCAGCCAGCGCGAAAGGTCTTCCCCCGCCAACCGCACCTGTTCCAAAGCGGCGTAGTACGCGGGTCGATCTTCCCAATAGTACTCATCGACGGAAAAAAGGTGATGCGAATCAAAGCCTCGTCGGTAGAGCTCCCAAAGGGCTAGGGCTCGTCCTGTGCGACCGTTCCCGTCCGCAAACGGGTGAATATCCTCAAAGCGGTAGTGGAGGATCGCCGAGGTGAGGACCGGCGAGAGTTCGGGGGCCCGAGTATTCCACCATTCCAAGAGTTCGAACATCAGGGGGGAAACATCGTCGGGGTGCGGCGGCAGCTGATTGCCCACGCGTACGCCGATGGTTCGATAGGCGCCCGCCCGCCCCTGATCCATGACGTCCGCGGCGAGGAGGCGGTGGAGTTCAAAGAGATGCTCGTGGCGGACCTCCTTGAGTCCGGCGTGCTTCTCGACATATCGCAGCCCGGCGAAGTAATTCGTCACTTCCCGTTGGAACCGCGAGGGCGATGCCGTGACCTGGCGTCCCTCTTCAAGCGCGCGTACTTCCTCAAGAGTCAGCGGATTGCCCTCGATGGCTGTGGAAGCATGGCCGTTGCGGGTCCTGG
>CANJPY010000067.1 GCA_947476255.1 Chthoniobacteraceae bacterium | reverse complement strand
GGCTAATGGCTGGGAACCCTCCGGGTTCAGTCAGTTTCGCGCTCCATGGGAAAGTGAGCACATGGGGAAGACAGTCCTGTCTTCCCCGGCTTTGGAGACAGCGCACGGAGGCTCACCCAGTGGGTGAGGCCCAAAAGAGGTTCTCTTTGCATGCATCAGACTCTTCTGCATAGATTTACATAAAGTGTGCCGCGCTTCATTGCCGCATTTAGGTTAAAAGCTCTGCCCTTCATTTCTTAAAAAAGTCCCGCAGCAGCACAAAGAAAGCTCCGCATCGGGGAGTTTTATCGTGAGGAAGATTCGAGGTTACTTCTTGAGTTGGTCAAGCAGCGCAGCACTCATCGCACTCACCCCTACGGGAAGGGAAACCGAAGCTTCAGGATGAAAAAAGGGCGAGTGTAAGCTCGCGGCTTCCGTGCCCGAATCCGAGGCGGCGGCAAGATCCGCGGAGGAAGTTGCACCGACCCAAAAGAGGCATATCGGGATCTTGTCGTTCGTGGTGCCGTAACGGCTGAAATCTTCTCCTCCCATCATCGGTTTGCGCTCCAGAACATTCCCAGAGCCCAAGAGCGTAGCGAAGATCTCGCGGAGGCGCGCGGTGAGAGCAAGATCGTTTGTGAGCATTGGGGTGTGAGTGCCCACCGACAACACCTCTGGCAGAAGTTTTTCAGGCAATCCCGCTGCAATGCCCTGTCCTTTTGCAATACGAGCGATGGCCGCAAGGGCTTTTGCCCGGGCTTCCGCACTGACGGTCCGGATCGTGATTTGGAGACGCACCTCGTCTGGAATGATGTTGTGTTTGGAGCCGCCATGAATGGAGCCGACGGTAAGGACCGCGGGTTCCTGCGGGGAGAGTTCGCGACTACGGATCGTTTGGAGGGTGAGCACGATTTGAGAGGCAAGAACGACGGGGTCCTTTGTTTTATCAGGCATAGCCCCATGACCTCCGAGACCATGTACAACAACGTCCACGCTGTCGGTGTTGGCGGAGGCGACCCCGCTTGTGAGGCCCACCGAACCCGCAGGCATGCCGTTCATGGTATGCATGGCAAGGCAGAGGTCGGGCTTTGGAAACCGTTCAAAAAGACCGGCTTTTAGCATAGCCTGCGCGCCTGCTCCGATTTCCTCGGCGGGTTGCGCAATAAATACCAGGGTGCCTGACCATCGTTCTTTCATGGACGCAAGCAAGCGTGCGGCCCCGTACCAACAGGTCATATGAAAATCGTGCCCGCAGGCGTGCATCACCGAGACCTCTCGTGAAAGGGCGTCTTTGGTCCGGACTTTGCTGGCGAAAGGCAGCCCCGTTTTTTCCTCGACGGGAAGAGCGTCCATGTCCGTGCGGACAAGGATGGTTTTGCCGGGACCGTTTTTGAGAATGCACACAAGTCCAAATCCCCCTATATTTTCGGTCACCTCAAACCCGAGCGTACGCATCCGGGTCGCGAGAGTTGCGCTCGTTTTCTCCTCTTGCAGGGAGAGCTCGGGATTAGCGTGCAGCTGTTCGTAAAGGCCAAACAGCTCTGCCCTGTATCGGGCAAATGTCGTGCGGATTTCCTCGTGGGTAACAGCAGCTGAGGAAATCGAATCCGCACCAAAACTATTGGGTACAAAGGCAACTATGGAGAGGAGGGCGACGGGGATAAATTTGCAAGCAGGGGAAAGCATGGCAAAAATAATATAAATAGTTTATAATGAGATTTTTTCGAAACAGTGGATCACTGAATGTATTCCACCCCTTTCTTTCCGGACGGAACGACGGACTTCCCGTTCCATTTGTAAACCATCACTGGCATCATCAGACCGCCAGTCCCGAGCTCTCCCAGGTCACCTGCGGAGACGCGCACTGCAATATCGTTTTCGCCAGGTCTGAGGTGTTTTCCAATATCGGTAAACTCGGCCGGTTTTGCAAAGCCCATCCAGCCACCAAGGCGCTGGCCATTCAAGAAAACCTCGACGTCGTAATCAAATCCTCCAAACCAAAGGCGCAGATCCCCTTCTGGAAGCTGCTGAGGCATTGAAAACTTCGTCCGATACCATAAATCGCCATGGTAATCCGCGAGACCATAATCAGACCACGAGCGGCTGAAAACGCGCAGCGATTGCCATTGGGTATCGTCTAACTTTGGATCCCACCATTTTTCCAGCGCTCCTTCCTTATTTTTGTCCTGCTTGAAACGCCATTCTTCCGGCAGGCGGGCAAGCCGTTGCCCGCCGTCGGAAAGAGCGGCAGCACCCGCATCCACGGTCAGTCCCAAAAAGCGGGTGTAGTAACCCCATGCGTAGCGTTCGTGAATCCAGTTCGGCTCGGAGTGGCTCAGAAGCCCGTCGATATGGCCCTTCAGGTTAGCCTGTTGCTGTGCTGCTTCCACAAATTCGCAGGCGGCAATCGCGTTCCAAATTTTAATGAAAATCTCTGCTGTGCGCAAACCAGCCTCAGCCATGGCCACAGCCTCTTTGACGCGTTCAGACTGCGCGAGACGCAGCGCCTCGTTCAAATCCGTACGACTCTGGGCGAGTAACTCGGGAGTCCACACTCTGTGCATTCCATACTGGCTGCCTACATGCACAGGGGTCTGGTCATAAGCGGCATCCAAGCGCAACCAATACCGGCGCATGGGAATGGCCGACTCTGCGTAGAAGCCAGAAAAGTACCGCTCCATTTCAACATCCACATCGATCCGGCTATTCCACGCCAAACGCGCGCACAGGTAAAAGTGTGGCGCATGCGAGGACCACGCATCTATAGACTCAAAGATCCAGGCTAACTCTGAGGGGTTGGCTCCCCTCAAAGCCGCCGCGAGCCTTTTGTAGTACGAAATCTTGCTCAGCGGAAGCAAGGCGTCGGCTAGATTATAATTGTAGGCGTAAAAACCCAGTTTCGAGCTCAGCTTCCCCCAGTCCGTGATTTCAGATCCAAACAACTGACTGGATTCACACACCGGATTGTTGGGGCCGTGGAAACGGCAACGCCGAATGGGAGCAAGCATCGGAAACACATTGGGATGAAGCTTTTGCATTTTCAGAGGAGGTCTGGAGTACTCGCTGTACACCAAAATGCCCAAGTCGTTGTTGGGAAACTTTTGTGCGGTGCGCGCTGCCAGTTCGTTGGCAAAACCAAACACACGGTCGGCACAGGCGGGAAATCCGCTCGTCGGTTCCCTGTATCCGGGGGTGTCCAATTTCGAGCACTGCTCACACTCGCACAGGTTCCCTCCATCATTGGGGCCAGCGGCGAAAATGCGCTGCGTTTGCTGCGCCATTTGTTTCTCCAAACTATCGGTCGCCACCCGCACCGTCTCTGCATTGGTCGTACACAGCTGTTTGGTGGTGCGCTTCCCGCGGTTGAGACTGAAGTACTCAGGGTGGGTTGGAAAGAGCTCTTTCGGCGCGACCAAGCCATGCCACGCATGACTCCAACTCCCCTGCTGATACTCCGCCTTGTTCCGGTCCAGCCAAAAACTTGTCGCGTCCCCTGGGTTTCCTTTGCCTCCGTACCAAAAACGCCGGTTCACTGAATCACTCAAACCCGTATAATCCAGATTGTCCGGCAATAACGCTTCGTTCAAAACAGGCACCACCTCACCCACTTTTCCCGGTGCAAACCACCCGCACCCCAGACGCTCCAAAAGGTCGTAGACCCCATGTAAATCTCCGCGGGGCGTTTCTCCAGCAATCAAAAGCCTGTCCTTCACGATTTGGTACCGGAACCCGTCCCTCGCCCGCGACGCGCCCTCCATGACGAGCCCCAACTCTCTGGCTAACTCCCCTATCGCCAAGACTCCCGAACCCGAGGGCACATTCTGGGAAGACTCGACAGTTTCTGAAGCCATAGCCAATCCGCTCATCCGGCTTAGATAAAGCGCCAATTCCTGCGCCGCCTTCACGCTGACGGCATCAGCGTTCGCTTTGAGAAAAATCCGCGGCTTCGCAGACTCGTCCGCCTTAAAAACAGTAAAGGCACGCGCCTCGTATTGCATGACGCAAAGCAGTACCAGTGCAATTACCGCGGAGGGAAACGGGTTCATCAAAAAATCCTCAATCACGATGCTTCCTGCTGTCAATGTCTCATTTAGGGTCAGCGACTCCGCGTCCGGACTCCCAGCGTTTCCTCAAGAGTCATGCCTCCTCACGAAAGTCTCAAGGCCGCCCACCGTAGCCGAACGCGGCTTTTTTGTGTTTTGTGGAACGCCGAAAGCTCAATCCCTTCTTGCATCTCAATGTCCAGACCCTAGTCAATCAATGAGCGGCGCGTGTTCTTTCACAAACCGTCTTTTGTCTTTTGCTCTTCCATAAAAAAGCTTTTCATCATCAGCTGCGCTTTAAACCTATCGCTGTTTTTAACCGCCTGCATTCCCCACCCACTGAACATGAAATCGCTGCTTCGTTGTACGCTCGGAATTTCGGCGTTTATCTTTGCGCATCTCTTCCCGTCACACTCCGTTCGCGCTGAGGAAAGTGACGGTAAACTGCGCATCATCGTTTTTGGAGCGCATCCCGATGATGCTCAATACAAGGCGGGTGGAACGGCCGCGAAATGGGCCAAACTGGGCCATCGCGTGAAACTGGTGTCCGTCACCAATGGCGACGTCGGACACTGGCAGTCGGCGGGCGGCCCGCTCGCACAGCGCCGGCTTGCAGAGGTGCGGCGGACAGATGCAATCCTTGGTGCCGAGACGCAGGTTATGGATATTCACGATGGAGAATTGATTCCATCGCTCGAGAATCGGCAAAAGATCATTCGTCTGATTCGAGAGTGGCGCGCGGACGTCGTGATCGCGCATCGCCCTTGGGACTATCACCCCGACCATCGCTATGTCGGCGTTCTTGTGCAGGATGCTGCATTCATGGTCACCGTTCCGTTTGTATGCAGCGACGTAGCGCCGCTGAAGGCAAATCCGCTCTTTCTTTACTCAAGCGATGGTTTCCAGCGGCCGTATCCTTTCAAACCCGACGTTGCCGTTTCGGTGGACGATGTTTTTGAGCAAAAGCTGACCGCCATCCACCAGATGCCCTCCCAGCACTACGAAGGCGGCGCTAACGGAAGTGAGGAGTACGTTGCCAAAGTTCCCCCTGCTTCCGACGAAGCGGGGCGCAAAGATTGGTTGCGCGCGCGCTGGACCAAACGACAGAGCGACGAGGCAAACCGGAGCCGTGACAGCCTCCTTAAATGGTACGGGCCGCTCAAAGGTGCTTCCATCAAGTTTGCGGAAGCCTTCGAAATTTGCGAGTACGGAAGGCAGCCGACGCCGGAAGAGCTCAGGGTGTTGTTTCCATTCTTCCCGTAGCACTCTCCTTGAGTGCGCTGCAGCCGCAGAAACACAAAAGTCGATCCGATGATTCAATCGAGTGCCTAATGGGCCACAAGCCTTTGGGAAAGGGCAAAGTTTTTCAGAAGACACACCATCCCTGTGCCATCTTCCAGAGAGTGGCCGTCGGTACAGTCTAGGAAAGTGCGGAGGAGCCAGCAGTGGTCGCGCCCATCAACCAAGTATTACCGATAGCGCTTTCGGTACGCCCCCGGGGATTCGCCGCGTGCCCTTGTGAATTCACGCACAAGATGGCTGTGGTCGCTGAACCCGGTCTCCGCTGCCACAGCCGTTATGGTGCGGTCTGTTTCGATCAACAACTGGCACGCTTTTCCGATCCGAAACTGGCGCAGGTGCTCGGTTGGACTGACTTGAAACGCCTGCTTGAAATGGCGTTGAAAACTCCTGGGAGACATTCCCGCGATCCCTGCGAGCTTCGAAACTTCAATGCGTTCAGCGTAGCATTCCCGAATGTAATCCAAAGCAGGAGAAAGCTGTGCGAACGGGGTGGCAAATTTGGAAGACTGCTCCAGATTTCTTGAAATGCCCGCAAGACCGATGATTTTCGCCTGCTTTGACCGGAGCGGAATCTTGGAAGTGACGTACCAGTCTGTGCATCCCGGGTGCCGCATCACCATCTCCACACGCTCCCAGATCTCACTCCCCGCCAGGACATCGCGATCATCTCGCGTATAGTGATCAGCGAGGTAGGCTGGAATGAAGTCGTGATCGCGTTTTCCCAGAATCGAGGAGTCGTCATTGTACCCGTGTGCCAACCACATCCCACGGCTTGCGTACATATAAACCCCTCCGGCGTTTTTGATAAAAAAACGGGCATCAGGCAGAGCATCGAGAAGAAGAAGGCCGTGCTCCCGCGAGAGTTGAGCGAAGAACTGTGCAACCTGTTTCTCTGTGGCGTCCATGTGCAGGGGGATCTCAAGCGCATAAGACATTCTAAAAAGGCTTTTACGTCAATCAGTCAGTAGTAAGGTTGGCGCGTATATACACAAACGCGCCGCCTTTGTTCAAGCGGCGGCACGAAGGGCAGGTTAGGTTTGAAAAGGCTCCCTCATCCACCCCATGAAGATCTCCGAACGCGACACCCTGCTCCACAACTGTACCCTCATCGATGGGACCGGAAGACCCGCCGTATTGGACGGCGCTCTGCTCGTACACAAGGGGCGTATCGCCTTCAGTGGAAAACTTGAGGATGCACCGCCCACAGGTCCGGACTGTGAACGCATCGACGGATTGGGCGGCACTCTTCTGCCGGGACTCGTGGAAGCACACTTCCACGCCACCTACTTCAACATCGCCGCCCTCGAAGACTTGGACATCAAGTATCCCGTCGAATACGTCTCCCTGCTCTCATCGGTAAACACGCGGCTTGCTTTAGAGTGCGGCTACACAGCGGCCCGCTCTGGCGGATGCTTGTTCAACGTCGATTTTTGGCTCAAGAAGGCCATCGATGAAGACCTTATTCCCGGACCCAGACTTTCAGCCAGCGGCCGGGAGATATGCTCCGCAGGGGGGCTGATGGACTGGAATCCGGAGTTTCGCAAGATCGGAATGGAAGGGTTGGTGTTTATCATCAACGGCGCCGAAGATGCACGCAAAGCGGTTCGCTCCTTGGTGAAGGACGGCGTGGAATGGGTGAAAACGTATCCCACTGGCGACGCCGCCTCGCCGGATATGAATGACCACCACACGCTGTGCATGACGTTCGAAGAAATGCGCGCCGTCGTAGCCACCGCCCACAATCACAAACTGAAGGTCACCGGCCATTGCCGGGCCACCGAAGGCATCAAAAACGCTTTAAGAGCCGGTTACGACAGTATCGAACACGGCACCTTTATGGATGACGAGGCGTTGGATTTGCTGCTTGAACGGGACGTTCCCTGTGTTCCCGCGCTTTACTTTGAAAAAGCCAGCGTGGAGCTCGGTCGCGAGTTCGGGCTGTCCCAAGCCGTCATTGATGGACACAAAGAAACGCTCGAAGCCGGCAGTGAAAGCGCCAAAAGGATTCTGCGCGCGGGTGGCCGTCTTGGAATGGGCGGCGATTATGGGTTCGGCTGGAATCCCCACGGAGACTATGCACGCGAGCTCACGTTTTTTGTGCGCGACGTCGGGCTCACCCCCTTGGAGGTCATTTCCTGTGCGACAAAAACCGGCGCTCAAATCATGGGGCGGGAATCCGAATTCGGAACGCTCGAGGCGGGTAAACTTGCCGATGTGCTTCTGGTCGACGGAGACGTACTTGGCAACATCTCGCTTCTGGAGAACAGGAAGAACTTTCTGGCAGTAATGCAGTCTGGCATCATCAAAGCGGGCCGCCTTGCCAAACCGTTTCCAACCCTCGTGCGCAGCGAAAAATGATTTGGCCGCAGCACCTCTCCACGACAAGGCCGCGTCTTTCGTTTGTGCGACAGGCCAGAGACAAGCGCCCTCCTCTTTTGTTGCTACACGGAGTGACGCGTCTTTGGCGCGATTGGGATCCGGTTCTCCCGGGCCTCACATTATTGTGGAACATCGCGGCCTTGGACCACAGGGGGCACGGTGAATCGGAAAGGGCTTCGTCCTATTTTGTGACGGATTACGTGGCGGATGCCGTTGCGTTTCTTCGCACGGACATTGGCGAACCGGTGACGATTCTTGGGCACTCGCTGGGGGCAATGGTGGCTGCGGCTGTCGCCGCCGAGGTCCCGGAATACGTGAAGGCGCTCGTGCTCGAGGATCCCCCATTTGAGACGATGGGAACGAGAATCATCGGCTCCGCGTGGCAGTCTCAGTTCAAGGGAATGCAGACCGCGGTTCGCGGAGCAGCGAAAGGCGGCGATCTTGCCGGTCTCCTCGCGGATATTGCCATACCCCAAATGGATGGCACGTTGAAAACATTGGCACAAATCCGCAGCAAAGCGGCTCTGGAGTGGAGTGCCAACTGCCTTCGCTCCGTCGATCCCGAGGTGTTCACTCCGCTGATTGAGGGCCGCTGGCTGCAAGGGTATGAGCGACACCGCGTCTTTCGCGCAATAAAATGCCCGACGCTTTTAATGCAGGCAGACCCTGCTGCCGGTGGTGCGCTTACGGACGAAGACAGTGCCGAGGCCGTGTCTATGATCACCGGTTGTCGGCATGTGCGCTTCACTGGGGCGAGCCACCAACTGCATCGGGACCACTCAAACGCGTTCCTTTCCGCACTGGGGAATTTTGCTTTGCAGTGAGATCTGCAGTTCCACGCCGTACAAACTTGAGTTCGGATAAATGCTACAGGCGCTGATTCGGCTTGGCAACGAGTGGTCCAAATTCAAATGTGGCGCTGAGTCTTTCTTTAAGCTTCCGTTCGTTGCTCGTAGAGACCTTCAAGCGCCGGGCCGTGTACGCGTGGGCATTCAGTTTGCAATGCGGATATGTCCTCTCGCGCCTTCTCCCATGCCAAACTTAGCTGCGAGCGGCGCTGCTCTCTCCAAGCGATTCCCGAAGCTGTCGCGTGCATGGGAAGGACGATCTTTTTGTTCGTCTCCGCACAAGCGCAGGCTAGTCTCGCGTCTCCAACGCCTAAATCGCTTTTCATTAAAAAGGGAAATCACCCCTGAATGTCTTTTATATCTGCCCAATATCTCTTTTTTTTGAGCCTGCTTGTCCCGCTTTACTGGAGCCTCCCGACTCGAGGGAAAATCTGGCTTTTACTCGGAGCGAGCTGCGTATTTTACGGAGCTTGGGACAGCCGGTTTTTGGCACTTCTCGGCGCTTCGAGTGTGATTGATTTTTTCTGCGGGCTCGCCATTCAGGGAGATCGACGACCACTGCGGCAGGTGATCGGATTATCGGCCATCCCCTTGCTTGTATTGAGCCTGTGCGCGTTCAAACCTGACTCGATTCCCCCTGGTGCCATGGAAGCAGCAGGAGTTTTTTTCCTGGTGTTTCCATTTCTGTACGCACTGCTCTGGCGCATCCCGAAGGAGCGGGTGGGAAGGTCTTTTTTTATCCTCAGTGTTGGGAGCAACTTGGCCGTCCTCTGTTTTTTTAAATATTACGCTTTTTTCACGGAGAACATTCTTCAAATTCTCCAGAAAATGGGTTTCCAGGCGGAGCCATTTTTAGTCCAGGTGACTTTGCCGATTGCGATCTCTTTTTATACCTTCCAATCGATCTGCTACACGACGGATATTTACAAAAAGCGAAGCTCGCCGATCGCGGATTTCCCCACGTTTGCGGCGTATTTATCCTTCTTTCCGCAGCTCGTCGCCGGCCCGATTGAACGCCCCGCGCAGCTTGTGCCTCAATTCCAGAACACCCCTCGCTTCGCATGGGAAGACTTCCAAAATGCGATCCGCCTGATTTTGCTGGGCTTTTTTAAGAAAATATTTGTCGCAGATAACTGCGCAATCTTGGCCAACTACGCTTTCGACCCGGCAACATCCCTGAACGCCCCTTGGGCCATCCTTGGAGCGGTCGCGTTTGCATTTCAAATTTACGGTGATTTCTCTGGTTACACGGACATCGCTCGCGGTTCCGCTCGCTTGTTTGGTTTCCGCCTCAGTCAAAACTTCCTCTTTCCCTATTTCGCAAAAGGCCCCTCAGACTTTTGGCGGCGCTGGCATATCACATTATCAAGCTGGTTCCGAGACTACGTGTATATCCCCCTCGGTGGCAACCGAGTCACTGGGTGGCGCGTCCATTGGAATCTGTTTGTGACGATGCTCGCGGCAGGACTCTGGCACGGAGCGAACTGGACGTTTCTGGCTTGGGGTGCTTTCCATGGCTTCATTTTAGTTCTCTACAGAGTGGTGCCCGCACTAGCCCGCCTTGAGAAAAGCCAAACGGGATGGCGTTCCGCCTGCGCGGTGGTCCTCATGTTGTGCGTCACTTGTGTGGGGTGGGTGTTTTTCCGGTCGCCTGATTTTTCGACCTGTCTAGGTTGGGTTCGTGCCCTCGGAAACTGGTCTTCCACAGGCGTTGCATGGGGCGCTCCGTTTTATTGGCTCCTCTTGCATTGCTTGCCACTCCTCCTGCTTCAGTTTGCAACCCGCCATAGGGAGGGCGAGAATGATTTTCCTCCGACCTGGCACTGGAGTCTTCGAGGGGTTGTCTACGCGCTGCTGTTTCTTACCATGGCGAGCTCCGCCGTCAGCGAAAAGGAGTTCCTCTACTTTCAGTTTTGAATGGATCGCCCACCCTTTTCTAAAGCTTTCCTTTTTTTTCTGGCGCTCCTGCTTGGAAGCGAGGCCATCGAAAGGACTTTTTTCGCCCGCCGTTTTCATGGTCGCTTTGAATACGGCTATAATCCGGATGCGGGATTTAAGGACCCAAGCGATGGCACAGTCCATCTTGTCAGGGCGGGCGGGCGCCGGTTTTTCCCCCAGCATTTTCCAATTTCACCCACCCCAGGGGTATTGCGTATTTTCGCCGTTGGCGATTCCGTTCCCCGCGGGCCCAGCTTAAGGGAATCGTACGTGCAGCAGGCAGCCTCATTCCTTTCCGCCGCAGGGACTCCAGCGGAGGGAATTAATCTGTGCTTGGGCGGTAATGGCGTGCGTCGCAACCGCATCGTCCTTGAACGTGCACTCAGATACCATCCTGATCTCGTGATCCTGCACCTCAACGATTCAAATGAATTTGAAGACGAGAGGGAATGGAGACGAGCCGTATCGAGCGCATCGTGGGCGCCCAAGAACTGGCTGCAAAAGAGCTTCATCATTAGCGGCATCCATGAAGCCAAGACGGAGCAGATTTATTGGAAATGGATCCCGATGAAGATCCGCTCCCAAGGTTTGCTCAATGATGCTGATGCCGAACTTGCGGCACGCAATGACTCCAAACAGGTGCAGGAGTGGCAAAATCGGGTTGAAACAGTCTTTCAAGAAAGCATCGCTTCGGCGCGACGCTTGGGAATTCCTGTATTAATTGTAAGCCAATGCACCCTTTCCCCGGAATCATCCAACCCAAGGTATCTCTCGGACAATGGGTTGGACACCTTCGCCGCCACCCTGACAGGCCCCGGTGTTTTTCATCTATCCATGAAGGAAACCCTCGCGTCAGTGGATTATCCGACACTCTTTGCGGATGGATCTCACCTTCGTTCCAAAGGACACGAAATTCTCGCCCGCGCCGTCGCAAAAATTGTTTTGGAGCAGAACTTATTAAGCAAGCGAATCTCCCACTGATACGATGGATTGGTGCGTGCGCGTTCCTCAATCCTGAGAACTTGCCTTTCATGTTTTCGAGCGATAGATTGCAACTAGAGTCTCAAGCGGTGTGTCGTCAGGATATGATCGTCATCTTAACAACTTCTTCGTCCCAACTTCTTGACCATCAGGCCAAGCAAGAAGCGGAGGTTGTGCGGAGGGAGCACGAGGAGATCGCCCATGAGCGTGCGCGACAATGCGCGTCCCCGTTCCACAAAAGCCCTTTTAAAGACTGTCCGGAGTGCGGTATGGATCTTCAGAGCGAAGTGCTCCGAGACAATCAGGATCACCCAGCAAATAAATCTGGCCTTTAGTGTTCAAAGAACCTGCGTTTTCAGGAACTAGGGAGGGAGTTTCACCACAAAACGACTCTCCGAGGAGACGCGAGGGGCTCAGGAAACGGGCCGGCCTTGAACCCTCCGCTCTCAGGCAGAAGCGGCGTTAAAAGAAAACGCCCTCCTGACATTCCACTCTAGACTTTGGGCAACGTCACCCGTTGCCGCTGGTTCTGGTATTTTCCACGGCGCGTCCGGTACGAGGTCCCGCAGGGCTGTCCTTGAAAAAACAGCATCTGCACCACACCCTCATCAGCATAAATCCGGCAGTCCGCGGCACTGGAATTCGAGAACTCCAGAGTGAGGTGCCCCTTCCAACCGGCTTCCGCCGGGGTGACATTGGCAATAATTCCACATCTGGCATAGGTGCTTTTGCCTACACAAATCGCGGTAACATCCTGAGTCAGATGCAACTCTTCCACGGCAACCCCGAGGCCATAACTGCGGGCGGGCAGGATGAAATACGCGCCGGTTTCGTCGCGGTGGAGCGGCGTGGTTTCAAGATTTTTGGGATTAAACGCCTTGGGGTCGACAACGGTGCCCGGAATATGCCGGAAAATCAGGAACTCACGCGACGAGAGGCGCAGATCGTAGCCATAACTAGAAGTCCCATAGGAGAGTACAGGAAGGCCGTCCTTGAGATGCCGGACCAGTTGCTTTTCAAAGGGGCTGATCATTCCCTGCTCGGCAAGGAGTCGAATTTGATGGTCGTTGAGAATCACGGGAAGGGAGTGTGCGCTGAAGGAGGCGCCTTTGTACAGCAACGCCCCCGCGTACGCGACCAGAGAATCCAGTCTCCCAACGCCAGCGCCCCCCGAGTTGGAAAGTCCCGAGGCGCCGCAAAACAAAATTTGTTCCTCAGCGTTTCAGGTAGAAAAGGGCCGGTTCTTTGTTAGTTTATAGGGAGCATGGCGTTTCTAGCAGAATTTTCTAACGACCCTTTGGTCATCGCGGGCCGGAGTTTCCAATCCCGGTTGATGCTTGGCACGGGCAAATTTGCCTCCAACCAAGCCATGTCGGACGCCTTGGCGGAAAGTGGGACGCAAATCGTCACGGTGGCCCTGCGGCGGGCCGACCTCAGCGGGGGGCATGATGCTTTCGCCAACATCCTCGATTTCATCGATCCCTCCAAATATCTGCTCCTGCCCAACACAAGCGGCGCCATGAACGCAGAGGAGGCGGTCCGGTTGGCGCGTCTGGCGAGAGCGGCGGGCATATCCGACTGGGTGAAATTGGAAATCCACCCCGATCCTCGCTACCTGCTGCCGGACCCGATTGAAACACTCAAGGCCACGGAGATTTTAGTCAAAGAGGGGTTTACTGTGCTCCCTTACATGAATGCGGATCCGGTGCTTGCCAAACGACTCGAAGAAGCAGGGGCGGCAACGGTCATGCCACTGGGCTCGCCCATTGGCAGCAACCGGGGTCTGCGCACTCGGGATCAGATAGAAATCATCATCGAGCAGAGCAACGTGCCCGTGGTGGTGGACGCGGGCATCGGAGCTCCGAGCCAGGCGGCGGAAGCCTTGGAAATGGGGGCGGCGGCTGTTCTGGTGAATACGGCCATTGCCATCGCGAACGACCCCTCGCGCATGGCGCGGGCGTTCCGCGCTGCCGTGGACGCAGGAAGGGCGGCCTTTGAAACCGGGCTGGGCGAACGCATCCGGGGCGCCTCCCCCACCAGTCCTCTCACTGCATTTTTATACTCCTCACCCTAACTGAAGCCACTCCCCCTTCTTCCCTTCCCTCCTTTTCTCCCCCCTCCCAAACTCATGGCTCTGCTCGAAGTCCAGAATTTAAAAACCCACTTCCCAGTGCGTTCCAGCGTTCTCAGGCGGCATGTTGACGACATCAAAGCCGTCGACGACGTGAGTTTTACCATTGAACCGGGAACCACCGTGGGATTGGTGGGCGAAAGCGGTTCAGGCAAGTCCACCATCGGAAGAACGCTCCTCAAACTCACGGCCGCCACCGCAGGCAAGGTCCTCTACGAAGGCAAAGATATCCTTCCCCTGTCGGAGTCCGAATTCCGGCCGCTTCGCCGCCAGATGCAGATGATCTTTCAAGATCCCTTTGGATCCCTCAATCCTAGGCACTCCATTGGAGCCATCATAGGAGAAGCCTTGGAGATTCACTTTCCGGCGCTCACAAAGGTGGACCGCAAAGAACGCGTCGCTCAACTCCTCCAACAAGTGGGACTGCAACCTGAAATGGCGGCGCGTTATCCCCACGAATTTTCCGGGGGTCAACGGCAGCGGATCGGCATTGCACGTGCGCTTGCGGTGGAACCACGCTTCATTGTGTGCGACGAACCGGTGAGCGCTCTGGACGTGAGTGTTCAGGCGCAAATCGTCAACCTGTTGCAGGACCTTCAAGAGCAACTGGGGCTTTCCTACCTGTTCATCGCCCATGACCTCGCCGTGGTGGAGCACATCAGCAACCACGTGCTGGTGATGTACCGCGGCAAAATCGTCGAGTCCGCTCCTGCCGAACAGATATACGCAGACCCGCAGCATGAGTACACGCGGAAGCTGCTTGCGGCGGTGCCTCGTTTTGCGTGAGCCGCCCTCTCTGAATCCATGACGCCGCTCCTGCGCAAACTCCTTGGAATGAACTGGCTGCTTGTCGGCCTGACCATTCTTCTTTCCCTCTTCGGGGTGGTGGCGGTCTACAGCGCAACCTACTTTCGCACCAGCGAGTATTGGGAAAAGCAGGCCCTTTGGGTGGCGGGAGGGCTAGGCGTATTTTTCGCAGTCAGCTTGGTCCATTATCGCTGGGTAAAATGGGCCGCGCTGCCCTTGTACATTTCGGGAGCGGTCCTCACAGCCCTCACTTACACCTCCCTCGGACAGGAACATGGGGGCGCCAAATGCTGGCTGCGCCTGCCCGGCATCGGCACCTTCCAACCCTCCCAACTCGCGCTGCTCGCGGGCATTCTGACCGTGGCACTCTTCTTGAGCCAGTTCTCGAAAATGCACCCGATGCTCAAGCTCACCTCCGTGGGAGCCATCATCATCGGCCCCATTTTACTCACCCTCAAACAGCCGGACTTCGGAATGACGCTGGTGTGGATTCCCGTCATGCTCGCCACCGCTTTTGCCGCGGGACTGCCAAAACGCTACTTGCTCGCCATTCTTCTCTCCGGAATGGCCTTGCTCCCTCTGGTGATTAACTTCGCGCTCAAACCTTATCAGCGGCAACGCCTGGTCACCTTTGTTGACCCTCAAATTGACCCGCAGGGAGCTAGTTACGCCATCAACCAAGCCCTGATTGCCATCGGTTCGGGCGGATTCTCGGGGAAAGGATTTAAAGCCACGGGCACCCAAGTTGAACAAGGCTTTATCCCTGGCACCACGGTTCATACGGACTATATTTTCACGGCCATTGGTGAACAGTGGGGCTTTTTGGGAAATATAACCCTCATCAGCGCCTTCGCCGGACTCCTGCTTGCCTGCCTTTATTCTGCGCATAAATCCGCCGATAATTATGGCCTCGTCATCTCTGCGGGATTCGCAACGCAGATCTTTTTCCACGTGTACCAAAACATTGGCATGACCATCGCCATCATGCCGATCACCGGGTTGCCCTTGCCCCTGATCTCGTACGGAGGGACGTTCCTGCTCATGAATATGTTTGCTTTGGGCCTCGTCAATTCCGTGTGGATCCATCGCAAAGAGGTTGTTTAGGCTGGGTTCCAGGTGGCGCCAGCGCGAGGAGATCCAGGTTGGCGTATTCCAGAACCGCCGCGCCGCGTTTATGCGGCCCTACACGCACTCTCGGCCTTTCAACGCTCCTCCCCAGCGCTCATACTCCCACCCGAGCAAAGTGATGCAGCGCATCGGTGGAACCGCCCTCCTTATCCCACCGTAAATAGCCACGCAAAGCCTCACTTACAAACCGTTTGGCGCCGCCCACGGCATCTACCAAACCCGCCCCTTTCGCCAATTCGGCAGCGATTGCCGCGGAGTACGTGCACCCCGTTCCATGGGTGGAAACACCTTGCACAAAGGGCGCTTCAAACCAAACCACCTCGCCCCCCGGCAACACCAAAAAATCCGCCGCCGTGTCCCCTTTCAAATGTCCCCCTTTCATCAGAAAGGCGCACCCATACACGCGCACAAGCGCCTGACCCGCTTCTGCCAAAGCCTCTCGGGAGTCAATCTTGCCTCCAAGAAGTACCTCAGCTTCGTCCAAATTGGGCGTCACCAAAGCGGCAAGAGGAAACAACCCCGTCCTGTATCCTTCCAAGGACTCACTTTCCAAAAGACGATCCCCTGAGCTCGCCACCATCACAGGATCGACCACCAAAGGAGGCATCCCTCCGCTGGAATGTATCGCCTTCAAGGTTTCCACCACCGTCCTTGTGATTTCCGCAGAATACAGCATTCCTGTTTTCAGGGCCTTCACCGGAAACGCCTCGAAGGATAGACGGATTTGTTCCGCCACAAGCGCCGCTGGCATCCCCTGAATGGCACTCACTTTTCCCGGAATTTCCGCAACCACACAGGTCACCGCCGTCAGCCCATACGTTCCCAAGGCGCTCATCGTCTTCAGGTCTGCCTGAATGCCGGCTCCCGCACTATTATCAGACCCAGCGATGCTCAATACGGGCGGCAAAACGTTCATCCCTCGAGAATTCGAAATCGTACAGGAAAGAAAAGCGAAAACACGCGTCGGAGCCGCGGGCAGGCGCATATTTTCAGATGCACCTCCAGTCCAAGGTGTGGCAGAGTGGTTGCGTGATTTCTGAACTCGAAGGATTGCATGTCACCGTTGACCGCATCGTCCATGTGCCGCACCTCGATGCGCCGCCGGAACGTCCCTTTCCCTTTGTTTACTTCCTCACCATCCACAATGACTCGACCTCGAGCGTCACCATCAAAGGCAGGAAATGGGTGGTGACGGACGCTCATGGCGAATGCGTGGTGGTCGAAGGAGACGGTGTTGTGGGGAAATCACCAAGACTGCTTCCGGGAGAGGCGTTTTCCTACAACAGTTACCACACCATTGGCAGCGACAGTACCGCCGAGGGCGCATTTTTCGGAATCACCGAGGAAAACGCTCCCGTCTTCACAAGAATCCCTGCATTCCGCCTGCAAGTGCCGCGCTAAGGCCACGCTAGCCCATCTCCCACGCGGACTACTATTCGCTCACCGCGTTCTTCAAGAGCATTGATGAAGACGGAAAGGCCGGCAACGCGGCGAAGCCCTATCTCGCCTACCAATCTCTATACGCTGGCGATGGACTCAAAGAAGCCCCGCTTTGGGTGACCGGTGCAAGCTCAAGGAGGCCGTCTCCCGAAAAATCAACGAAACTGAACGCCTTCGCGGCACGCGTGATGCGGGAGGAAAACTTCCCAACCAACAACCTGTTTGCACTGATGGATCCGCTCGAGCGCCACACATTCTGGACGGACACTTCTCTCTACAACACGGAAGGCAGGAAGATGCAGGCGCAGCAGATCGCGGAAAATCTCAGAGCCGCTTTGGGAAAAGGCCCGGCAAGCGCTCCCGCAGCGCAAGCCGCGCAAGCCGCGCAAGCCGCGCTCGAAGCAACCCGAAGCGAGATCGGTCCAAACGGCAAAATCGACACGGCAAAATAAAAACCCGTCGGCCAGCGACCGAGCGCAGAGCGCGCAGCGCACATAGAGCGTACCGTCAGGGACCGGGGCGTGGTCTCGCTTTCGTTTCCGGGGAACCTACACTTCCATTGCTGCAACTTCCCAGCCCTTGCGATAGCGGCGGCGCACCCTGGCATTGGCCTCGGGCATGTTCTTGAACTGCAAACTCGCACCATCCCATTCGAGGGTGGTCTTGGGATAAAAAGTCGCCAAGCCACCGAGCAGCACCGTCTCCGTAAGAGGCCCCGAATAATCAAACCCCGCGCTGGTGGGCGCTCCGCCAAGAATGGCGTCGGTGAAGAGTCCGTAGTGATTGCCTGTCTCAAGGCGTTGATATTGGAAGTCCTTAAAATCAGCGATTGGAAAGAATTTTGGCCAGTCAATGTGAGGCAGAACCATCGTCCCTTTGGTGCCGATGAATACCGATCCCTGCTCGGGAAACGGCTGGCCTTCCAAAAGCGCCTTCACTTCTTGGGGCGGCCGCTCATCCCCGTCGTACCAAGTGACCTTCACCGTTTTGCCTTCCGTAAATTCGGTTCCTGGAAACACGTAGTGGATCACAGCGTTGTTGGCCCAGCTCCATTCGTTCGGAGTCGGCCCCTCGCTGCGCACTGTCAGCGGTGACCCCAAACGCAGTGCTTCCACAACTGGATCGTAGATGTGACAGCCCATGTCGCCAAAGGTTCCAGTTCCAAAATCCAACCGCTTGCGCCATGACCCGGGATGATAGGCGCCTTTGACAAAGGGACGCTCTCCCACAACCCCGAGCCAGGTATTCCAGTCCAAACCTGAGGGGACGGCGTCTGCCTGCGTAGGCGCTGGGGTCGAATCACCCCACTTTTTGCTGCTCCATGTATGGACTTCGCGCACTTTCCCAATCGCCCCAGTCCGAATGAGATGGGCCGCCGTGCGGTACTGGCCTGAGGAGTGGATCTGAATACCCATCTGGGTGTGCAGCTTTTTTTCGCGGGCCAAGGTCGCCATGCGGCGAGCCTCAAACACGTCATGCGCCAAAGGTTTTTGGATGTAAGCGTGCAGGCCAAGTTCCATCGCGGAGAGGCCGATCGGAGCGTGCATGTGGTCGGGCGTTCCCACCGTGACGGCATCCAAATTTTTAGCTTCGTTCTCAAGCAACTGGCGCCAGTCCTGATAGATGCGCACCGTGTTATCAGGAAACCGCTGGGTCAGTTTGCCCAGCCGATCCAAGTCCACTTCGGCCACCGCCACGAGTTCAATTTTTGGATGCGCGAGATGCGAATTCAAATCAGACCACGCCATTCCGTTGGCACCGAAGGCCGCAAGGCGAACCTTCCCAGAAGGCGGGGCGGAAATAAGATTTCTGACGAAAGCAGGCGCAACCAGACCAGTCGCTCCCAGATGACGTAAAAAACTGCGACGCGTGGTGAGTGTTTTCATGTTCGAGTTAAGGGGTGTTTTGAGATTACCACAAACGGTCTAAAAAAACTAGCGGGCGCGGGACGCTTCGGGCGAAGAAATCCTCAACAGCATGCACCTGCGTCGAAGGCCACCGCCCTGTTTCTCGTTCCGCGCCCTGAGTTTCAGGCCTGTGCCCAAAAAACTATTTAAGGATTTGCACACGAGGCGCACGGAAGCCCACAGGGTCTCCGTGTCCCGCAAAACCAAAATAACCACTCGTGCGGTCCTTTCCGGGGTGCGGCGAATTCGCCATGTACTCCGTAACCTTAGACACATCAGCGTCCAAAATCACTGTGCCATTCAACTCCACACGAATGCGCGATCCCTGCACGGTCACTTCCTCAAAGTTCCACTCACCCGCCGGCCTTTGATAGCCCCTGTGCGCAGCCACGATCCCATACACCGAACCGTTATACTGACGCGCATCCAGCTTGGCATATTTTGGCGCGTCATCGTCGAGCACCTGCAACTCGCACATGCCGACGTACGCAGTGTCGCCCTTGCCAGGATACCGAAGCGCGAAGCCGTTGTTTCCGCCGGGCGGAATCTGGATCTCCGTACGCACTTTGAAGTCGGAAAATTCCTCCGCCGTGTAGAGCGTTCCGCCCTTCCCTTTGATGCAATAGATGGCGCCGTCGCGGGCCTCATACTGGTCCACAGGTCCCTGCCACCCCGTGAGGTCCTTGCCGTTGAAAATCGGCTTCCAATCGGCTCCCTCACCGTGCTCGGCCAAAATCTCGTTCGCTTCCGTGCCTTCAATTTCACGCACAAACAAATTCTTCCAGCGAATTTCCGCGCCATGCGTCTGCAACTGAATGGGCCCCAAACGAGGAATAGGCCGGGGATTCGCCTTGAGGGCGGGATCCTTTGAATTGCGGTCGTAATAGTTCTCCAGGATTGCGTGGTCCACGGTCATCTTTCCGTTGAGCCACACGGACACGCGCGCACCCACCATTACCACCCGCAATTGATTCCACTCGCCGAACGGTTTGTCCGCCAAAACCAGCGGATCCCTGCCCGGCGATCCCGGCGGGTTGTTCCAAAGCCCCCCCGACCCCTTGGCCCGGCCCAATCCCTTGTCATCAGCCTGCGTCGGATCCCAAATCTGGACCTGCGGCACGCCGCGCAAATAAACGCCTGAATCCGCGGTGGCGACGGTCTTGTATTCAAGATGCAGCTCGAAGTCGCCATAGTCCTTGAGGGTCGTCAAATAACTGCCCTTGCCATCGTTGACGAGTTCGTCCCCTTCCACCACCCAGTGCGAGCCAAGCTCCTCATTCCACTTCGCAATCTTGGCGGCCCTGTCCTCCTCGGACATCGCCAAAAGCGCGCGATGATCAAACGTTGATCCACCCCGCCAACCCTCCAGATTTTTTCCGTTGTAGAGCGCACTATAACCCGGAGGGGGCAAAGGCGCTGCGAGTAGAGATGAAGCACCGAGAAAAAGTGCGAAGGCGCCGAGGGAGAGTTTTTTCATGAAAAGAGAGTTCTGGGGGGGTGAGTCAAAAAGTGCCGGGGCTGCGGCTTGAAAGACTCCAGCCCCGGTGCACGAACAAATCCAGTGCGTTCTAAACGGCGGGTTAAACGAGCTTGGTTTTCCCGGGCGAGGCCATCGGCGCTACGGGCAGGTTCATGTCCATGCTCAGGTTATCGGGCCAGATATTGTCCTGTGATTTGAGCATGTGCTCCCATGTGACCTCAGCGCCTGTTTCGGAAGCCATGCGTCCCATGATCGCAGCCAGCGTGCTCTGACACATCCACTCCCCATCGTTGTGGGCCGCTCCACTGCGCACGGAAGCGTATAATTCCTTGTGCTCCTGCACGTACATTTCGAAGTTCTGCCCCTCATACTTCCACGGATTGGCTCCACTGATAATCAAGCCGCCCTTGGTCGTCGCCATCCCTTTCTCACCGGTGATGTAATCACTGTTGTCGTTGTAACAGCCGCCGATCTGACGCTGCGCCATGACGCCGCGCACGCCATTTGCCCACTCATAGTGCACCGTCACGTGATCAAAGATATTTCCGCCTGGATTGGGGACTTGACGGCCTCCGTTCGCCGTACAACGCAGCGGCGCCACATCCTTCATGGCCCACATCATCTTGTCCACGCTATGGCAGGCTTGCTCAACAAGACCGCCTCCGGCGAGCCACACAAAGTTCATCCAGTTACGCAACTGCCACTCAACGTCACTCACACCGTCCTTGCGCGTCTCGGGGGCAGGCATTGGCTTGACGGGCCCGGTGAGATAGGTGTGGTAGAGGCCACGCACTTCGCCAATGGCACCGTCGTGAATTTTCTCAAAAAGCGAACGCCTGTTGCTGTAGCGCCAGCAAAAGCCGGCCACCACGCTGAGCTTCTTCTGCTTGGCCAAACGCGCAGATTCAAGAAGGCTGCGGCAGTGCACGGCATCAGTGCCCATGGGTTTTTCGCAGAAGATGTGCTTGTTGGCTTCCACCGAGGCCGCAAAATGGAGCGGCCGAAATCCGGGAGGCGCCGCCAGCAAAACAACGTCGATATCCGTGGCCAGCAACTGCTTGTAGGCGTCCAAGCCAACGAACTGGCGCTCTTTGGGAACGTTGATACGGTCCGGTGAATCTGCGTATTTCGCGCTCAAGCCGCTCAGACTGGACTCTAGTTTCTCCGGAAACACATCGGCCATCGCTACAAGCTGCACGCCGGGATCCGACTCCAAGGCGTTGTTCGCCGCCCCAGAGCCTCGGCCTCCGCAACCGACCAAGCCGATTTTAATCCGCTCAGCCTTGTGCTGCGCACTGGCGATGGAAGGAAATGCAGCCACTCCGGCGGCAAGCGAAGATGTCTTCAGGAAATCACGGCGTGAGACTTCGGTGGATGAGGTATTCATAGGGGTCAATGGAAAAGGGACGAAACAAAGGCGTAGAGCATGCAGGAAACAAAGAAGGTTGTCGTTCTCTCCGATATCGCAATACAAAATCAAACAAGATCTGTGGTAAATCCCGTCAACTTTTCCCGAAAGGCAGTGGGCGTCATCCCCGTAATGCGCCGGAAAGCACTGGCAAAATACTGCGAACTTGAAAAACCGACCTGAAGGGCGACCTCCAGGACACTGCGTTCGCTCGACGCAAGCAGTTGACTGGCGCGTTCGATCCGCCGGCGAAGCACAAACTCTGCAGGGGGAAACCCAGTCTCAGCCCGGAAACGCGCCTTGAAGCGGGGAACGGAAAGCCCAGACTCCCGTGCAAGGGCTTCCACAGGCAATTGTTCGTCTATTTTCAGGTTGATGTGTTCCAGAACATGCGCCATGACGCCCGAGACGGCGCGCACGGGCGCACGCTGGGAGAGCGCCAAAATCTCATGGAGATATTCGAGGAGAGCGAGGTGCATTTTCGCCCCGCGCAGGGGGCCGTCTGGAGCCTCGGCCGCTTTGAACACCCGGTCGACGACAGGCTGCAACCCGGGGCCCGCACAACAGTGCCGGTGCGGGAAATGGCGCAAGCCCTCCCAATAAGCTTTCGCAATCGAGGACGGCATTCCCATAAAACCCTCCGGGGTCGCAGGTAGTTCAAGCACAAACCAATACATCAGTCCACAGTGCTCTGGATCGGGGCCGGTGCTGTGTGGTTCGTCAGGAAACGTGACGAAAAGATCACCTCCAGTCATCCGGTAGCAATCGCCCCCCATCCAATAATTTTGCGTCCCGCGTGCGAGATAGGAAATCTCCATCATTCCCAGATGAGTGTGATCCGCGAGGGGAGGATGCGCCCGCAGATAACGATAACGCCCGAGGACCCTTAAATGGGGGATACCCAGACCGGTAAGGTCCAGAATGGTTCTTTCGGGCGTGCTATTGAGGTCAAGTTCCATGCGGGGTGGCGGAAACCGGGAGCCTCCAGCGAAACAAAGCAGAAAGCCCCCACTCCTTCAAACCCGCTGCCAGCCGGGTTTGTTAGCAAACACGTGCCGATAATAATCGGCCCGTTGCAGTTTCGCAGCCGACGCGTCATCCAGCAGAAAACAGGCGCGTTCATGAAACTGCAACACGGAGGCCGGGACCATCTGTGTCACAGGTCCTTCGATTGCGGCCAACATAGCGTCCGCCTTGGCGGCGCCAAATCCCAGCAGGACAACTTCCCGGGCCTCCATGATCGTCCCGACGCCCATGGTAATCACATGGTGAGGCACCTCCTCGCCTTCGGCAAAAAACGAGGCGTTGTCCCTGCGCGTGCGCTCGCTCAGCGTTTTGATCCGCGTTCGAGACGCGAGAGAGGACGCCGGCTCGTTAAAGGCAATATGACCATCCGTTCCGATCCCAAGCAGTTGCAGATCAATCCCGCCCGCATCTCGAATGGCCGTTTCGTAAGCATTGCAACTGGCGGGGATGTCGTGGGCCAGACCATCGGGAATGTGCACCCGCTCGGAACAAACGTTAATATGCCGGAACAAGCACTCCCACATAAAGTGGTGATAGGAAGCGGGATGGGATGGCCGAAGCCCAATGTACTCGTCCAAATTAAAGGTCGTGACCCGGCTGAAATCCAAGCCCTCCTCCTGATGCAACCGAATGAGTTCGCGATAAACGGGCACGGGTGAACCGCCGGTGGCCAGCCCCAAAACAGCCGAGGGCTTCGCGCGGACGACTCCCGCAATTTTACGAGCCGCAAGATTCGCTGCGGCTTGAGCGCTGGGATTGATGATGACTTCCATGGCAATAAAAAACGTGGGAAGCAAAACGAGTTTCCCTCCCGATTCCTCTGCTCCATGAAACGTTCAACGTCACGCCCAATTTTACACCGTCCGCCTTTCTTCTCTAAATTTGAGCGCTAAAGTCTTTTTATGGCTTATCGCTCCACCGCTGAATTTATCGCCGCTTTGGAAAAAGCGGACGAACTTGTACGCATCCCTTTTCCAGTCGCCACAGAACTTGAAATCACCGCCTGGGCGGACCGTGAAATGAAATCACCGGGCGGGGGTAAAGCATTGCTTTTTGAGCAGCCCACGGTGAACGGGATCCCATCGTCTTTTCCTCTGGCAATCAACACGATGGGATCGCGCAAGCGCATGGCGCTGGCCCTTGGCATCGCGGATGTTGACGAACTGATGCACCAGATGCGTCTGATTCTGAAGGCGAAGCCGCCCACCAATCTGCGTTCCGCTTGGAATCTTGCGATGCAGGGACTCGATCTTCTCAACGCCAAACCCAATCACGTTCGCTCGGGGCCGGCGCAGGAAGTCATCCACCGCTTTGAAAATCCGACCGCTGTCCGCGAAGCCCTCCGACATATTCCCACTCTTCTGGATCTCCCCATCCTTCAATGCTGGCCTGACGATGGAGGCCGCTTTATCACGCTGCCTTGTGTCCACACCAAAGACCCAGACTCCGGAGAGCGTAACCTCGGAATGTACCGGATTCAGATCTATGACGCTCAAACCACGGGAGTGCACTGGCAGGTGCACAAGGTCGCGGCGCGCCATGGAAAACGTTATTACGAAAAAGGCGAACCCATGCCTGTAGCCATCACCATTGGCGGAGATCCGGCTTACGCATTCGCGGCCACGGCACCACTGCCCGACGGGCTCGATGAAATCCTATTTGCAGGGTTTCTGCGCAAAAAATCCGTGGATCTTGCCCCCTGCCTCACGGTTCCTTTGGACGTCCCTGCCGATGTCGACTTCGTGATCGAAGGCTTTGTACAACCCGGGGAACTGCGCGACGAGGGACCTTTCGGAGACCACACCGGTTTTTACACTCCCGTGGACCAGTACCCCGTCTTGCATATCACCGCCATCACCCACAGGCGGGACGCTGTTTATCCCTGTACGATTGTCGGAATTCCTCCCATGGAAGATTTCTACATGGGCACTGCGAGCGCGCGTATTTTCCTGCCTGTTTTCCAGATGAACTTTCCCGAAATCGTGGATATCGCCCTTCCCGCGGAAGGCACATTTCACAACCTCGTGTTCGTTTCCATTCGCAAACAGTATCCGTGGCAAGCCTACAAAATCATGCACGGTCTTTGGGGCATGGGACAGATGATGTTCGCCAAGTACATCGTTGTGGTCGACGCGGACTGTGATGTGCACAACACAAGCGAGGTCCTGTTTCGCATGTGCGCCAATACCGATCCCCAGCGAGACAGCATCGTCACCAAAAATCCAAGCGATGCGCTCGACCATGCTCCAAGCATTGCAAACCTCGGCACTCATATGGGACTGGATGCGACGAAAAAACTTCCGGGCGAGGGCTACCACCGCACATGGCCCGAGTTGGTGCGGATGCCCGCAGATGTGCAGACCCGGGTCGATGCCATGCGCAGCAGCTTGGAGAAAAACCAGCCGCCACTCTGATATCAAACACCCTGATCAGAAATTGTTTACAAATACCGTACAAGGTTTCAAGCCGGACACTCTAAGCTCCCTTGCACAGAAAACCCCGCCTTGCATGAAGTTCCTCAGAGTCACCCTCACGTGTGTTCTTGCGCTCCTTTGCAGCGTGGATGTCACTTTGGCGACCAGCCGAAAACCCACGCCTCGACCGCCAAACGTGGTCATCATTTTTACCGATGATCAGGGCTACGGTGACGTCGGTGTCTTTGGCGCGACCGCCTTCCCAACACCGAATCTCGATCGTATGGCAAGGGAAGGCCGCCGCTTCACGGACTTTCATGCGGCCCAACCCGTCTGCACTGCCTCTCGTGCAGCATTACTGACTGGCTGTTATCCCAACCGCATTGGTCTTCCCGGGGCGCTTGGTCCGAAGTCGTTCATAGGAATCAGCAGCCAAGAAACAACACTCGCGCAGCTTTTTAAAAGCAAGGGGTACGCCACCGGAATGGCCGGAAAGTGGCATCTCGGGCATTTGCCGCAACACCTGCCAGTGTGCCACGGCTTTGACGAGTTTTTTGGCCTCCCCTATTCAAGCGACATGTGGCCGCATCATCCCGAAGCGAGCCCCGGCAGTTATCCTCCCCTTCCCCTTTTTGAAAACGACCGGGTCCTTAACGGCGACTTAACGCCCGCTGATCAGGACCAACTCACAACCCAGTATGCGGAGCGCGCAGTGCGTTTTATAGAGACCAACAAAGACAAGCCCTTCTTCTTTTATCTGGCCCCCAACACGCCGCATGTTCCCTTGCATGTGAGCAACAAGTTCAAGGGCAAATCCGGCGGGGGGCTGTACGGAGATGTGATCATGGAAATTGATTGGGCCGTGGGGGAAGTCCTCAATGCCCTCAAAAGAAATAATCTGGACGCGGACACACTGGTTATTTTCAGCTCCGACAACGGCCCCTGGTTGTCCTACGGAAACCACGCAGGATCCGCAGGACCTTTCCGCGAGGGCAAGGGCACCAACTTCGAGGGCGGGCATCGCGAGCCTTGTATCATGCGGTGGCCGGGGCGTCTTCCGGCCAATTCTGTGTGCAAAGAGCCCCTCATGACCATCGATATTTTCCCAACCATTGCCCGCTTGATTGGGGCAGAATTGCCCGCCCATAAAATTGATGGCCTCGATATCTGGCCGGTCCTCGCAGATTTGCCGGCGGCGAAGAACCCGCACGATGCCTACTATTTTTATTACAACCAAAACGACCTCCAAGCGGTACGCTCTGGCGAATGGAAACTGCTCTTTGCACACACAACGCGGACCATGAATGGCCAGCCGCAAGGCAAGGACGGAGTGCCCGGTAAATACCGTCCCCAACCCATAAAACGCGCTTTGTACAACCTGACTTCCGACCCGGGTGAAACGCAGGATGTCTCGGCGAGTCACCCTGAAATCATCACCCGGCTCGAGGCTTTCGCAGAAAATGCGCGTGTAGATTTGGGCGATGACCTGACAAAGAGGGCCGCCACGGGGGCGCGGCCGCCTGGAAAATAAAGAACGCCCGAAGCGTCCCTGCCCTTTGCTGCCGGGGACGGCGGAGCGCTTTCCGAGTCGCTTCTCGTGATTCTAAGTTCCTTCAAACAATCGTTTTACAATCTGAGCACCCCCTACCTGTTCGAGCATGAGAGAGACCTGGCCCTATAAAGAAATCAGGCGGCACACAAAACCAACGATAGAGCGCGCACTCTGCAAGGCTTTAGCTCGAAGCACCTAGTCTCCGGATCTTATTCCCGACATGCGTTACGCGTGCGGCCCAACCGCGGGCCCGCCGCTCTCCTGTCGTCGCCCAGCTTGCCTGTATGCGTCGCTAACCGTTTTCAAGAAACCTAACTTTTCATTGATGCCCTTCATCCTGCTGTCGCTCGTCGTCAATGTTCTCGTCGCAGGCTACATGGGGTTAGCAATTGGTTTCCGCCTCAACCGAATGCTTCCCAGATTAGATGAGGTTTTTGGCCCGGACACCACCTCGCGCCAGATTCTCGCCTGTTTGTATCTGGCGATTGCAATCGTCAGCATCGTCGCCCTTGCCGATTCCAGCTTACGACTTCGCATCGTTGTTGTGCTTTTCCCTCTGCAGATCTTCTACAAGGTTCTGAGCGCATTTCTCGTGACCGAGCGCGGCAACCCTGTTCCCAAAGCCAACCTAGCCGTTAGCATGTTGCATAGCATCTCACTCTGGTTCGTGCTTGCATAACCTGCCACGCACTCAACAGGCCTGGGTCGCTCTACACACGGTGGACACCGCTACGGGAAACCTCCCGGCACCACAAATTAATCGGTCCGACCAGTCGTGTTATTGTGGATTCCATGAAATTGATCGCCCCTTACGAGGCCAAATCCCAATTTTCAGAGCTTCTTCGAGAAGTCTTAGCAGGCGAAGTTTTTATCATTACGAGGAACGCTCCAAAGATGGCGGAGCTTCGGCCTTGCACACCCGAAAAGCCCTCAAGGACTCGTGGAATGATGAAATTAGACATTCCCCCATCCCCGCTGCCTTTAATGAACCGCTGGACGTTTTTGCTGAGTCCCGATGAAAGTGCTCCTTGATACTTGCGCTCTCCTTTGGTTTCTCAGGGTTGTTCCAGAGCTGTCGGAGAAGGCGGCTCACCTCCCTGAAAATCCGGATACAGATGCTTCCGTGAGTGTTGTTAGCATTTAGGAAATTGCAATTAAAGCATCTATCGGAAAGCAACCGAGTCCGATTGGCTTTCACGATTCTTTCGAAGACAAATTAAAAACCTCCGGCTTCCACATCCTTCCTGTGGCATTCCACCACGCTTCTCGGGTTTATTCGCTTGCCTCAGTCCAGACCGATCCATTCGACAGATTACGAATCTCACAGTACCAGGCCGAAAAGCTCACTGCCATTACTGACGACGCCCTCTGGATGGATCCGAGTTACGATATCTCCGTCGTTTCGTAAATCTTCGCCAAGCCTCCTGTAAGCTTCCCCTCGCGTGGTACAGGTTAAATAGAATAGGGAATTGAGCTTTGGGAAGGCCATGGAAACCAATGAAAAAGAGCCGATTCACCGAAAGAGAGATCGTAGCAATCCTCTAGAAGGCGGATGCCGGGATGAAGTTGGCCGATGTTTGGCGCTCCCACGGGATCAGTGATCCGACCTTCTAAACCTGGAAAAGCAAATATGGCAGCTTGGAAGTTTCCAAGCTCAGGCGAATCAATAGCGTAGGGAGACGAGGATGGTTTGCGGCCACAACCACTCCTTGTCCTCCTCTCCCCCTCATCGAACCGGACGGGCGGATTTCCCGCATCCGGCTCTCGGAGGCTGTTCTCCGGTTTGCTTCATTTGTATCGCCGTGTGGCGTTCGTGGGAAAACGAGTCAGGCCGTATT
>CANJPY010000066.1 GCA_947476255.1 Chthoniobacteraceae bacterium | reverse complement strand
TTATGCATGTTAAAATAACCTCTTTTGGGCCTCACCCACTGGGTGAGCCTCCGTGCGCTGTCTCCAAAGCCGGGGAAGACAGGACTGTCTTCCCCATGTGCTCACTTTCCCATGGAGCGCGAAACTGCCTGAACCCGGAGGGTTCCCAGCCATTAGCCAAGGAGTGGTTGTGGCCGCAAACCATCCTCGTCTCCCTACTCTATTAAAGCAGCCTTTCTCCTCGTGTGTACTTGCGAACCGCGTCCGGATCCAATTCCAGCCCCAGACCGGGCTTTGTGGGGATCGCAAGCATCCCGTCAGAGCCGATAGACCAGCCGCCAAGGGTGATCTCATCGATAAACGGCGATCCAGTCAAATACTCGACCAGATCGGTCGTTGGAAACGCGGAGGCGAGGTGCAAATCGGCCGCAAGTCCCACCGCTGTATTCCAACCGTGTGGGATGAATTGAACGCCGTGTTCCTGTGCCATCCAGGCAATGCGACGCTCTTCGCTGATGCCTCCAACTTTGGTGACATCGGGTTGGATGATGTCGAAGGCACGGGCCTCCAGAAACGGCTGGAACGCTTGTCGACGTGTGAGCACCTCGCCTCCGGAGATGGGCACGGGAGAGTGTTCGCGCAGTTTCGCATAATCCTCGAGCGCATCGGGATGCAGCGCTTCTTCAAACCAGTGCACGTCGTAGTCTGCGAGCATCTTCGCGGTGTTGAGCGCCCATTTATAACCGTTGGGCCAGAAGGCATCGCTGCCTCCGGCGTCTACCATAAGCTTGGAGTCGGCACCGACGGCTTCTCTCGCGGCCTTCACGATGGCCTCGTCTGTCGCCGCGTTACGCCGGCCAAAGGGACCCCAGCCGATTTTAAAGGCGCGAAAGCCCTGCGCTTTCACCGACAGTAAATGCTCCCGCAGTTTTTCGGGCTCGTCCATAAGGAGTGAGGCGTAAGGTTGCACGCGTTCGCGGTAGCGTCCGCCTAAGAGGCGTCCCACGGGTTGTCCCGTGGCCTTGCCAAGAAGATCCCATAAAGCGATGTCGATGCCGCTGATCGCATGCGTGATGGAACCGCCGCGCCCAAGCCAGAACATGTTCTGCTGGAGCTTCTCGCTGACACGTTCGGGTTCGAGGGCGTTTTCTCCGACGTAGAGCGGCTCCAGCACTGCCAGCGAGGCCCGCACCAAGGCGTCGTTTGTAAAAACCGATCCGAGTCCGACGTCGCCCGTGTCGGTGTGCACGGCGATGAGCGTGTGAACGCAGTCTTCAGGTTTGAGTTCGTTGCTCCAACCGCCTTCGGGCGTGGCTCCGCGCAGACCTGCGCAACGGATTTCAGTAATTTTCATAGTGGGTGTTTGTGTTGAAAAATAAATGGTGACGCGTGTTCGAAAACTAACGCGCGGTTTGAGGTGTGGCTTTGTTTCGTGAAAATAGTTTGGCTTCAGGGCTAAATGGAACGTCTGAATCCAGCGGAAAAATGGGCCGCGGACAACGAGTGTGCCCGAGATAACGCAGGTTCGCACTCGAGGAACCGGGCGCATCCACGTTGACCATTTGCGCGCACCAGTCCGCGTACATGTGCGGCTGGCAGTGAGGCGATTTCACGACGACCGCGTCAAAACGACGTGGATCCTGCCCGTGCGCAAAAAAGAAAGAGCGGTCGTACAAATTAACGGGACGACTGCCGACCACAAAGGTGAAGTTGTCCGCCTCCAGCACCGCGGTAGGGCCGGCGTCCCAATTTTCGCCAAAAGATTCGCTCTTAAAATGGCCGTCGGAGAGGCTTCGCACTTTGGCGAGGAACGGCAGGGGAGAAAAACGGTGTGGATCAAGCGTGCCGCCGAGAGTCGTATTTATGCAGGCACCAATCCCGGCGGCGAGCGCTCGCTGAACAGCAGGTGCGTCAACGATGGGGACGAGTGTCCGGCCCTTGTAACCAGCCTTGAGCAGTGCTCGTACAATGGCGTTGCTGTCTCCTGAAGCTCCGGAGCTTGTGGCGTCTGCGGCATCCACGAGGACGATGGTTCCAGCCTTGTGTTGGCAAACGGTTTCGGCCATTTCCTGCAGACTCACCAGGGGCACCTGCATCTTTGTGTGGTTCGCCCAGAAACTCATGGCAATTTGAAGTGCCTCACGGCTCGCAAATTCGGGGTCATTGTCGGCAACCACAAAGCTGTAGGTTTGAAGCGCTGGAACGTCTGTGAAAGGGTTCCCTATAAACATTCCAGCCGACAGTCCGGGCCTGTTGTTTTCTGCTTTTTGCGCAAGCCGGATGCTTTCGCCGAAAAGACCCGTGGCGGTGATGAGTTCATCGCCACGCACGAGCGCAGGAATGGCCACCTTGGCTGTTACAGGGCGCACTTGCTTCGCCACAATTTGGAGTAAAAGGCGGGCGGCACGTTGTCCGGTTTGGAAAAAATCCACATGCGGATAAGTGTGGTAGGCGACGATAGCGTCGCTGTGTTCCAGCATGCGATCTGTCAGAATTCCGTGTAGATCCAAGGACAACACAATGGGAATATCTTCGCCCAAGATTTTGCGTGCTTCCGCGAGTAGCCAGCCTTCCGGGTCGAGTTCCTCAGGCGTAGCCATCGCGCCATGCATGCAGAAATACACGCCGTCCACGGGAGGCGCCGAGCGAAGCGCGTCTAAAAACTCCGACGCGATTCTTTCCCATGCAGCTGTCTGGAGTGGCCCTCCGGAAGTGATAAAAAAAGCGCTGTACCCTGGAACAAGCCTCACATCAGTCTCCGCCTCGAATACGCTGAGCGCCCCTCCCACTTCATTGCGAATGCTCCGGTGATAGTGCAGGAGTTCTTCTCCCACGCGAATGCCGAAATCGCTGTAACCACTGGGCTGCGGATTGAAGGTGGAAACCTCTTGTTTACATTCAGCGATAAAAATCTTGGGCATGGTGCGTCGTTTTAGGGAACCACGGTGAAAGCGTGGCTCCACGTTTCATCAAAAAAGCCGGCGCGGAGTGTTTCCTCTGGGATGGGGAGGGAGGAAGGTTGCCATTTTTCAGCACCGGGGGCTACTTGCACCACCGCCCAGTCGCCAAGGCGGGGGAAGAGCAGATAGTTGAATGCCGCGAACTCCTTTTCATGAAATGTGTGGCCGCTGTTGAGAACGATGTAACGGTCTTTGGAAAGGGGATTGGCACAGATTAAAACCGGTGCGTGTGACTCCGATCTTTTGGGTGCTCCGCCCAGCTTGATCTCCGACGGGCTCCAACTCAGAGGCAACTCCGGAAGCGCTTTGGCAATCCACGCATTGCTTCCTGGGTCTCCGAAAAGAATCAGGTGTTTTTCTTTGAGATCGGCCTCGGTGACGGCGGTGTCGTCCTTGACTGGGAGTGTTCCCCGCATGTAACGCGCCCACTCGTATTCAAACCGCCGGAGGTTCGCGTCCGCCCATTTCTGTATTTCGGGATTCCACGGTTTGCCAGTGCCGCGCACGCACAAGAACGGGGTTGCGAATGCATCGTCAATAGGGCCCTGCAAGCCGGGCCGTTTGCCAGAAAGGTTCGCTCCGTTGAGCGGTCCCTCGCATTTCCAAAATCCTTTTGTGAGTGCGAACACGAGGGTGTCCGTGTCGGTGTGCGCGGGCAGGGAGACCGCTTCGCCGAGTATCCGGAGGCTGGCGACGGGGCGATGTAATGCGAACCGTTGAATGTTGGTTGCGACGTTCACTGCAAGGTTGTTTGCGCTGTCGGCCTGCGCCGAAAATTCCGAGCGTGAGTAGTGTTTCTCCAAGCTGAGTAACTCCGCCCAATGGCACCGGTTGTACTTGAGCGTCCAAGTGACAAAGCGGAGGCGGTCCGGGTTGTGATTGAGCCCCTTCGTTGCGTATTCTCCGATTCTCCGCATTTGTTCGCGGTGCGTTGCAGGATCCTGCACATGGCCGGTGCCTTGAGAAATCAAGTTTACCATCTCCAATCCTTCCTTTGCAAAAGCTTCGCCCATGTGGATATGGGATTGAAAAAATGTGTCCTTGTCCCCGATCGCCGCAATCGCGGGCACGACACCGGCATTGGCGGCGTAGTCGACGGAATCGAGCATGTGGAGTCCCCATTCCTGGTGTGCCGGAAGCGGTCCGACTTTGATAAAACTAGGAATGGGTGTTTCGGAAAAGCGATGGGTATCAACGTAGCCACAATAAGGCCCCAGCGCGACAAAACGGTCGGGATGTTTGAGACCGAGGTGCCATGTTCCGGAGGCCCCCATGGACATGCCGCGGAGGACAATCCGGTCTCTGTCGATGTTGTAATTGCGGCACACAGCCTCGATGGCTTCAAACACGTCCGTCTCACCTGCCCAGCGGTAGCAGTTCTCGACACGGCCCAGAGGATGCAGCTCGATGAACGCAGCTTCCGGTCCAGACTGTGTCAGGGAGTCTCCCTCATCAAAGCGGGAGATAAAGCGCAGTTCGCTCATGCCATGGGGCTTGGAACTGCCATGCAGAACGACATCCAAGCGCATGGGTTGAGTTCCCGTGTAGCCTTGGGGGATGATGAGTCCATACGGTTGAGTCGAACCGTCCACCGCGGACACGAACCCACGCAGGAGTTTTCCCTTTTTGGCGGTCCAATCTGTTTTTCCTGCGGCCAGGTTTGTGGCCCGCTCCTGCCCCCGTGCGAGGGCCCTGCGGATCAGGTTAATGTCTGTCGGGGTGGGTCTGTCGTAACGTAGCGCCCACTGTATCCCTTTGTGAAAAACCTCGGCATCTGCTTTGAGGTCGGGGGAAAGTGAGGGCAGGGCTGCGAGGGTGTGTTTCAAGCCGAGTGCATCTTTGGATAGAGCGGACGTTTCTTCTTCCCATGTTTGTGCCGCGTTCGTCGGGGTGGCTCCTTGAACCATCTGCGCTTCAAAAAGGACGGCAAGTCCCGCGGCGCACAAATGTTTGAAGATGGCGGGGATCTTCATGGGTTTTCGGGGGTTGCGTTGTACCGGGTGAAGTCGCTCCGGAATATCTTTTTGATGCCGAATACGAGCAGCACAGCTGCTGCAGTGTAGGCGAGGGCTGTGTAGGAGAGCAGTCGGCCAATCCCCATGGTTTGTTTCAAGACGCCACCGTAGAGCGTCGCAAAGCCTGACGTAATCGCTGCACAGAAGTTCAATATCCCCACAGCGGAAGCGCGTGTTTCGCTTGGGACAATATCGAAGGCTGCCGGAAAAATGTTGCCCATGAGTAGACCGCTAAAAAGGCCGAATCCAGCGGCGGCGAGGCGTGTGCTCTGGAGGGAGTCGCTGTTGCCTAGCGCATGAAGGCAGGGCGCGCAGAGCACGAGACTCGCGGACATGAGCCATAACCGAGAGGCCTTGGTTTTGCGGTAAAGCATGTCGGCAAGACTGCCTCCACAAAGCAGCCCGATGGCGGTGGTGAGCTGCACAAAGATGGTGGCGTTGAAAGCGGCGTCCGCTTGAGAGAGAGAAAACTTGTCGTGCAGAAAGGTCGGAAGCCACCCGTAGAGAAGCCAAAGCCCGAAAACAAAAACAGGAAACACCACGCATAATAAACGAAAAGTGTTAATCCGCAGAAGGATGAAAGCAGCAAGAGGCTTTGGCTCGGAGTCCTTGTTTTGGGCACCCTCTTCAGGCACAGAGCGCAAAAACCAGAAGTACGGCACCGCGTATAGAAGACCCACAGCTCCAAGGACAAAAAAGGCCCCCCGCCATTGTCCGCGGTCAGCCATCCAGCCGCCAAACCAACTGCCTCCGACCGTGCCTGCGATTTGCGCGGTGGTGAGCACTGAGATCGCTCGGGAACGAAGGTGACGGGGGTGGGCGTTGGCCGTGAGCGCGATCGCCGTGGGCATAAAAAGAGACTCCGATATCCCCATGGCCGCGCGGAGTGCCAGCAGCGTAAAAGCCGACTGCGCTAACCCAGTCGCCATGGTGATGAGACTCCAGAGCGCGAGACTCAGCACCACCAGACGCCTTTTGGAAAAGCGGTCTGCCAATTGGCCGGCAATCGGGCAGCCAAAGGCATAGACCCACAAAAACATGGCGCCCGTCAGTCCGAGCTGTTTATCCGTCATCCCCAAATCCGTGCGCAACGACGGAAACATCGCGAACACGGCCTGCCTGTCACAGTAGTTCAGAAAATAAGCACCCCACATTAAAACCACCAGAAGCGTGGCTTGCCGGGCTGGTAAGGGAGGGGCGTCTGAGGTGCTCATGCCTTTAGAACTTGCTGCGGGGTCACTTTTTTCGCGATGACAGCCACGCAGTCGCCCTGCTGGGTCAGACACGGCGCCCGCATCGTGATAAGGTAGCCCGCGCTTTTTGCCACAATGGCCTCGGGGGCTCGGTCGGGGCGTTCGAGATGATGAATAAATCCCACAACCTGCCCGCTTTTTACGAGCGCACCCAAATCCACGCAGACTTCAAAAACACCGGATTCGGGAGCCAGTAAATAGTCTTCGCGGTTGAGCGCCTGTGTGAGAATGGTGGCGGGTTTACCTTGGCTTGCCCTGGTCTGTTCGCGGCCTTTGAGGGCACCTACATGAATGAGTACGTTTTTGAGTCCGCTCCGTGCAATCCTGTGGACGGACGCAGGAATTGCCTCTCCGCCCCCGAGTTCTGTGGTGACGACGAGCTTCCCCTGGTTCTCCGCTTCCACGGGAAGAAGGCCGGTGCCAGCGATGTCTGCATATAAAAAGGCGAAGTCCGTGCCCCACGCGAGCATTGCGCCGAACATGCGTGCACGCTGTTCACGGTCGGGGACAAGGTGCATGTGTGCACAGGGGACGAATTCCATGCTGCGTCCTCCCGAGTGAATGTCGATGACCACGTCACTGATCGGGAAGAGTTGCGTCCTCAAGTAGTGGGCAATCTGGCCCGTCACAGGCCCTTCCGCATCGCCTGGAAACGAGCGGTTGAGGTTCATTCCGTCCAAGGGAGAGAGCCGGGTCGCGGCTCGTGCCGCGGGAAAATTGAGAGAGGGAATCAGAATGATCCGACCTTTCACTTGGTCGGGCGTTAACTCGCGCGCGAGATTCATCGCGGCGATTTGGCCTTGGTATTCGTCGCCGTGGTTGCCTCCGAGGATCAGGACTGTCGGGCCTTTTCCCGCAGACACGACAGTCAGCGGAATCATCACGTTCGCCCAGCCGCCGAGATTGTGGGAATAGGGAACCTGCAGAAAGCCCTGTTGTTTGCCGGGCTTATCAAAGTTTATCGAGGTGAAGATCATAAGGGTGCGTATTTGTCGAGTCGGGTTGCCGCGTGTTTGGCTCAGGAAAGGATGTCTTGGAGGATCTCGCCTTCGACGTCGGTGAGTCGGAAGTCCCGGCCGGAGTACCGGTACGTCAGGCGTTCGTGGTCCAATCCCATCAGGTGCAGGATTGTGGCGTGGAGGTCGTGCACACTGGCTGGCTTTTCCTGAGCAGCGAAGCCGAACTCATCGGTGCTGCCATAAACGGTGCCCCCCTTGATGCCGCCCCCGGCCATCCAGACGGTGAACCCATAGTGATTGTGATCACGCCCGAGTTTCGAAGTGGATCCTGTCATTTCCACCGTTGGCGTCCGCCCAAATTCGCCGCCCCAAAGGACCAGCGTGTCTTCGAGCATGCCTCTTTGTTTAAGATCACCAAGGAGCGCTGCGATCGGGCGGTCAATCTCCGCCGACAGCTTCCTGTGGGCCGCCTCGATTTTGTCGTGGTTATCCCAAGGCTGTCCCGCTCCGTGCCAAAGTTGCACAAAGCGGACGCCGCGCTCTAACAAGCGCCTGCCGATGAGGGTTTGGCGTCCGTGAACGGTGTCACCGTAGAGCTCACGCATGGCCTCGGGTTCCCGAGTCACATCAAAAGCATCAGCGGCCTCGGTCTGCATCCGAAAGGCCAGTTCGAAGGATTGAATCCGAGCTTCAAGTCTGGAGTCGGAGCGCTCTCTCAAGTGCCCGTGGTTGAGTTTGCGCAACAGATCCAGTTGGCGTTGCTGGGCTGTTGGAGAGTTGCTCGCGTTGCGTATGTTCTCGAGCATCTTCTCCACCGACGTGTTTTTCGTGTCGATGTACGTGCCCTGCATCGCCCCGGGGAGAAAGGCGGACTGCCAGTTTTCAGCGCCCTTGATGGGATGGCCTCCGGGACACATGGCGATAAATCCAGGCAGGTTTGCGTTTTCGGCGCCCAGACCGTACATCAGCCAGGAACCAAGACTGGGGCGGGTCTGGATGGAATCTCCGCAGTTCATGAGCATCAGAGAAGGCTCGTGGTTTGGCACCTGTGCGACCATCGAGCGGATCACTGCAATGTCGTCGATGTGTTGGGCGGTTTGTGCAAATAGTTCGCTCACCTCGATGCCGGATTTTCCATGCCTTTTAAATTCGAAAGGCGAGGGAAACGCCGCACCGGTTTTTCGTTCGGTGATAAATGAGCGAGGGAGTGGCTGGCCCGCATAGGTGTGCAAGGCTGGCTTTGGGTCGAAGGTATCGACGTGTGAAGGGCCGCCATTGAGGAAAAAATGGATCATTCGTTTCGCTTTGGGAGCGAAATGGCGTGCTTGTGAGAGAAGAGCCTCCGCCGGGCGTGGAGCAAGTAGATCGGCCAGGCCGAGACTGGCCAGACCGGTGCCGGAGCGCCTGAGGAAATCGCGCCTGCTGAGGGGGGGCGGTGGAAACTGCATGGCGGGCTAGTCTACAAATTGAAACTCATTCGTAAGCAGGAGTGCCTGCGCGAACTGCACCCATGGGTCGGGCTCGGAACTCGCCTTTATCGGAGGATTTGACGTGACAAAATCGAGCGCTCCTTGCTCCTCGGCGGGGCTTGGTTGGCGCTGAAAGAGTGCGGAGTAAATCCGTGCTATTTTATGAGAGGGGACGTTTCCAGACTTTTCAACGAGGCGCAGGAGTGCGCGCGCTCTGGCTGTGACAAAGGAATGATTGAGTGCAAAAAGCGCCTGCTGAGGCGTTACAGTGTCGGAGCGTTGGGGGATGGAGAGGTCTGGGTTTGCAAAATCAAAAACTCTGAGAACGTCGGGTAGGCGTTCGCGGTCAATGTAGGTGTAGAGGGTACGCCGGGTGTTCGAGGATGCGAATAATTCCAATGCCTTGCCTCCCGTGGTGAGGTCCAGTTCGTGGGTGCTGCTAAGCCATGCGTCTCGTAGTTCTTCAAAACTGAGGCGCCTCGGGCTCATGCGCCACAAAAGACGGTTTTCCGGGTCCGATTCGAGCGCTTGTTTGGTGGAAGGATCAGAGGTTCCTGTGAGGGATGTCTGTTGGTAGGCCGCGGAGAGCATGATCTCCCGGTGCAATCGTTTGAGGCTCCAGCCGCTCTCCATAAAACGGGAAGAAAGCCAGTCCAAGAGCTCAGGATGGCTGGGCAGTTCCGCACGCGTTCCAAAATCACTGGGTGTGGGCACCAATCCCCGCCCGAAGTGATGCATCCACACGCGATTCACGAGAACTCTGGCGGTCAGCGGGTTCTCGGAGGAGCTGATCGCTCTCGCCAATTCCAACCGTCCACTGCCCTCTTGAAAAGATTGGTTTTGTGCCGGAGACAAGACCTCCAGGAACTGGCGTTGCACAATCTCCCCCTTGAGCAAGGGATTGCCTCTTTTGAAGATACGAGGCGCGCTCGGGATTCGTCGGTCGACGAGTATTGTGGCGTGTGGCGGCGCTTCTGGAGCTTGAATGAGGAGGCGGTCCACTTCGCCTTGCAGTTTCCAGAGCTCCACCACGACGCCATTGGGAAAAAAGTTTTCGATGTTTGAGATGTGTTCGACCGGCACATAGCAAGGACTGTCGCTGCCGTAGAGTACACAACGCAGCGATTCCCAAGCAGCGTCCGGAAGCGCGGTGGTTACTGTCGTCTGTTGAAGCAATTCCTTCCATTGCTTTTGCACCGTGGCAAAAACCGCTCCATAGCGCTGCGCCACTTCCTTTATGTCTGCAGGTGGCGAGCGAAAAGCCTCTGCGATCTTTGGATGCAGAGCGTCTGGTGGAAGCTGTTGCAAGCGGCTTGTAACCGCGGAGGCATTCTGTGGAAAGTCTTGAGCGGGTATTTCGCTGAACGCTCTCCAGGCTGCGAAGATCGGTTCGTTGCGCTGTGCTGCCTTGAACAGAAAAGATTGCCAGCGGCGTACGAACTCGGGGTTGATATCCCTCGGACACAAAAGCTGGCCGAAAGTTTCTTCCGGATATTTTTCGAGTTCCAACTGAGCGAGCAGGTGCATCGAGACGCTAGAGCGGATACGTTCAGCTTGTTCTTCCCTGCGCTGGGCAAGGGTTGTGTCGAGTTTAAGCAGACGTGTGGCCAGCTCGTTCACAAAGGCCGGTGGCAGTTGAGAGCCCTCTCCGCACGGGACAAGTTGTTCTGCGCTGCTTTGAAAAACGCCGTACAGGGCATAGTAGTCGCGGGTTGGGATGGCGTCGAACTTGTGGTCGTGGCAACGCGCGCACGCCACAGTGAGGCCCTGTGTGCCGCGCATGAGCACATCGATGCGGTCGTCAATAATGTCGTGTGTCACGCCGAGAAAACGACGGCCGAGCGTCAGAAAACCGAGGGCCGCGAGGTCCGGAGAGTGTGCTGGGACAAGTTGGTCGGCAGCGATTTGTAGTTCTAAAAATCTGTGGTACGGCAGGTCGGCATTGAGGGCGCTGACAACCCAGTCGCGGTAGGGCCAGGCATGAACAAAGCGTTTCTCCTCACGGGCGTATACGTAGCCTTTGGTGTCGGAATAGCGGGCGACATCCAGCCAGTGGCGTGCCCAACGTTCGCCGTAATGAGGGGAGTCTAGCAACCGGTCGATGACTTTGGCAAAAGCATCCGCAGAGGGGTCGCTTGCAAAGTCATCCACTTCTTTTTGCGAAGGAGGAAGACCAAGCAGGTCAAAGGTGGCCCGGCGGACGAGCATGCGGCGGTCGGCTGCGACGCTTGGTTTGAGGCCGGCTTGTTTCAAGCGGTCCCAAATGAAACGGTCGATTTCAGACCTGCTCCATGAGTCGTCGGAAAAACGGACTGCGCTCTTTGCTTTCACCGGCTGGAAAGCCCAGTGCTTGCGGCCTTCGGCGATGGTGGGAGTCTTGAGTGCTGGTTTGGCCGTTGTTGGACTTGTGCGCGGGTCCGGAGCTCCCATTTGAACCCACTGCTCCAGCGCACTCATTTCCGTTGCAGACAACGGGTGTTTCGGCGGCATTTGCAAATCTTCGTCTGTGCGGCGCACGGCCTTGATCAACAGGCTCGAGGCTGGGTCGCCGGGCACCACGGACGGGCCGTTTTTTCCGCCATGTTCCCAGCCCGTTTTTGAGTCGAGTCGCAAGGCACCCTTTTGTTTCTTCTCGCCATGGCACTCGATACAGCGCTCTGCGAGGAGGGGGCGAATGTGGGTTTCAAAAAAAATCTCGCCCGTGTTCTCAGCAACCGCCGAGGCCGTCCATGTCGTTGCAGCGATCAATGCGCAGGACAGGATTTGGACGAAACGTTCCATGGCAGGGGGTAGGGGGCGCGTCCCGTTTGCCGTCAGGCCAGAATTTCCCTGACAACGTTTCCGTCTACGTCGGTGAGTCGGAAGTCTCTGCCTGCGTATCGGTAGGTCAGGCGTTCGTGGTCCAGTCCCAGAAGATGCAGGATGGTGGCGTGCAGATCATGCGTATGGACGGCGCCTTCGGCAGTCAGGACTCCATGTTCATCGGACTGGCCATGGACAAAGCCGCCTTTGACGCCGCCGCCCGCCATCCAGGAAGAAAAGCACAGGTTATGATGCTCACGGCCTGCGTGGTTTGCTTCCTTGTGGAAAGGAGTGCGCCCAAACTCAGTCGTCCAAACGACGAGGGTGCGTTCGAGCATGCCGCGTTGTTTAAGGTCGGCGAGGAGGCCTGCGATGGGCCTGTCGATGGCACGTGCGAGGCGTTCGTGGTCCCCCATGTTGCCGTGGGAATCCCAATTGGCGCTGGAGCCGACATCGATGAGTTCGAGGAAGCGGACGCCGCGTTCCGCCAAACGCCGTGCCACAAGACACTGCCAGCCAAAGCCGGTTGTCGCGCCCCGTTTTAGACCGTAGAGGTCCAGCGTGGCGTCCGTTTCAAGGGAGAGGTCGAAAGCTTCGGGAGCTTCGCGCTGCATGCCGAAGGCGGTCTCAAAGGACCGAATGCGGGCGTCCAAAGACTGGTCTGCCGCTCGTTGTTCGAGGTGGTTGCGGTTGAGGCGACCGAGCATTTGGAGTTCGAGTTGTTGCAACTCAATACTTGGAGCTCCGGGCCGCAGGTTGGGCAGGGGTTCTTTGCCGGGCACCAGATGCGTGCCTTGGTGACAGGCTGGCAGAAAGTCACTTCCCCACGTCTGGGCGCCCGCGTAGGGCGCGGCAGGAGCCAGCACCATAAAAGAGGGCAGGTTGCGGTTTTCGGTTCCAAGGCCGTAACTCGCCCAGGCGCCTATGCTTGGCCGTGCGAGTTGCACGCCCGTGTGCGCGGCAAGCGTTGCTTTGTCGTGGCCGTCGCTCTCGCAATGCATGGCGTTGAGCACACACACATCGTCGATGACAGAACCAACATTTGGAAACAGGTCGCTCACCCAGATGCCGCTTTGTCCGTATTGTTTGAAATCCCAGCGCGGCTTGATGAGAAAGCGCTCGAACTGGCCCGGCTTGTTGAGCCAGCGCGACGCAGTCATGGATTTGCCGTGGTCGCGAATCAAGTTGGGTTTGCGGTCGAACGTGTCGACGTGGGAGACCCCTCCCGTGGAGAAGATAAAAATCACCCGGTCCGCTTTGGCTGGGAAATGAGGAACGCGCGGGGCGAGGGGATCCGAGTCTGCTGCGTGTGTTTCACCGATAAGGCCTGCAAGTGCAAGGGCCCCGAACCCGCCGGAGGCACGGCTTAAAAATTCGCGCCGACTGGTGTGAGAAAAGGAGTTCATGGGAAGAATTAATCGAGATACAGGAAGGCGTTTCCCGTGAGGACGATTCGCGCGATTCCCGCCCAAGAGGCTAGTTTGCGATCTGCCGGGGGATTGGGAAGGGCCGCAAGTCTGCTCTGGTAGTCTTCAGCAAAGCGGAGCAGGTCGGAAATTTCTGTCGATGACGGCTCGCGGGTGTGGGCTGTTTCAAAGGCGAGTTTGATCTTGTCGGAGTCGGCTCCGGGAGAAGCCAGAAGCAGCTTTGCGAAAGCCTCTGCCTGCTGCAGAACAAACGGCGAGTTAAGCAGGTAGAGAGACTGAGTGGGAGTCGTGGTCGGGATGCGCTGGGGGACACTCACGTTGGGATCGGCCGCGTCAAACAACGCGAGAAATGGGTGGCGTCGATTACGCTGGACCATGAGGTACACACTCCTGTGTTTGGAATCGTAGACATCATGAAAGGGACGGTGAATCGTAAAACCCCAGGTGTGCACGGGAGGGAAAGGGTGAACAGGAGGAGCGGACCGGTCGAGAAGCCCGCTGACGAAAAGCATGCTGTCGCGGATAGATTCTGCGTCAAGGGTGTGCCGACTGTAGCGCCAGAGCCACTGGTTGGAGGGATCGGCTTTGAGATTCGCCACAGCATCCCCACTCGAACGTTGATACGCCGCGGACTGGAGGATGAGTCGATGCAGCTTTTTAACCGACCAGCCCGAGGCCATAAATTCAGAGGCGAGCCAGTCTAGAAGTTCCGGATGACTGGGAGCTTCGCCGCGCAGTCCGAAGTCGCTTGCCGTAGGAACCAAACCCTGGCCGAAGTGCCATTGCCAGACGCGGTTGACAAAGACGCGTGCGGTCAGCGGATTACTTGGGCGGGTGATCCAGCGGGCGAGGTCCATTCTGCCGCTCCCCTTGAGCGGGTCCTCCAGAGCATCGCCGCCTAGGAGGGCGAGGAACCGGCGTGGCACCTCCTCCTTCAGTTTGTCCGGTTCACCGCGGTGCTGGATGCGCGTATTGGTCGGTTTGCCTTCGCTCACGCCATACGCCACCGGATAGGGACTGTCCGCCGCAATAGTATCTCGTTCCTTGGTGACGGCTGTGATTTCGAGGTCGATTTTTTTGAGACGCTCGGCGAGATCAGGAGCTTGTGCGGGAGCTAAAACTGGGCCCGTTCCCGGTGCGCCAAAGGGATCCTCTTGCAGCCCCAAATTGTCCAGATCCCGCGCGGGGACGGTGCCTTTCACGTGTCCGTTGCCATCGCAGATAAAGGTGTCGGCCACGCCGTCCCAGTTGGGTGCGAGCGCTTTGGCGGAAAATGCGGTCAAATCGCCGGGAGTCCCGACGACACCTGAGTAGGTTTTGGAGTCAGGATCCAGCGTGATTTTCAGTGTGTTCCACTGGCCGGGAGTGATGTTGCGAATCACCTCCCATTGCGCCCCATGACGAATGGCCACCTCAGCTGCGCTCACGCTCACCTCCACAGCGAGGGATTGCACCACCCCCCGGCCCAGGTAGAACCGGTACGAGCCTGTGTTTTCGGTCGGGTTTGCGGTCCGGAAATCGATGCTGAATTCCATCCGCTTTCCGGCAGAGGCACGGAGCGGTTTTGGGAAAACGTAGCGCACGCCGTCGTTTGGAGTGCTGCTGCCGATTCTGACTCCCTGTTTTCCAGAGGGATGAATATGGGTGAATGGGCTTTGAGCCTCGGCTGTCACGAGGTTGGGTCCTGCCGATAGCCAGGGCGTTACGGGCGGTTTTCCTGCGGCCTGCCCCTCAAATCCAAGGTCGATTCCGCCTGCGATCGTGAGACCCTCGGTGTTCGAACGGTCTTTTTTGAGCTGTCCCAATTTCTCCTCGAATTTGGCAAGGCGCGCGGTTTTGAGTGCGTCGAGACGTGCGGCTTCTTCCGCCGGAATGAGTGCGGGAAACTGTGAGGGCCGCTTTTGCTCTTCTCCCCCGGGAAAGGCCCACTGGGTGCTCTCAAAAATGCCGTACATGCCGTAATAATCCGCAACGCTCACAGGGTCAAATTTGTGGTCGTGGCAGCGGGCGCAGCCGAGAGAAAGACCGAGCAGCGAGCGGCCCACGGAATCGATGGCGTCGGCAAAGTCGAGATGCTGAAAGTCGGGCGAGGGTTTGTAGCCGTATCGTTTCCCGATCGCCAGAAAGCCCGTGGCGGTGATGAGTTGCGCGAAGTTCTCGGGTTGTCCTGTCTTGGCGAGAATGTCTCCCGCGAGTTGTTCCCTCAGAAATTGATCGTACGGTTGGTCGGAATTGAAGGACTGGATCACCCAATCCCGATACTTGCCTGCCTCGCGCACGGGATAGTCCGCGCCATCGCCGGCGGTGTCGGCATAACGCGCGACATCGAGCCAGTGTCTCCCCCAGCGTTCGCCGTAGGCGGGACTGGCCAGAAGTCTTTCCACCACGCGCTCGAATGCTCCGGGGGCTTTCTCCTCTAGGAAGGCGTGTGTTTCCTCGGGAGTGGGAGGCAATCCGGTTAAATCGTAGGTGACGCGGCGCAGCAGGGTGCGCGAATCGGCGGCCGGATTGGGGGTGAGACCGGCCTTGTGAAGGCGTGCGAGAATAAAGGAATCGATGGGTTGCGTTGGTTGCGTCTGGCCGGTTGCGGTGGGCGCAGAGGGCACAGGCGGACGCGTCACGGGTTGAAAGGCCCAGTGCTTGAGAACGGCTTGGCTTTGGAGCGTGGGCGGGCCACTGACAACACCATCGCGCGGATCGGGGGCTCCCATCTGCACCCATTTCTCCAGAAGCGCCACCTCGGCGGGGGAGAGTTGCCGTTTGGGTGGCATTTGTAAATCCTTGTCTGCATAGCGTATGGCTTTGATAAGCAGGCTCTCCTCGGGGGTGCCGGGCCGGATTGCAGATCCAGTGTCGCCGCCTTTTTCCCAAGCGGCTTTTGAGTCCAGGCGCAGGCCGCCTTTCTGCTTCTTTTCGCCATGACATTCGATGCAGCGCTCGAGCAGCAAGGGGCGGATGTTTGTTTCGAAAAAGGCGGTGCCGTCCGTCTCTGCGGTCTTCGGGGTTGCGGCACCACACGAGAAAGCCCACAAGGCTCCGCAGGCGAGGTGGAGTAAAATGGGGCGGTTCATGGGGGTAAATGTTCTAAGCAGGCAGCCACTCACGCCATGTCGACATTTCGACACGCATGGCATTCTCGGCCTTCGACTCACTCCCACTGCACAGGGCTGCAAGCAGTCTCCTATGGCCGGGAACAGTTAGTTCGATCGAAGAAAGTTGTCTTTCAGCCTGCGCCCGGTGGGCGCGTGCCAACCAGAATTCAATCTGGGAACGAATTGTTTTCCAGCACACAAAAAGAGGCCGGTGGTTGGTGGCGCGGATGATTTGTTCGTGGAATGCCACATCCAGAAGACTCAGCTCGGTAAGGTCTTCTGTCGCCTCCTGCCCGTCGATCATGGCCTCGAGAGTTTGAACGTCCCCGGGGGTTATCTGTTTGGCCAGAAGACGCGCGGCCATGACCTCGAGGGTGCAGCGCATGGAAAAAAGGTCTTCAAAATCTTTTTCAGAAAGGATCCGGACACGGCTCCTGCCGCGGTAGTCCATTTCCACGAGCCCCTCTTGTTCGAGTTCCATCAGCGCCTCGCGCACTGGCACACGGCTCACGGCGAGTTGTTCGGCGAGGTTTGTTTCAGGCAGAGTGGAGCCTGGGACGAGTTCTCCGGAAAGAATGGCACGTCGGATTTTGGACGTGGCATCTTCGGAGAGACTGGTGCGGGTGAGGGGAGCGAGATGAAGTTTGGAGGAGTCCACGGAGTTTCGGCGGTGAAAAGGGGCTGCTTTCGTGGACTGTATACAGTGGACGGCGGGTGTCAATCCTCCTCGCGCTCCTATCTGCGTATCCCCCGCTCAACGCGCGTCTTGGCGCAGGGCGTGGGTGGCACGCCGTACGGAGCGGTTGCAAAAAAACACCGGCGGAGCCTGATCGGCCCGCCGGTGTTTGGCATACACCCAGGTTGTCTAAGCTGCCTTAAAAGGAGACGGTGAAGCCCGCAGAGAAGACATGATTCAAGCGGGAATCCACTGCGAACTTTTCCGATCCGTTAATCGTCGCGCTAGAAAGACCCAACTCATAAATATCAGAAGAGCTCACGAAGCGGAGCTTATAGCCAGCATCAAATGTTACGTTTTTAGCCAAGCCGATGGACACCCCGGTTTTAAGTTGGGCTACAAAAGCCGCGTCAGATTTGCGCTTTCCATAAACAGTGTACGCCACGCCGCCGTATGTTTGGGTGAAAGAGCCCTCTTCAATGTTGGCGGAGCAGAATTGAGCGCCCGCGCCCGCGCCTAAATTTAAGGTCACGGATTCACTGAGCTTGTGGTTGTAAACTCCACTCGCTAAGAGGCTGGTTTGTTTAAATTTCACGCTCTGATCTAGAACTGTCTGGACACCGACACCTCCGATGGTATCGACACTGTTTTGCGCACGGTCCAGTTCGATCTCAGCGGCGAAAGCTTCGCTGAAGCGATATCCAACAGCCCCTCCGAAAACATATCCGGGCTTAAATTTAATTTTCTCGGAGTTTGAGGCGCCAACTGAATACGCCGATACGGGACCAAGTTTTAAATTGGCTCCCGAGATTGAGTTTACGCCGTTATCCAACCGGATGTACGGACCGGACTCAGCCGCTGAAAGTGATGTTGAAGCGAAAGCGCCTGCAAGCGCAAGCGCGGCGATGAAACGAGGGGTGGTCTTCATGTTGTTTTTTTTGATGCCAATATGTGGCATTGCTAATCTGCATTTTATGCTGACTGCCGTCAAATAATTTTTGGGTCCCACCTTTTGGGAATGCTTTAGTTGTACGTGTAAACAAGCCTGAATTAATCAACCAGCGTTCACGTGAGAACCGTAATCAAAGGAATGCTTTCGCATTCTCCAATTACAAAAGTACGCGCTCTCACATGTGATTGCTAGTAAAGCCAAGCGCTGCGTGCGATCTTCGCGTATAATTTAAAGTGCATGCTGAATATGGTTTCTGCTCATTGGCTTTTGTACGCGCGTCGCATGCCCCTGAAATTCTCTTACCACTCTCGAGCTTCCTTGGTGGCCATTTTTTCTGCTGGACGCCTTTCCTTGCCTCGTATCCTCAGGCTGGGTTTGGGGATGCAAGAAAATCTGTCGCTGCCCTTCAGAATGTGGACGAGTAGCGCCCGTGAATAAACGGCTTCCCGTGGGACCTACTATCTGGTGCCCGATTGCCCGATTGTGTAATTGTGCTTCGGTTCGGAGATTCATGGAGTCCCCGGAGAGGTTTTTTTGGGGGTGGGATGAAGTGTAGGGTGTCCTAGACTTTGAGTTCTCCAGTATACAACATCGGCGCATCTTTTGCGTCAGCCTTTGTTTTAGCGCCCCATGTTTATGTCCAGTTCCTCTGCTACTCCTTCCTGGCAAAATGTGGTGGCCAGATTGGAATGCGCACTCTCTTCGGACGGAAGAAGGTTTTTGGGCGCTTTCGCGGTTGAAGGCTATCGCTTGCTGGAGCGTGCAATTTCCGCCGGCGCACCAATCGAGCATGTGGTGGTGAGCGAAAGGGAATACAGGGCTCCTTCGGCACGGATGGCGAAAATTTTAAGGGACATAGAGCAATTGGTTGGGCCTGTGGTTTGCGTGCCGGAATCGGTGATGGAGAAACTTGGAGAGGGCCGCACTTTGGGGGCGATTCATGCACTGGTGCGCCTACCCGCGGAGTGTGATTTGGGCCGGTGGATGGATTCTTTAGAAGCGGGTGGACTTGGGTTCAGGCTTCTCGTCCTGGAGGAAATGATGGATCCGGGGAACGTGGGCGCTTTGATGCGTACAGCCCACGCGCTTGGGGTGGCCGGTTTGGTTGCAATCGGAGGGACCGACCCGTTTCACCCACGCGCTGCGCGCACCTCGATGGGAAGTGTTTTTCGGCTTCCTGTTTTCCGGGTGAAAAACCGGAACGAAGTGTGTGTTGCGTTTCGGGCGAGGGGCGTGCAGATGGTGGGGGCGGCAACGGAAGCTGCGACAGAATTGCCTGACGCAGATTTCAAGGGGGATAAAATGGCGCTCTTTGTTGGGAACGAAGGGCAGGGGCTTTCGCTGGACATGCGGACGGAACTGGATTGCCTCGTGAAAATTCCGATGGGCGATGCCATTGACTCCCTTTCCGTGAATGCCGCCACGGCCGTCATTCTGTATGGAATGATGCCGCGGCTCCGTGCGCAGCCGCAATAAAGGGGAGGGGATGGCTGTTTACTTAATGCACCACAGCGCTTCGTGAGTGCGGATGAACAGTTCTCCATTGGAGGCGGCAAGGGAAGCGTTGGAGGCCTCCCCTAGCGAATTGACCGAAAGGAGCTCAAATGTCGGTCCGGCCTTGAATACAAAACAATCCCCGCCTTGAGTGATTGTGTAGCAGTTGCCATCGGCAAGCAGCACGCTGCTCCAGTTCACCCCGGTTTTTCCCGCTCCCTTGAGCCGTTCTGTCCAAAGCGTTTCTCCTGATTTCGCGTCGATGCACATGGCTGTGCCGGGATCGTTGTGGATGAAGATGCGTCCCTCGTGCATCACGCCCGAGCCGATGCGTTGGGGACTTTTGGGGTGGTGCCACAGCCTTCGCGTTTCCGTGATGTCTCCCGTGCCGCCGGCGCGTACCCCGATGGCCATTCCGTTGAAGCCCCCCATGGCCACGACCGTGTCGCCCGACTGAATCGGGGATGTGTAGACAAGGGGATTGAGGCCCGTGCACCGCCAAAGTTCTTTGCCGCTATTGGGCTCATACGCGGCGAGGCGGCCGGGCCAACTCATGAGAAGCTGCATGTTTCCTTCGACCGTCGTGAGCACCGGGGTTGTCCACGAGCCGATAAAGTTTGGGTTCGCAGCGGCGCCATTGTTCGTCCCCGGGGATTTGCCGCCGCTGGGTTCTTCTTGATGCTGCCAAACGGTTTTTCCGGTGCGTTTTTCAACCGCCAGAAGATAGGTCGTTTCCCCAGGACCGAAATTGAGAAAGCAGAGCTCGCCGGCGATCACCGGAGAGGAAGCATTACCCCAGATGTGAATCTGGTTTCCTAAATCGGTCCTCCTCCAGATCTCTTTTCCTTCGAAGTCGTAGCAATACAGTCCGTCGGAGGCGAAGGATACAATCACACGCTCTCCATCGGTGACTGGCGAGGCGGAGCAATAAGGATTTGTAGCGTGGGTGGGCTCTTTGCCCTTTGTTGTGACTGCGCTCTGCCAAAGCAACTTGCCTTCATTTCGGGAAAGGCACATCAGGGTGCGCTGTTCGCCTACGGCTTGTGTGATAAAAATGCGTTCTTCCCAAACCACGGGAGTCGAATGACCTCTTTCCGGCAGGGGGATGCGCCACTTCACATGGTCGTTTTTGGTCCATGTGATGGGCAGACCCTTTTCGTGACAGACTCCCATTCCTGTGGGGCCGCGCCATGCCGGCCAGTTTTCAGCCAAGAGGTGGCACTGCGAGAGAACAAGAACACATAAAAGTCGGGGGAGGAGGGGCTTCACAGTTCCAAAATAGGCGGGACCGGTGGTGTGCACACGCCAAAATGAGAGACTCCTCAGGAATCCCTGCGGTTTGTGATGGCGGTTGCTTTCGGTTCACTCGAAGCGGTGCGTTCAAAGTTTGGCGGCGCGGTGATTCTTATTGGACTGCTGACTCAGGGACCGATGGGGGTGCGTGGCCGCAGTGATGGTTTGGGAGCGGACGAGTGGGTGAACGACGAGGATTCCAAGGTGCGGTGTCTCTATGACAAACTTGGAATCGAGTAGCGTGCCCGGATCGAGCACTTCGAGGGACCGCACACCATTCATGGAGAAGGTACGTACGGCTTTTTGAGGGAACAATTGGGAGTGAAGTAAAAGCAGAGGTTCCGGGTTTTGTCGCCACAGGCCCGGCCTGTTCGAAGGCACGATGGGACGAGGCTCTTTGCGCCAGAGGTGCGGTGCACCCAGAGAGAAAATGCAGTGAACAGGGAACTCGCTTTCACCTGTAAGTTCCTGCAAGAATCTTCAAAGGCGGCGTTTTCTGATTGCCGTTTTCTCCTCTTTTCCACCCCATGAAAGCTTTTTTCTCAGGTCTCGTTTCTTTCGCCGCGGCATTTGCAACCGCATTTGTACTGGTAACAACCGCCTCCGGTGCTCCCTTCGAATGCCGGTGGTGTGAGAAACCGCCGGTGATTGACGGTGTTTTGGATGAGGACGCTTGGAAGGGCGCGCAGGTGGTTGACACGTTTCGAATGCCCTGGATGCCGGAAGGGGAGCAGACCCCTGCGACCAAGACAAAGGCGCGCCTGCTGTGGGACCGCGAATATCTTTATTTCAGCGCGGAAATGGAAGATTGGGACGTGTTTGCAAATGTCACCGAGCAGGATGGCTCCATTTGGTTGAATGACGTTTTTGAACTTTTTTTCAAACCTGACGCTTCCAAACTCGGCTATTACGAGTTTGAGGTGAACGCTGCGAATGGAAAGTTGGACATGTTTTTACCTTCCCGCGGTGCGGGCAATTTCCAACGATTTGCGAAGGAAGCGACGTTCCACATTGAGTCGGCAGTTGCGGTGAATGGAACCCTTAACAAGTGGCAGGACAAGGATAAGGGATGGGTGGTGGAGGGCCGTATTCCTTGGAGCGATTTTTCGCCCACTGGCGGTCGCCCACTGCCCAATGAAGTTTGGCAGCACGCGCTTTGTCGATACGACTATTCGGTGGGCCTGGAGCGCCCCTCTTTGTCCACCACCGCGAAACTGTCCCGCCCCGATTTTCATTTGTACGAGGATTATGTGCCTCTGCTTTTTGTCGGCCCAAAAGATCTCGCGACCGGAAAAGTCCCCCACTGGGACGGCGCAAAGCTCAAAGGATATCCGGAGGCTGAACCCGCGTTTCGAACGGTGAACGCTTTTCCAAAGTTGAAGACCAAGTTCCCGATAACGGTGCGGAATGAGCCCGGCAAGAACGGGTTTTTGCTGCTGGAAACAAGTGGTTACACGCCCGTGAGGGAGAGTCGTTTTTCGCGTTTGCCCAACGATCCCGAAGCCACCGAACCCGAGCTTTTGCTGGACTTCGCGGAAACCGTGTTTGATTTCTGTTTCCATCCAGACTTTTTGCGCAATGGCTATGTGTATTTTGGATCCAACGCCCGCATTGGAGAGGGCCGCATGGATTTTAACAACCGCCTGCTTCGCTATACCATGAACAGGCAGACAGGCACACTGGATCCTTCCTCCAGACTGGTGCTTCTAGAATGGTATTCCCACGGGCACAATGGGTTGTCTCTTGATTTTGGCAGGGATGGGATGCTTTATCTCACCTCCGGTGATGGCACAAGCGACTCCGATGAGTGGGATGTGGCTCAGGATCTCTCAAAGCTGTATTCCAAAGTGCTGCGCCTCGACGTGGATCATCCTGATCCCGATAAAGCGTACGGCATTCCCAAGGACAACCCTTTTCTCCAGACCCCCGGTGCGCGAGGGGAAACGTGGTGCTATGGTTTCCGAAATCCCTGGCGCATGAGCATCGACCGTGAGACTGGAGATGTATGGGTCGGCGAGAACGGGCAGGACCTCTGGGAATACGCGCGGATTGTGCGGCGGGGTGAAAACTACGGCTGGCCGCTTGTGGAGGGAAATCATCCTTACCAGCAGAACCGCAAAAGCGGTCCGACACCGATCAGCAAAGCCCTTGTCGAACACTCCCATTCTGAATTTCGTTCTCTCACTGGCGGGCTTGTTTACCGAGGGACAAAATTTCCAGAACTCGCGGGTTCCTACGTGTACGGCGACTTCAGCACGGGGCAGATTTGGGCTGCGAAACAGGAGCGAGGCGTGCTGGTGAGCGACACGTTTGTATCGAGGAGTCGCCTGGCAATTACTAACTTTTGTGAAACACCCTCCGGAGATTTGCTGGTAGTCGATCATAGCGGGCATGCGATTCATCGCATGGTGCGCACCCCTGTGGCAGAAGCCTCCAAGCAGCCTTTTCCCAAAAAACTCAGCGAGACCGGCTTGTTTGCGGACACCGCCGCCCACAAGCCGCAGACCGGCCTGGTAGCCTATGAAGTGAACGCACCGGCGTGGCACGATGGCGCTGAGTCGCAGCATTTTTTCGCACTGCCCTCTGGTGGCACGATGGAAGTCACCGACAGAGGGGGCTGGAAGCTTCCCAACGGCAGCGCCTTGGTGCAAACCCTTGCGCGTGACGGAAAGCGCTTGGAAACGCGGGTCATGCTCAGGCAGGACAATGAGTGGGCGGGGTACAGCTATGCGTGGGATGCCGCGCAAAAGGACGCCACTCTCACGGAGGTGGAGGGCCGCACGACCGACGACTGGCGCTATCCAAGCCGGGCCGAGTGTATGGTGTGTCATAGTCGGCACGCAGGATTCGCGCTCAGTCTCAATACGGTGCAGCTGAACCGAAAAGGGGCTGACGGCCGCAATCAGCTCGAGCAGTGGGAGCGACTCGCCTTGTTGATTGGCAAACCTTACCTGGAAAAAGAGTTTGCGAGTGACATGCAACGCCAGGCTCCCGAACGCAGTCCGCTGCTCTCGGTTCCGCCTGATTCGCTCAAGCGCTTGGCCAACCCTCTCGATGTGTCTGCTTCGCTTGCGGAGCGCGCCCGCGCGTATTTGCACGTGAACTGCGCCCACTGCCATGCCACCAGCGCTGGTGGCAATTCGCCGATGCAACTTGGATTCGAGGTCAAGGAGGGGGAGATGGCCATCATGAATGCCATGCCTGTGCACTCGACCTTTGGTGTCTCTGATGCCCGCATTGTGGCTCCAGGGGCGCCGGAGCGCTCGATGCTACTCTACCGCCCCGCCTTGCGCGGCACCGGTCAAATGCCCCCAGTGGGATCACTCAGGGCTGACCCCGCTGCTGCCGCACTGCTGGTGGAGTGGATCAAATCGCTGCCGACACAGTAAAACGCTCGCCGTGAGCTGATGGGCAGCACGCCGAAACACCGGAGTTCACTAACGCTCGACGCAGAGGGCTAGCGCCAATCTACTGCTCAGGACTCGGCGTGGGCGGACGCGAGAATCGCTGGCAGTTGGGTGAACGTAGTCGGCAAAACGCGTAGGATTGAATATCATCGCTCGCTGCCGGTGGTCTTGCCACGGGGGTGACTTCGCATTTTTTCCCGAGACTCTTGGCCGGCTGATTTTGAAGAGAGAGATAAACTCGGGGGGCGACCGAAGCCCGCTTTGTGAACGATTCTTTTTTGTACGTAGGGCTGCGTATGCTCCCTTGCGGGGGGAAATCGAGGTTAACGTTTTAAACAAAGTCCCGGGGGGAAAGGAGCGCATGAAGGCAAGGGAGGTCCCCTCTTCTTTAGCGCCAAGGGGTGTGGGATTCACCTTTTCGCGGCTTTTCCAACCGGGCGTTAGGAAAGATCGTACCAATGAAACTCTTGTCCCTTGGATCCGTTGTGGCGATGTGTGCCGGAGCAGGCACAATGACTCCCGCCTCTTCCAGAGCCGCGAGCGCCGCGGAAATCAATTCACAAGCGCGTTCTGCGCTAAGCTCGCTTTATGCGACAAATCCCCAGGCTCGGGAATTAGGAAAACGGGCGCATGGAATCCTTGTTTTCCCGAGTATTACCAAGGGCGGCTTTATTGTGGCCGTTCAGCATGGTGAGGGGGCCTTGATTACCCCTCAAGGCACCTCTGAATACTACAGGTCTGTGGCGGCTTCCTATGGAATTCAGGCGGGCGTCCAGAAGTTCGGGTACGCACTGTTTTTTATGAGCGACAAGTCGATGGCCTACCTTCGGAGTGAAGGAGGCTGGGAATTAGGAGGAGCGCCAAGCCTGGTGGTGGTCGACCAAAGTGTCTCAAAATCCGTAAGCACCACGAGTCTGAAAAAAGAGGTTTACGCCTTCTTCTTTGATCAGAAGGGATTGATGGGCGGGTTGGGACTTCAGGGGGCCAAGATATCCAAAATCCACCCGCGCTGAAGCCGAGTGTTCTTCATCGCCGGTACGCTCCAAGTCTTCGAATCAACTGCTTTTAACGGCTCACCACGATTTGGGCATCTTTTTCACAACGAGGTGTAACCCATTCCTGCGGCTATCGGCGGCTTAAGCGCGATACAAACAACCCGGACCCAAAATGATGAAACTCAAGAAAAGCTTTCGATTGGCTCTGGCTTGTTGTCTGGCTTCTTCTGGTACAAAAGCCGAGGAGGCAGGGAGCGGCCACTATCTACCCGGCGCGATGTCTTCTTTCATTGATGCCCTGCCAGGCAGAGCGTCTTTCGCCTATCTCAACGCATTTACCTATTACCAAGGGTCTGCGGGAGGCTCGCGACAATTGTCTTTGGGCGCACAACTTGCAGCAAATGTCGATGCCACCTTTTACGCCAATACCTCGATTTTCCTGCTAGAGACTAAGGAGAAAATCTTCGGGGGTTACTACGCAACTGCGGTCGTCGTACCCTACGTTTGGCTCAACGTATCCGCAGATGTCACACGGACCGGTCCGCTAGGAGGCAGCCAGACATTGCGACGTGGTGATTCCAATAACGGCCTGGGTGACGTGCAGCTTTTCCCCCTGATGCTTTGTTGGACCCATGGCGATCTCAAAGTTGGCACCAATCTGAGCGTTTATGCACCCACAGGCGATTACGCGCGCGGACAGCTTGCTAACGTAGGAAAAAATTACTGGACCCTCGAACCCGGAGTCAACCTCAGTTGGTTAAGCAGTAAAATAGGGACTGAGGTCAGTCTGTTCGCTGGTTACGATTTCAGTTCAAAAAATAACTCCACGGATTATCAGAGCGGCGAAGTTTTTCATCTTGAAAGCACCATTGCGCAGCATCTGCCGTTTTTTGGTGGCTTCATCGGAGTCGGGGCCAACAGTTTTTATTATCAGCAGACAACGGCTGACAGTGGTAGCGGCGCAAAACTTGGTGGATTTGAGGGGCGTACTCTGGGTGTTGGGCCCGTGGTTTCATTCGCCAAAAAAGTGGGTCGAACAAAAAACAGCGATCTTATCTTCGAAGTGAAATGGCTTCCAGAGTTGGAGGTCAGTAAACGACTCACCGGCGACACCCTCTGGGTGAAAGTCGCTCTCGCATTTTAAGGAAATTGTTTTCGCTCTCGGAGCACGCCGCAAGCAACGGATGGAGAGAATCCATCAATGTGCTTCCGCTCACCCGTGAAACGAAAACGGTCTGGGAAGCGCGGTTTAAGGGGGCTGGGACTCCTGCGCTAGACTCTGACAGGTGCGGAGATGCGGAGCCAGTATCAGCAAGGAGTCATCAATGAAGTTTTGTATGATAAAGAATAAAATAACAAGTGTGCTGCTCAGGGTGTGTGTGGCTTTCTTTCTAGTGGTGCCAGCGCTAGTGGACGCGCAGAACGTCCTTCCTCGCGCAGAACCACCTTTTGAAGGCAAGGTTGGAAGAACAACGGCGGACTCGATCAAGGATTTCCCCAAAGCCGTGCAAGCGCCAAAGGGAGCACCAAACATTCTTCTCATTCTCACCGATGACGTTGGGTTTGGTGCCTCCTCGACTTTCGGGGGACCTATTCCCACTGCGACGATGGATCGCCTTGCGAAGAATGGTCTGCGGTACAATACATTTCATACGACGGCTCTTTGCTCACCCACTCGCGCTGCTTTGTTAAGCGGGCGTAATCATCACAGCGCAAACACTGGTGTGATCACGGAACTCGCCACCGGTTTCCCCGGCTACAATTCCCTGATGTCAAAAAGCTGCGGCGGTTTTGCTGAAATTCTCAAGCAAAACGGTTATAATACGTCGTGGTATGGGAAAAATCATAACGTTCCCGACTGGCAGACCAGTCAGTCCGGACCGTTCGACCTCTGGCCAACTGGACTTGGTTTTGAGTACTTTTACGGCTTTATCGGGGGAGACACGAGCCAGTGGAATCCCGCCCTCTATGAGGGCACGAAGCCCATTGAGCCTGCTCGAGGCGCGAAAGATTATTTTTTCGACAGGGACATGGCAGACCACTGTATTGAGTGGATTCGCATGCAGCACGCAACGGCTCCGGGCCGACCATTTCTTGCCTATTATGCCCCTGGGACCGCACACGCGCCGCATCACGCCCCCAAAGATTGGATTGCAAAATTTAAGGGGCAGTTTGATCAAGGTTGGGACAAAGTGCGCGAGCAGTCTTTCGAGCGACAAAAAGCCGCTGGTATCATTCCTGAAGGGACAAAGCTGACGGCAAGGCCCTCGAGTATTCCTGCTTGGGATAGTCTGAATGGAGATCAAAAGAAGGTGTTTTCCCACATGATGGAAGTTTATGCCGCGGCACTTTCTCACTGTGACCATCAAATGGGCCGCATTCTCGATGCGATAGAGGCTCAAGGAGAATTGGAGAATACGCTTGTCATTTATATTCAGGGCGATAACGGAGCCAGTGGCGAAGGTGGAATGCAGGGCTTGTTGAACGAAATGACAGTGTTCAACGCCATCCCGGAGGATATGAAGGAAGTCATCCGCCGCCTCGATGAAATTGGGGGACCGACAACCTTTAACCATTATCCTGTAGGCTGGGCCCATGCCATGGATACGCCGTTTCAATGGACCAAACAGATCGCATCGCATTTCGGAGGCACCCGGAATGGGATGGTTCTATCCTGGCCAGAGCGCATTAAGGATCGGGGAGGCCTGCGCTCGCAGTTCTGTTCCGTCATTGATATCATGCCCACCATCCTTGAAGCGGTGGGTGTTGCTGCCCCAACAAGTATCAACGGGGTCGCTCAAAAGCCAGTCGAGGGGACAAGTTTGGTTTATACGTTTGAGGATTCAACCGCGCCGTCCAAGCATACCACTCAGTATTTCGAGATGTTTGGCAATCGCGCCATTTACCATGACGGTTGGGTGGCAGCGACCACCCCCGAAGTAGCTCCGTGGGATACTGCGGCCGAAAGTGAAGGCCGAATTCCTCCGGTCTTGGAATACAAGTGGGAACTTTATAAAGTATCAGACGACTTTTCAGAGTCGGTCGATCTTGCAGCGGTTGAACCTGCGAAGCTAAAGGCATTGCAAGATCTCTTCTGGACGGAGGCTGAAAAATACAATGTCCTCCCCATTGAGAACGGCCGAATAGATCGATTTGACGTCAATAATCGTCCTAGCCTCACCGCTGGTCGCGATGTGTTTACGTACTATCCGGGTTTAGTCCGCATTCCTGAGGGGGCTGCCCCGGATACAAAAAACAAGTCCTGGCAAATCAAGGCTGAGGTCATTATTCCCCAAGGCGGGGCCGATGGGATGTTACTCACGCAGGGAGGACGGTTCGCAGGGTTCGGATTTTACATCCTTAACGGAAAACCGGTCTTCTGCTATAATCTGGCAGGCGTGCAGCGCTATTATGTCGCCGGCAGGGATAGGCTGCAGCCCGGGGCGCATACCATCGTTTTCGATTTTAAGTATGATGGCTCGGGAATCGGCAAAGGCGGGCTGGGAACCATTCAGGTGGATGGCAAGACGGTCGCCACTGGCCGTATCGAGCGGACGCTCCCTGTCCGCCTTGCCCTGGATGAGACGCTGGATTGCGGTGAGGACACAGGAACGCCCGTCTCCGAAGATTATAAGATCCCGTTTGTCTTCAGCGGGCAGCTCAAGAAAGCAAGCATTCACCTCAAGCCGGATCCATTGTCGGCGCAGGATCAAAAAAAGCTCAACGCGCTTAAGGCAGTCGCAGCCGCCGCCCGGGAATAGAAAGCGCTGTAATGTGGCTCCACCCCTTGCGCATTTATTGGCAATGACTACCGACAAAGAAGACTGGGCAGTCCCAAAGTCATGAGGCCATTCAGGAATCCTACACGATCGAGATGGCCTCGGTTTAAAATACCGGGGAAACGCAGCGGTGATTCAAGACAGTCGGCCTAGCCTTTTTCAGTCTTTCTGCTGTTAGCCGCTTCCGATTGTGCGGCGCAGGACATTCAGCCTCGAAGGTGGAGCCATTTACCCATTCCTGGCAATTTCGCGAGTGTGGTTTATTCCGACACCTCTGGTGATATTTTTCTAGAGTGTGTCGTCACGAGATATTAAGCCAAAGAATGAAGCAACGAATTTGAACCAATGCCAGGAACGACGAGGCTCTTTTCGCGTATCTGGTGGCAATCCCGCGCCAGCGCTTGAGATGCAGAAAGGCG
>CANJPY010000065.1 GCA_947476255.1 Chthoniobacteraceae bacterium | reverse complement strand
TCCCCCATGATCCGGTTGTTGGAAACGAACTGCACCAGCGGCACCACTGCAAACGGAAGCTGCATCGATAAAACAACCTGGCTGAGCATCAACAACCGACTCGTGCCATGTTCTCCATAAAGCGCTGTCACGATGATAACCGGCACGACAGCGATCCCTCGCGTCAACAACCTTCGTGCCCATGGCTTTAGCCGCAGGTGCAAAAAACCTTCCATCACGATCTGCCCCGCAAGCGTCCCTGTGACCGTTGAATTCAGTCCGCTGGCAAGCAAGCCAATCCCAAAAAGTGTTGCCGCCCATGTCGTGCCCAAAAGCGGGCTGAGCAGGTGATAGGCGTCCTGGATCTCGGCAATATCCGTCCTTCCGCTCGAGTAAAATACCGCAGCCGAGACCGCCAGAAGTGCTGCGTTCACAAACAACGCCAAGCCCAAAGCCAAAGTGCTGTCTATGGTCGCCCATCGTATGGCGTGCCTTTGCCCTTCTTCATTGCGCTCAAACGCACGTGTTTGAACGATCGACGAGTGGAGGTACAAATTATGAGGCATCACTGTCGCACCTAAAATCCCGATCGCTATGTATAACATCTCCGGGTTCCTCACCGGCGCTGCGGGATCCATAAAACCGGAAAAAAGATCCGCTATATTTGGTGAAGCCAGAAGCAATTGCACCGCAAAGCAGCCCGCAATCAATACAATCAGACTGAAAATAAAAGCCTCCAACCAGCGAAAGCCTCGCTTCATCAGCAACAAAACCAGCAGCGAATCCAACACCGTAATGACTGCCCCCAAACCCATCGGAATCCCGAAAAGCAGCTTCAACGCCAACGCAGTACCAATGACCTCCGCCAAATCACACGCAATAATCGCAACCTCACACAAGATCCATAAGACCAGCCCGACAGCCGGCGAATATTGCTCACGGCAAGCCTGGGCGAGATCCCTTCCTGAAACAATTCCCAACCGCGCCGCAAGCGCCTGCAACAACATTGCCATCAGGTTCGACACAAACACGACGCCAAGCAGCGCGTAGCCAAATTTTGAGCCTCCTGCAACACAGGTCGCCCAATTCCCCGGATCCATGTAGCCTACCGAAATAAGGCAGCCCGGTCCGGCAAACGCCAGAAATTGACGCAGCCAAGGCCCCGTCCTTGTCACCGGAACACTGCGGTGAACTTCTGGAAGGCTCGCCCTCCATCCCCCCTGCGCTGCGGAAGCGACCTCTCCCGCCTCATCTTTTCCTGTCCGTCGCACACCATCACGGTCGGCTCTGAGGGCCAGTTTGTCAACGAAAAGTTAGCCTAGGCTAACTTTCTTCAGCTTTCCTACCTGCCCAGCCAGCTTCCCCGCGTTGACCGCACGTCCTCCCCTGCGTACCATCCCTCCCAATGCCCCCCAAGTCTCCCAAGCGCCCCGCTTCATCCGCCGTTGAAGATTATCTCGAACAAATTCTCGAGCTCATCAATACCAAGGGATACGCGCGCGTCGTCGACATCGCTGGTCGGCTCTCTATCTCTCAGGCAAGTGTAACCAACATGGTGCAGAAACTTGACGCCGATGGACTGCTCAAATACGAAAAATACAGAGGCCTTGTCTTAACCACGGCAGGAGAGGAGCTCGCGCGTAATATAACCCACCGGCACCAGTTGCTCACCGATTTTCTCCAACTCCTGGGCCTCGCCCCCGATGTCATCCACCATGATGTTGAAGGAATGGAACACCATGTGAGCCCCGAAACCGTGCACGCCATCGAAAGTCTTACCAGTCATCTTAAACGTCGCCCCGCCCTCCTGCGAGGCATTCGCAGTGGGATTCCAGCCACGAGAAGCCGCCGTAATTTTTAATGTCGATGAACCGCAATCTTATCACTCTCCTGTCGCTCTTATTTGCCCTGAATGCCTGCCAGACGGGGCCCTCCGCTCGCGACCTTCAAAAAGCACGCTCCGCCATGGAGGAAAACATCCGTAATGAACGTCCCGGTAATTACTTCATCGGCAGGCGTTATTTCAAGGTCGACTATAAAATGTGGGGCTACCTCCGTAAACCCGGTGAACCTTGGACCGATTCACGGTTGGTCGTGTTTAATGAGGATAAAACCCTGGCACCGGACCGCGCCGCAAATGCCATCGGTACTGACAACGGCTTTGAATACAAAATCTACGGCCGTTTTTCCGGACAGGACGTCTATGAACCCGCAAGCAACGCTACCTATCCCGAGTTCCTACTCGGCAGTATGGAACTCGTCACAAAGACCCCCGGGCCCATCTTTAAGAATCGAAAGGCACTCAATCCTAAAGAACGCTACTATCCCAATCCTTATTGAAAAAGAACTAGAAAAGCTCGCCCTGCTTTGCGCCGTCCGCGTTTGATGCCGCATCCCGGACGTGCGAACCTTCTCGGCTCCCGCCGAGCAACTCGAGAAGGCCAGCCTCGTCCAATATCGCGATTCCAAGTTCCTTGGCGCTATCGAGCTTGGATCCAGCCTCTGCGCCTGCAACCACATAGTCTGTCTTGCGGCTTACCGAAGATGCTACGGCACCCCCAGCCGCACGGATTTTGTCAGCCGCATCCGTTCGGGATAACGTGGAAAGACTCCCAGTCAGGACGAATGTTTTGCCGGCGACTGGCTTTGTGCCTGCCTCTGTCGAGGTCGGGCGAATGCCAAGCTTTTCGAGTTTCAGCAGTACCTCCCGGCCTGCAGGCGCTGAAAAATACGAAAGAACCGCCCTCGCAACCACGGGACCGACTTTGCATATAACGCTCTCGGTAGCATCCTTTCTTGTCGATCGGTGTGCGAAATGACTCCCAACAAGCTTCGTTTCTACGGAGACGAGATCCTGTTTAGCCGTTGCATTTTTCGTTGTTAAATCCTCGAGCGCCTCACCTCCCACACCGCGGTTCTTCCTTCCATTTGGGTTTGTCAGGTCTACCAACTGCTTTAGTTCCTCCCGCCGTATCACGAGGCGAAGCAACTCCGAATCTGCAATGGTTGGAAGGTCGGGGTGAGTGGCGGCAAGGTCGTACGCAATGGTCTCACCCACCTCGGGAATCGCCAGCGCATGTAGCCAGCGCGCAAGCGGGAGGCTCCTTGCCCTTTGGAGCGCGCTCACCATTTTTGCTGCGTTCTTAGGTCCAAAAACCCGTGGCTCTGCTTCCGTACCCAAATTGAGGCCGCTCAATAACGGAAGAAGCCGCTGGTCCGCCTCCAATTCAAAAAGATCCAGTGGATCTGAAACGACACCGCGCTCAATGAGCTTGTCTGCGACAATCCCGCCCAGTCCCTCCAAATCCAAGGCCGTACGCTTCGCCATGTATTCCAAACGCCGCGTTCGCTGCGCAGGACAATGGATGTTGGGACACAACCAAACTGCAAACTCCGGATCCCGCTCAATTGTGGAAGCACACGTTGGACATTTGTGCCCAATATGACCGGCAAAATCAAAAACGCGCGCTGTGGTTGGGCGTTTGCTCAATACAACTTCCATCACAGCCGGTATCACTTCTCCCGCCTTTTGAATAATTACGGTGTCGCCAATGCGGATGTCCTTCTCGCGAATCTCGTCTTCATTGTGGAGCGTCGCTCTGGAGATGGTGCTCCCGCGTAAAAAAACCGGCTCCAGTTCGGCGACGGGCGTTAAAGCCCCGGTGCGGCCCACTTGTATGGTAATGTTCCGCAGCACGGTCTGCACCTTCTCCGGCACAAACTTGTATGCACGTGCCCAGCGTGGCGCACGCGCTGTACTTCCCGCAGTCTCCCGAAGCGCGATCTTGTTCAATTTGATGACAGCGCCGTCTGTTTCGAAACCAAATCCATCGCGAATCGCGTCGAGTTCAGTGATGGCATTCATGACCTCGGCCGCGGACCTGCAAAGACGATGAAAAGGTGGAACGCTGAATCCCAAGGACGCCAGCCAGCGAATAAGGTCTCCCTGCGTCTGCGGTCCGTTTTCGGGTATTTCTCCCAATCCATACAAAACAATCGCTAAAGGCCGCCGCGACACCACCTTTGAGTCGAGTAACTTGAGGGAACCCGCCGCCGCATTCCTCGGATTGGCAAAAGGCTCCTCCCCGGCTGCGCGTAACTCGTCGCAGCACCTCCGAAATCCTTCCAGAGGGAAATAAACCTCTCCTCTCACTTCGAGAACCTCGGGAGCGTTTAAGAGGCGTATGGGCAACGTCCGAATAGTGCGCAAATTTTGGGTGATGTCGTCTCCGCGCTCCCCATCTCCGCGAGTCGCTCCTACACGTAAGATGCCGTTCTCATAGCGCAGGCTGACGGCAACCCCATCCACCTTGGGTTCTACGTACCATTCCAACTCTTCCGCCGGTAGTAACTTTTCGACGGATTGAATCCATTTTTCGAGAGCTACTGGCCCGTCCTTATCAGCGTAAAGATTGTCCAACGATAACATCGGAACGCTGTGGGCTACCTGGATGAAGCCGTCCAAAGGTTTGCCCCCAACCCGCTGCGTCGGTGAGTCTGGCGTGATAAGCTCGGGATGCGCAGCCTCAAGGTCTCTCAACTCCCGAAATAGAATGTCGTAGGCTTGGTCAGAAATCATCGGCGCCGCATCCAGATAGTACCTCTGGTCGTGGTCCAAGATTTCTGAGCGAAGAACTGCGATGCGTTGAGCGGGAGACATGTCGGGTTTTTGCATCTAAAGACAGGGACTAATAAACATCAAGTGAAGCACGGTACCAGCGTCGCTTTAAACCAGCAGTTAGACGTTTGAATCGTACCAGGAGGATATCAGGCGTAATGCACGTTTACTTGGGAGGACGCCCGGTTCCATTTGATTCATCACGTAAGCAAAACCAAGTCTCGCCGATGGGTCTGCAAACGCGACACTGCCTCCAGCTCCGGGGTGACCGAACGCGCAAAAATTCGGGCCAAAGGTGTGGCGGGTTTTTTTCCCTGTTTCAACGTCTACAGGATCCTTCATAAAGCCGGCCGTGAAAGCGGTTTTCATGCAAAGAACCATGTCGTCGCCTTCGACGGCAGCTCCTCTTAAGCGAGAAACTGTTTCGGCGTTGAAATATCTTTTGCCTCTCCATGAGCCATCGCATGCAAGCATCGCGTAAAATTTCCCAAGCGCTCTCGCCGTGCCAATGCCTCCGAAACCAGGATAACTTGCCATGCGCGCCTCACGCGTGTTCATCGCGCCTGCCGAATGCAGGCCTTTGGGCGAAGCAAAGGAGCGAGACGTCAGCGATCCCGGTGTCATAAACGCAGAAAAAAAGGGGTCGTCTTTTGGCATGATTCCTTTGGGCGCGAATACGGGGGCGACCCGAAGCAGCATCTCCTCAGGCGTTCCAATCCAAAAATCCAGTTCCAGTGGTCCCGCAAACACCCGCGCCCAATAACGGCCCAAATCTTCACCTCCCGTAAGTTTGCGCAGGACACCGTCCACCAAAAATCCAAATGTGCGGGGATGATACCCATGGGCCGAACCCGGGCTCCATGCAGGTGTCTGGCGCTCGATCGCTGAAAAAACTGCCTCCGTATCTTCGACTGGTGGAGCATTATCAAGCGCACATAAACCGGCTTGGTGCTGTAATAGCATGCCAATCGTGACGTCTTGTTTGCCTTCGGTTCCAAATGCCGGCCACAAGTGTTTCACTCGTGTATCCAGGGCCACGTTTGACCCTTCTAAAGCGTGCAGTAAACAGGAGGCCGCAAGCCCTTTGGTCGCGGACCACACCAAGACGGGAGTGCCAGAGGTCCAAGGTGTGGAATTTTCTTTATCCTGAAATCCACCACTCAAATCCACGACTTCGTTTTCTTCGACCCATACTGAAACCGAAGCTCCCTGTTCACCGCCATCGGAAAAATTTCCCTCAAACACACGTTGTATCTCGGCACAGTTCATAGTCGGTGCAATGCGATCCTTGTTCTTCAAAATGGTGACCAAGGCTTAAGCTGTTCAATGACCTCGGTTTCAGCACACGCCTCTTCGGATTCGTCGTCCCATACCATAACACCCTGCATCACTGATCCAAGTGCGGCGACCGTGGCAAGTTGAGGATAGAGCCGCTCATAGTACCACAGTTTTGCAAAGTAGAATCCAACGGGCGACGGGTTCAGCCAGGCACCATTTTCGACGTGTTTGACCATCCATCCGATACCGCGATTGACCGTGTGTGTGTGCGCGCTTCCCGCAAGCGCCTCTAAAGCCACGCCGGTTTCTTCAACGGAGCTTTTCAAATCCACGCCGAAACCGCCGGACCATCCGCCGTCTTTTCTTTGCAACTCCACGAGGGCGGCTTTGCCACGGGCAAGCATTTCGGGCGCAAGCTTCATTCCCCCATATTCAAGCTCCCGCAACGCCAGCACAACGCGCGCCGTACCCCATGTCACATTCTCCTCGTCCTCAGCATTTTGATTTCCAAACCAGAGCGGCAGCCATGTGCCATCCGGTCGCTGCTGCGATTGCAGATATTTAATTCCTTTATAAATCGCGCGCACGACTTGTTCCCGCAAAGCTCCCTCCCATTGAGGCAGCCAGGCACTCCAAGCCCTCAGGGTATGCGCAGTAATATCTGCTCCGCTGCGGTCAAAGGGTAATGTGCCCCAACCGCGACAAAACGTAGGAATACCACCATCCCTATTTTGAAGCCCCAACAACCACCGCGTCCCCATCTCACCGGCGCGGCGCACGCTTGAATCCACAGTGCCGAGTGCCAGCAGGGCCAAAAGAGCGCCCGGAGTGTCATCCGCATCAGGCACGCCTCCTGAGAGATCCGTCCATGCCCAGCCACCGGGACCGGCATTGGTGTAGGGATGTCTTTTTACATACTGTTGTTTTAAGAGCCAGTCTTTCAACACAGCACGCGTCTCGTAAGGGAGTAAATCGCGTTGCTTTTGAAGGCCATTCACGGCCCACGTCGAAACCCACGTTGAAAGATTTGTATCAATGGGCCAACTTCCATCCTCACGCACGGAAGAGCGCAGAAAAGAGGCCGCTTTTTGTGCCGTTTTAGAAGAGCCCTCTCCAATGGCTGCTAAATTCATGAGAACAAAACTCGTCAGTGGCGTCGCCTCCAAGAAGCCACCGTTCGCTGGTTGAATCAGCTCCAATTTCCGAGCCGTGCGGGCCTCCACAACCCTTCGAATAGCACGCAGCAAAGGGTTTTTCGTGGGCGCATGTCGGTGGATAGACCGTCCAATAGCGATTAGCGCTGGAAGTGCGTAACTCACCACCGGCAACTGCAACGCACCGTAAAAACCATGCGGTAACGCCGCCAGTTCAAACGGAAGTGCAGGGACTTCCCTCCATCCATTCTCACCCAAGCGTCCCGAAAGAATGCATGCCGTTAGTATCGGCACGGAAAACGTCCGGTCTTTTCCATATCGTCTTCTGACCGCCTCCGCCAAATCTCCCTCCCAGCCTTCACCATTTGAGCCACACGCTTTCTGCAACCACTCTCGGGATCTTGTCGTCGTGTCGGAAAAAATACTGTCTTTATTGGCAGCTCCAAATGCCGCCCATGCGAGACATGTCGTACTGATATTAGAAAGGCTGAGATCGGTGTCACCCCAGCCGCCATCCTTGTTTTGATGTGCCGCGAGCCAGTTTAAGCCGTTGTCAATCAGAGACTCGTCGTCAGCGGCCAGATGCCCGGCGTTTAGCCGAGCCAATGCAATCACTGCGGTTGCCGTGGAAAGAGCGCTGCTTGAAAGATAGCCCTCCCAAAAACCATTCGGGCCCATTTCCTCTAGCAGATGTTGTGTGGCGACCTTCAGGGCGGCCACGACTCTGTCCTTTGAAACGAAACCACTCATACGAGGTGTCCCAGTGCCAGCAGCCCGTAAAACGTATACTCAGCATCGAGGTGGTCGTCTGCCCAATGTCCGTGAAAACCGCCTGCGCCAGTCCAGAGGGAATCTAAAAAATCCAGGCACTGTTCTTTGGTCCGGCTCGAAAGCTCCACGTTCAAACAGGCAAGTGCGTGCAAGGCCGTAGCCGTGGAAAGAAGGTCGGGAATAGGCGCCATGGGCATCGCTAAAAACCCACCGGCTGGATGCATCTGCTCCAAAAGCCAGCGTCCAGCCTGTTCATTGACTGGCATTTCTAATTGATGCAGCAGCGTAACTGCCGCTGCTGTTGGGTTCGTCGAGCCCGCTTTCAATCCCGGGGTATTTCCCCAGCCACCGTCCTTTGTTTCGAGATACTTTAAGGACTGCACCAGACGCAGTGGATCAGGCAGTGGCACTCGCAGATCCTGATACGAGCCAAGCGCCACAAATCCTCCGTAAGCAGTGCCGACTGCGGCCCCGCGTTCACCATCGTAGCCTCCATTGCGAGTCCGATAACACTCTATGTTTTTGAGAATACCGCAGCTGATTTCAGCAGGATAATCTCCCACGGCAGACCAACATCTTGCCAGCGCTCCAAGGTGTATAAAATCGAGGGAGTCTCCCACGCCATGCGACCGTAGTTCGTCGCGGATTAAAGTCAGAGGCACAGGCTCGTCGAGACTTTGAAGCAGCGCGATGGCGAAAATCGTGTAGTACAGGTCTGGCCGGTTGTCCCTATCAACTCCCGCCCCACCCGGAGAGATTCGTGAGCGCGCAAAGTCACGCACGGCAGGAAGCGACTCACCAAGGCTGAGCGCACCGCGCCGTGCCACCTGGAGCATTTGGAGACGAAGAGACACGCAGGCATCCTAGCGTAATTCTCGAGAGATAATGACAGCCTTTTCTGAAGAGATGAACGATTCCTAATGTTTATACGGTTTGCATCCCGTTCTGCGTCTTATATACGAACTCTTTGCAACGTCCTCGCGACCTTGCTTGGTCCATCCATTCACTTTCCACCCATAAATCCGTTACCGATGAAAACTGTTTATCTAGTTGCCAATGGCGATCTACGAACGTCTGCAAATCAAAAATGCGAAAAGGCACAAGCTGAAATGGAACGGCAGATTGTGTCGGCGCTCAAAAAGGAGGGTTGGAAAGTAAAACGCGCCCACCAATTTGATCCCAAAAAAGAACATGGCTTTATCGACAGCCAGAAATATGGAATGGAAGTTTTCCAGAACATTCCCGCAGACGCACCTTTGATCGTTGCTGAGGCGGTATGGCAGTATAGCCACCACATCCTTCATGGACTTCTTTCCCACAAGGGGCCAATCCTGACTCTGGCAAATTGGAGCGGAACGTGGCCAGGTCTTGTTGGAATGTTGAATTTAAATGGATCGCTCAAGAAAGCCGGTGTGGAGTACAGCACTCTCTGGAGCGAAGATTTCAAAGATGACTTTTTCAAAGACGGTCTGAAACAATGGTTAAAAAAAGGGCGCATTAAACACAACACTTCGCATGTGCGTGGCTTGAGCGAATTTAAGGTGCCAACCGATGCTAGGAAAGAAGGTGAGCGTTTTGCGGAAGGCCTTCTCAAACACAAGGCGATCATGGGGGTTTTTGATGAGGGTTGCATGGGCATGTACAACGCAATTCTTCCAGATGAATTGCTCCATAAAACGGGCGTTTTCAAAGAACGCCTGAGTCAGTCCGCCCTCTATGCAGCGATGCTCGAGGTCACGCAGGCGGAAGCGCAAGCAGTGTACAAATGGTATATTAACAAGGGTTTGAAGTTTAAGTTTGGGAGGAATGAAGAAACCGCGCTCACAGAAAAACAGGTTCTCGAACAGTGTAAGATGTACGTAGCAGCGCTTCGCATTGCAGACGAATTCGGCTGCGCTACCATCGGCATTCAGTATCAGCAGGGTCTCAAGGACCTCGCTCCCGCCTCGGATCTGGTGGAGGGCACGCTCAATAATGTCGACAGGCCGCCAGTGTTCCGAAAAAGCGGCAAAGACGCTCTTTATGAACACGAGGCACTGCCGCACTTTAATGAAGTCGACGAGTGCGCCGGCCTCGATGGATTGGTCACTTATCGTCTTTGGCGCCAATTAGGCTTTCCTCCTGAAAACACCCTTCATGATTTGCGTTGGGGGAGGCCCTACACATTCGAAGACGGCACAGAAGAATATGTCTGGGTATTTCTGATCTCAGGCGCGGCACCACCGGAGCACTTCGTAAACGGCTGGGAAGGAGCATCGAGTGAACGGCAGCCGGCAATGTATTTCCGTCTTGGTGGCGGTACGTTAAAAGGCGTGAGTAAACCGGGCTGGATAGTGTGGAGCAGGGTTTATGTCGCGGGAGGCGAACTTCATTTTGACACCGGCTTGGGCGAAGTTGTTGAGCTTCCAGAAGAGGAGACCCAAGAGAGATGGGATCTCACAACATCGCAGTGGCCGATCATGCACACGGTATTGAAGGGAATTACCAGGGACCAGATGATGGCCCGCCATCCTTCCAATCATATTCAGGTTGTCTACGCTCCCGACAGGGGGGCGGCGCGGTTTGGGCTGTTTGCCAAAGCCAGTGCAATGAAGCGTTTGGGGCTTAAGGTCAGCATCTGCGGAGACGTAAAATGAGCGAGTTAGAGCAAAAACAACTGCAATTGTTGAGGCTCTCCCACGAGCTTGGTGATCCGGCCCGAGACCTGGCGATTCTGGGTGAAGGCAACACCTCGATTCGCCTCAGCGCAGAGCGGTTTTTAGTGAAAGCAAGCGGCAGCAGTCTGGGCACGCTTCGTTCCGAAGATACCGTAGAATGTTTGTCCGAGCCACTTTTGGAATTAATGAATCGAGCGGATGCCACGGACGGGGATGTTGACGAGGCGCTTGTGAAATGCCGCGTCAACCCCTCTGCCAAGCGTCCTTCGGTGGAGGCTTTGTTCCACGCCTATTTCCTGTCCCTCCCTGGAGTCCATGTCGTCGGACATACCCATCCCGTGGCCATTAACTCGATCCTGTGTTCGCACCGCGCGGCCGAATTCGCAGAGAACAGAATATTTCCGGACGAAATCGTATGCTGTGGTCCGGCATCGGTGCTTGTTCCGTACACGGATCCCGGTCTATGGCTCGGACAGGCGATAAAGAAAAAAACCGACGCTTATATCCAGGAAAACCAAGCTTTGCCCAAGGTAGTCCTTTTAGAAAGCCATGGGGTCATCACATTTGGAGGGACACCTGAGGCGGTGAAAGCGGCCATGTTTATGGCTGTGAAAGCCGCGCGTATTTTCACAGGTGCAGCTGCGCTTGGAGGCCCCGTGTTTCTATCCAAAAATACGATTGACCGCATCAGTGGACGTAGAGATGAACACTACCGGCAGGCCGCTCTTACCAACGCGCCACACGCCTGAAGTCAAGTTTCAGAGGCACAAACAAAGTTGTCGACTAGGCTTCCTTTTCGAGCATCCGGTCAATGGTTGCGTCAAGGAGCGCTTTGTATCCCTCCACTGAAGTACATCGTCCATCGGGGGTTCCCGAGGCGCGAAACAGCCATCCTTTGCCGTAGGGGTCAGCGCCGATGACTTCAGGGTCCTCCTTGAGGGCGGGATTTCCCTCCACAAACACACCGGAAACAGGCGAATACAAATCCGAGATCGCCTTGAACCCTTCGACGGAACCAACGATATCGCCGCTTGCAATGAGCACACCGGTCTCCTTCTCAAACTGGTGGTCGACAAGATCGCCGAGCATTCTAGTCGCGAACTTGGTGAAGCCGATACGCCAAACATTCTCAGCTTCCGCCACAAGCCAGTAATGACTTGGGCTAAACAATGCATCTGCAGGCAGATGTGTTACAAAAGTGGACCGCTTGTAGAATATCGTCGACGCTGCCATGCCGTTTATGCGGTTACAGTCTCTTCCGTGCTATGTTCCGCTGCCAGTTGATCCCAGCGTGCGGTGGCTTCCGCAAGCCGGTGCTGAATCTGCCTTAGATCTCGGTTTAATCGCAGCGCAAGCGAGGGATCATCATAACTTTTGGGTGACTCGAGTTCTTCTACGATTGTCCTTTGTTGTGTCTCGAGCCGAACAACTTCCGCTTCAGCAGCCGCCAGCGCCTTCTCCCTGTCGCGTTGCGCCTTTGCTTTAGCCGCGCGTTCTGCAGACTCCTTCTTTCGAGCCTCCCGAACCTCTTTCATGCCGGGACCGGCGCTTGTTGTAACAGGAGCGGCAACAGTCGTGCCCGCACGATGATCCGAGAGCCCCTCGCCTGCAGTTAGCGCGGCGCGCGCTGACAACGCTTTCGTCTTGTCGAGATAGTAGTCGTAGTTGCCTGCGTACGGGGTGAGCTTCCCCGCTGAAATATGGAGAACGCTCTCCGCGATTGAACGGATAAAATGAACGTCATGGGAGATGAAGATCAGGGTGCCTTCAAATTGCTTAAGCGCCCCGATCAGAGCATCGATGGAGGCCATGTCCAAGTGCGTCGTGGGCTCGTCCATTAACAAGAGATTGGGCGGATCCAGCAGCAGCTTCACCAAACCTAAGCGTGTTTTTTCTCCCCCACTTAACACCGATACAGGCTTGAAAACATCGTCGCCGCGGAACAGAAAGGCACCGCAGATGGAACGTGCCATTTGTTCTGAGACCCCCGCGGGATTCCCCTCCAGTGCGTTTTCGAGCACCGTCCGATCGCCTTGCAGCATATCCTGCCGGTGTTGGGAGAAATATCCGACTCGGACCTGATGTCCGGTTTCACGAGAGCCGGATTGGAGAGGTAAAACACCCGCAAGAAGTTTCAGCAGTGTTGATTTTCCGGCTCCATTAGGTCCCACAAGTACCGTGCGCTGGCCCCGTTCAGCTTCAAAATTCAGCCCCTTATAAACAACGAGGTCCCCGTATGCATGGTCGACGTCTTTGAGAACAATCGCTCTCTGCCCCGAGCGCTGTGGCTGGGGGAACCTGAACTGACCCACTACTTTCTCAGGGGCCTCGGGCGCCTCGATCCGATCCATGCGCTCGATTTGCTTCAGCTTACTCTGCGCTTGTGCGGCCTTGCTGGCCTTTGCTCTAAACCGGTCGGCAAAAGCTTGAAGAGATGCAATCTCGCGCTGCTGGTTTTTGTACGCCGCCATCTGCTGTTCAACGCGGGCTTCTCTCTGCCCCAAATAGGAGTCGTAATTTCCTCGATACCGGTTGAGCCGACTGCGACTCAGTTCAACGACTGAATCGACAAGCCGATTCAGAAATTCACGGTCGTGAGAAATCACCATGATTGCGCCGCGATAAGTGCGGAGGTGCTCCTGAAACCACCCAAGGGACTCCAAATCCAGATGATTCGTGGGCTCATCCAAAAGTAACAAGTCCGGCTCATGCACGAGAAGTCGCGCGAGATGGGCTCGCATGATCCAACCGCCACTCAGGGTGCGAGCTGGACGATCAAAATCAGCCTCACGAAAAGCTAGACCCTTCAGAATCTGCTTGGCACGCGCCTCTACGCGCCAGCCGTCCTGATCGGAAAAAATCTCGAGTGCGTTGTGCTCTTCTTCGGAGCCCTCTATGGCGGTTGCCAAAATGCGATTGGCTTCAGCCAGTTCCGGAGAGACTGCGCAGGCAAGATGCAGGACGGTTTCATCGCCAACAGCGGCGCTCTCCTGGGGGAGAAAGCCGTAGTTTGCGCCGCGTTCCCACGCCACATTTCCGTTGTCGGGTGGCTCGGTACCAAGGATGACAGACAACAATGTCGATTTGCCTGCACCATTGGGACCGACGAGACCTATTCTGTCTCCCCGGTTGATTTGGAGGGAGGCATCTTGAAAAAGGGTTCGGCCGCCGTAGGATTTTGTAATTTGGGAGAGAGTCAGCATGAGCGAGGGGCGTTTTTGAACCCATCCGAGGCGACTTGCAATGTCTCGTTGCGAAGAATCCCTTCGAGCAAGACTACAAGAGATTCAAGACCTCCGATGCGTTTTAGGACACTCACAAGGCGCGGGAGTGCCACAGGTATGTGCGTCAGAAAAATTGCACGGCCTTTTTCGTGTCCGAGAAAGCCATAAGCGCCAAGCGCCTGCATCAACCGCTGTGCCGCACACAGCCAGTAAATACGATCAAATGCCGGGGCCACACTGAGGCCTTCGGCCTGCATCAGGCCTTTATAAAAGGCCAGCAGCGCCGACTGCTCGCTGTCGTTCAGGTCGACGTAAGGATCCAAAAAAAGTGAAGCCAAATCGTATTGTGGGAGGCCGAAGCGCATGCCTTGAAAGTCGATGAGACATGGCTTGCTGTCGCGAACAATCACGTTCTGAGATTGAAAATCACGATGGATGAGACAACGGGGTTCCTGCTCTAACTCGAGGGCTATGTCATGAAGTCGTCTGCGCGCAGGCTCCACGAGATGCGCTTCAATACGAAGGTGACGCCCGACACAATGAGTGAAAAAATACTCCTGCTCCCAGCGGTAAAGCGTTGCATCAAAAAGTGGTTGAAGAGCGAGTTTTTCGCCAGCCTCCGGAAACCGCCGCGCCGAACAATGCAACCGAAAGACTTCTCGCAACGTTGATTCGTAGAGAGGTTTCCGGATAGACCACGATTCGTTCCGCGAGGCCCATAGGTCCGTCTCGCCCAAGTCCTCCATCCAGATACGACCCTCTGCAGGTTCGTGCAGCCACATTCGAGGTACCCGCACGCCCGCAGTTTCCAAGAAGGTTCCGATCTCTACGTAATGTTTGTTCTCTTCCTTTTGCTCCCCGTATTGCACGAAAATGAGCGAGTCGAGTCCTTCAGCCCGGATTCTGTAAAACTTACGGTCTGAACCTCCTTTTTCGAGGGGTTCCAGAAACACGGCGGCATCCCCGAATGCTGGAAAGCGTTCACGGGTGAGCGATTTAATGAGTTCTAAAATATTCTCCATCACAGGTCTGCATCAACGTAGTTCCCCATCATCAAATCACCGCCGGTCACAATGCAACGATTCAACTCTGTAAGCGGTGGGATGACCGCTCCATTCCACACGATCGTATCTCTTAAAATGGCGCCAGCCCCTATTTGAGCTTTGGCACCCACGGCTGTTGCACCAGCCAATTCAGCAGTGGCATGAACCTGCGCTTCCCGCCCGACCCACGGCGCTCCTTCCCCAGCCATAAACTGGTGCACCGCTATAATTTGTTCGCGAGTCCCAAGATCCCACCAATGGCCCGAATCCACCACGACGCCCCCTAGTTTCGCACCCGATCGGATCATGTCTATAAATACGGGGACGACGCTCATTTTTTCATGAGGCGGAATTCGTTTCAAAAACGACGGCTCAACAATGTAAATCCCCGTGAACAAAAACTCGGCTTTCAAATCCGAATGGAGGCGGTTTCCCAGGTCAATTATACGGCCAGTCTCAGGGTCAAAACTAACCTGCAGGGGTCCGTCCTTTGAGCGGAGGACCAGTGTGACTTCATTGCCAGCGCGTTGATGCGCCTCCCATGCCACCTTGAGCGGCAGGGTTGAAAGGATATCTCCATTATAAACCCAGAAGGGTTCTGACTTGGGAAGAAGGGACTCCGCAAACTTTAGTCCACCCGCCGTTTCAAGCACCTCTGGCGTCTCATGGCTAAAATGAATGGGAAACCCTTCCCAACTATTTGTAGGAAAAGCCTCTGAATAAGCCTGTGCCAGCCAGTGTGTGTTTACCACAAACCGCTGTACTCCAATCCCGCTCAAATGGGCAAAAGCACTATGAATGAGAGGCTTATTGCAAACAGGAATAAGCGGCTTCGGCAGGTGCTGTGTAAGTGCTTTGAGGCGCGTGCCTAGGCCCGCACCAAGAACAAAGGCTGTACTGGGAAACACACTCATTCGGCAGGCCGCTATAGATAGCGTAACTCGGGTTGCCTACGCAAAGGATCATTTATTGCGGCGTTTCGTTCAGCGGCGGTCATGCGCCCTCGCGGCGGAGGTCCGGAGCGATTAATGCACAACTATTGCACAATCCTCAGCTGGACAGCGTCGAAGGGTGCATCCGTACCAGGAGCGTCGGTTACGATGACGAGGCGGTCGCCAGGAGCGACGAGGTTGCGCTCCACAAGAAAGCGTTCCGCTGCGGGAATTGCAACGGCTGAACGTGTTTCGAAGGGAAGGCAAAATGGAATGGCACCACGGTTAAGTGCAAGACGTCGCGCCGTACTTTCTTGCGGAGCAAAGGCAAAAATAGGCGCGTGCTCAGGGCGTTGATTGGTGACGTAGTCAGCCATTGTGCCTCTGCGTGTGAATACCACAATTTTTGAGCCAGGCAGGGAGTTCGCCAAGACGACAGCGGCATGCGCCGTTTTCTGGCGATCTTCTGCGAAAACGGCCTCTCTCGAAAATCCTGCTCCGCCGCTCAGTTCGATACGCCGAGCGACCCGGTCGAGTACCTCGACGCAGTGGACTGGATATTTCCCAACGGTTGTTTCACCCGAAAGCATGATGGCATCGGCCTCTTCAAAAACGGCATTTGCGACGTCCGTGACTTCCGCTCGCGTCGGCACGGGATTCGTGATCATGGACTCGAGCATATGCGTGGCAACAATCACGGGACGGCCCGTGCGAATGCACCGTTTGACGATCCGCCTCTGGATAATCGGCAAGTCTTCCATCGGACACTCAATCCCTAAATCTCCTCGGGCAACCATGATCACGTCGGCAGTCCGGATGATTTCGTCAAGGTTGCGGACGGCGAGCTGGTCCTCGATTTTAGCGACGATACGCGCCTGGGATTCATGCCCTGCCAACACTTCACGCAAGATTTTAACGTCCGTTGCCTCCCGGCAGAAAGAGAGAGCCACAAAATCAACATTCAAAGAACAACCCAGAGCCACATCAGCCAGATCTTTCAGAGTAAGTGGCGGTAGATTCACTTTAACTCCTGGCAGGTTAATGTGGCGGCGCGACCCCATGATCCCTTCCGTGATCACCTCACAGCGGATACGCTTGTCTGCTTTCGCAAGGACCCGCATGTGTAGAACGCCGTTGTCGACAAGCACAGTATCTCCAACAGAAACATCGTCTATAAAACCGTCGTAATTCACGTCCACCGAATACTTTTCAGACGGGTTTTGTCCTCGAACCGTAAATTCAAAAATATCGTGCGGCTTGAGCTCAATTTTTGAAGCAAGGTCGCCTGTGCGGATCGCAGGCCCCTGTGTATCAAGAAGGATTCCGACCGCCTGCTGCGCGTCGGCTGCAATGGCGCGAATGCGAGGCACGATGTCACGCACCCAGTCATGCGGTGCATGGCTCATGTTCAGCCTGAAGACATTTGTGCCAGCCTGAATCATCCGCGAAAGGACTTGGTCCGTTTCTGTAGCCGGACCAAGAGTTGCTATGATTTTGGTCTTACGCATAGGAGTACGAGGGCTTCCACAAATCCAGAGCCGAAGCGCACGGAGCTAGGCGGACGGAGGGCGCTGAATCAGCTCTATTTCATAACCCTCTGGCGCATCGATGAAGGCGATGATGCTTCCCGAGGAGGTTTTTGTCGGCCCGTCGGAAAGAGGGTATCCCAAAGCGGAAACATGTTTTGCGAAGGATTCAAGGTCTGGAACTTCGAAAGCCAGATGGGTCAAGTCGGGACCAACCACAACTGGGCCTGAAGCAGGAAAGGAGCATAGTTCGATGAGTTCCTCGCTCTGGGGTGCCTTGAAAAAAACCAGCTCCGACCCTCTGGGAGACTTGTGTCGAGAGACTTCTGTGAGGCCTAGGACTGACGAATAAAAGTGTACCGTACGCTCAAGGTTTTCAACACGGTAGCGAGTGTGGAGTAATCTGGTAATCATAGAAAAAGAGTTTTCGGCTTCCTGTCTGGCCCGCCATGTGGAGCATATAGAGGCGCTTCACCTATTTGAAGTACAGCTCCCAACATTTTTATATGATCGCTCTAGGTATAGACAGCGGCACGCAATCGACAAAGACAATCGCTCTTGATGTGGCTACTGGCAAGCTTCTTGCCGCAGCCCAGAGGAGCTACGGCCTCATAGAGGGGCTCCCACCGGGACATCTTGAGCAACATCCTCAGGAGTGGACGGCGGCGGTCGAGGCGACAGTGACTGAAGTCTTGGCGGCGCTGGGCTCCCGGAAACAGGAGGTGGGAGCCATTGGTGTGAGCGGACAACAGCATGGATTCGTGCCCTTGGATGCACAGGGCAAAGTGATTCGACCTGCGAAATTGTGGTGTGACACTTCGACCGTCGATCAGTGCCGCCAGTTTGAGGCGGAGTTCGGTGGTACGGATGAACTCATCAAGCTTGCAGGAAACGCCATGCTTCCCGGTTATACGGCGCCTAAAATTTTATGGCTCAAGGAAAATGAGCCGCATCATTACCGTGCCCTCGAGACGGTTCTGCTTCCCCACGACTATATCAATTTCTTTCTCACCGGAGAACGAACCATGGAATTCGGTGACGCCTCGGGCTCGGGCTTGATGGACGTTCGTACCAAGGAGTGGTGCCAGCCCCTGATAGATTTCATCGACCCCGATTTGATGGGAACACTTCCTGCGATAGCCTCTTCGCGGCGCGCGATTGGTCTCTTGCGTGATAACCTGCGCGTCAAATGGGGATTGGATAAGAGCCCGGTGATCAGTGCTGGTGGTGGGGACAATATGATGAGCGCCATAGGTACGGGCAACGTTCAGCCGGGAGTGGTCACGGTGAGCCTTGGCACCTCTGGAACTGTATTTGCACATTCTGCGGAGCCGGTTGTCGATCCAGACGGTGAAATAGCGGCATTTTGTGATTCCACGGACAAGTGGATGCCCTTGGTCTGCACGATGAATGTCACGGTCGCCACCGAGCAGTCGCGGAAATTGTTTGGGTGGAGCCACGAAGAGATGGAAAAACAGATTCTATCCGTCCCTGCTGGGGCGGGAGAGCTGCTCTTCCTGCCCTATTTGAACGGAGAAAGAACGCCGAATCTCCCGGACGGAACAGGAGTTTTTCACGGACTCACCACAACCACGATGGCAGCCGCACCGATGGCGCGTGCTGTGATGGAAGGGGTGACATTGGGACTCGCGTACGGATTAAACCGATTCCGGGCTTTGGGAATCCGCCCGGCGGAGATCCGACTGACGGGCGGAGGAAGCAAGAGCAGTGTGTGGCGGCAGATTTGTGCAGATATTTTTGGCGTGTCTACCGTTTGTCTCAAGAGCGCTGAAGGAGCTGCACTGGGTTCTGCCATTCAAGCAGCGTACGCATGGTCGGCGGCCCAAGGGAAACCCGCCACGTTCCGAGAGCTGTGCACTCGGATCGTCCAGTTGGAAAATGCAACGCGGTGCGTTCCAAACGAGGACAGTGCACAAGTATATACGAGCCTATTAGCCCGTCAGAGTGAGATCACCCGTCGACTCCATGCAGGCGGACTGTTGTGAGAGAGGATTTTCTCTTAACTATTTGTCGAAAGAAAAAGCATCTCTCACCGGTGCCTTCTGCTAAAATTCCGTGACATGAAACTTGTCCTTGCGGCGACTGGTGCCAGTGGCGCGATTTATTTGCAGAGGTTGCTTGCACGTTTAGATACGACTGCGCACGAGGTTCACCTCGTGTTCAGCACCTACGCAAGGCAGGTCGTCCATGAAGAGTTGGGAGATCTGGTGGTGCCCGAAAATGTCCATCAACATGGAGACAAAACCATGAATGTGCCCTTCGTAAGCGGGTCAGCACGGTTCGATGCCATGGTGATTGTTCCATGCTCCATGGGGACCTTGGGCCGCATCGCTGCGGGAACCAGTGACTCAACCATTCTGAGAGCCGCGGACGTTTTTTTGAAGGAGCGTCGCAAGCTGCTCCTTGTACCCCGCGAAATGCCTTGGAATTTAATTCATGCAAAAAACGTTGTTTCGGTGATCGAAGCGGGGGCCGTTGTTCTTCCCGCGAGCCCTTCATTTTACGGCGGTGCGTCTACGCTCAACGAAATTGCTGACACCGTCGTGGATCGAATTTTAGATCAACTGGATATTCCGAGTCCCCGTATATTTCGCTGGAAGGAGCAAGGGACGTGATGCGAACACAGTTGTTGACATGGGCGGCAAGTGTTCTTTTAAAACTTCTAGGCGGGACTTTGCGTTGGCGTTTCACCGACGAAGCTGACTACATGCAGCGGGATCCCTCCAAGCCGCTTCTAGTCGGTGTTTGGCATAACCGGATTCTTGTGTTGCCTCTTTGCTTCCAGTGGTTTTGCCGACGTTCGCGCAGGCTCAATATTCTCACAAGTGCGAGCAGGGATGGAGAGTTGCTTTCGAACCTGGTCTCACGCTTTGGAATGGAGTCGGTGCGCGGTTCGAGTTCAAAAAAGAGTGTGGTTGCTCTTAGGCTTCTTCAGAAACGCTTGGAAGAAGGGTCGGACATTGCAATCACGCCCGACGGTCCACGGGGCCCTGTCTACGAAATGAATCCCGGGCTCATTTATCTCGCAGCAAAATCGGGTGTGCCCGTGATGGCGATCCGGGTCGACTATGAACGTTTTTGGGAGCTTAGAAGCTGGGACAGATTTCGAATCCCGAAGCCGTTTTCCCGCGTTCACATCTGTTTTCAGCGGCCTGTTTTGATAGACGACGGAGACGCCTCTTTGCTGGAATCGCAGCGCCTTAAGCTCTCAAAAATCCTGGGTTAGCGCGCGGGCTTGCGCCGTCTCAGCGGGGTTTTACCCGTCAGACGGGGACGCAGGAGGCGAGGCATCTTTTGCAGCCTTAACGCGTTGCATGGCGATAGTGGTGACGCGCCTTGCCACAAAGAACATCGCAATTACGCTTACGCCCGTCGCAACCGCCTGCCAGAGATTGTGACTGGTGTTTCGGTCACTAAATGCAGACAGCCCTTGGCGGAGTGACACCCCGAAAGCAACGAGCGTCACGGTGGGTATGATTATCGCAACAAGGGTTGCCACTAAAAATGAATGAAGCGGAATTTTTGTAAGCCCATAACCGTAGTTCGCGATGCTGAAGGGAATCGGGCAGAGGCGCAGCAGTATTACGAACTCCAGGCCCTCGCGAACCACCACGTCGTTCATACTTTGAATCAGCGGATAACGATTCGCCAATCGGGCCCCCCAGTCTTTTGCCACCCAGCGGCTGATTGAAAAATTAAAAAGCGCGCTGATCATCTTTGCGAGAAACATAAAGGCTGTGCCCTGCCAGAAGCCGAAAGAAAATCCGGCGTAGATTGAAAAAGGAGAGACCGGCAAAAGCAGGGCCTGTGCAACGACGACAATGGCGCAAAAAACAGCCCAAGACACAGCACCTGAGTCCAAAGAGAGCCAGGTTGCATTCTGGAGATAAATTAAAATCTCATTGCTCAAGACGTCCTCCGTGTTGCAGATCGATCCTTAACCTGCAGAACAGAAAAAATTTATATCGTACGCAACCGCCCGGAATGAAGGGCTTTTTGGTAATCGGCGTACGCAAGTTTCAATCCATCCTCAAGAGGTGTCTGCGGCTGCCAGCCTGTGGATCTAAGCAGTGAAGTATCCAAGAGTTTTCTTGGGGTGCCGTCTGGCTTTGTCGAATCCAACGTGATTTGCCCCGAGTATCCAACGGCCTTCGCAATCGCAAGTGAAAGATCGTAAATGGAGACATCACTTCCAAAACCCACATTTATCCAGTCTGCTGGATTATCAAGGGTAAGAAGGTGAAAGCATGCGGAAGCGAGGTCGTCTACATACAGGAACTCGCGCATGGGTGTGCCTGTTCCCCAAATCGCGACTTCTTTGAGTCCGCGTTCTTTGGCCGAGTGGAACCGATGAATGAGGCCGGGAATCACATGAGAGTGATCCGGATGATAGTTGTCACCGGGACCGTACAAGTTTGTAGGCATTGCCGAGTGGAAAAGAACCCCGTGTTGCTTCCGGTACGCGGCGCAAAGCTTGAGACCGGCTATTTTTGCAATGGCATAAGCCTCGTTTGTTTCCTCCAGCGTACCGCTCAGCAGGGCGCTTTCCGGGATCGGTTGTGGCGCAAATTTGGGATAGATGCACGAACTTCCCAAAAACAGAAGACGCTTAATGCCAACAAGAAAACTCGCCCGGACAATGTTTGTGGCGAGCGTTAAATTCTCGTAAAGGAAGTCTGCGGGAAAGGTGGAGTTCGACAAGATTCCTCCGACTTTCGCCGCTGCAAAAATGACGCAATCGGGACGCTGGAACTCAAGGAAATGAAGGACTGCGCGCAGGTCGGTCAAATCTAACTCGCGACGTGTTGCCAGCACCGGCTCATAGGTTCCAAGTTGCAGCGCCTCCCTAACCAACGCCGAGCCAACCATGCCCGAGTGTCCTGCAATAAAAATGCGGGTTTTCATTTTAGGCGGGCATCGTCGCTTCTTTGAAAATGGTGCTTACAGCGGGCGACAGGCGTGCGTTATTCTTCTCTGACTGGATTGGTCAAACGTCCGATGCCTTCAATCTCAATCGTCACTTCATCGCCCGCGCGCAACCAGCGAGGGACTGGTTTTGCCGCCATACCAACCCCGCTTGGTGTTCCCGTCAAAATCACAGTGCCCGGGACCAATGTCGTGCTTCCGCTCAGATACTCGATGATCGCCGGCACATCAAAAGCCATATCGCTCGTATGAGAGTCTTGGACTGTTTCGCCGTTGAGTTCCGTGCGAATCCTGAGTGTGTTCGGGTGTAGTTCATCGGCGGTGACAAGACGAGGTCCAAGAGGCGCGAAGGTATCAAAAAACTTCCCGCGGCACCACTGGCCGCCCCCTAGTTTGATTTGATGGTCGCGCGCGGAAACATCGTTCGCGCAGGTATAACCGAGGACATATTCGAGGGCGTGTTCCCGTGAAACATTCTTGCATGGCCGTCCGATAACAACCGCCAATTCGCACTCATAGTCCACTTCGTCGCTCCGGAGGTGGCGGGGCAGGAGAATGGGTTCACCGGGATGTTGAAGGGCATTGATCCCTTTCACAAACAAAACGGGCCGCTCTGGTAATTTAGCGCCGGTCTCCTCTGCGTGTTTTTTGTAGTTCAAACCGACGCAGAGAATTTGCGTGGGAACAATGGGTGCGAGCAAGCGCACGACGTCCGCCACTTCGCTGGTTACATTAAATGGCGCATAAATATCGCCCTCAATCCGCAACGCGGTGCCGTCAGGCTGTTCGCTTGCAAAGTGCGGGGTTCCTTTGGAATCGAGGTATCGTATAATTCTCATAATTGTTGGGGTTAAATAAGATGTCTGAGTTTATTTTCCTGCACTCCATCCGCCATCGATCATCTGGCAGCTTCCCGTAACCATCGCGCTTTCATCAACGGCGAGGTAAAGCGCGGCGGCTGCAACCTCTTCAGAACGGACCATTCTGCCATTGAGTTGGGTTGATGCCATTTCACGGTAGGCAGCCTCAGGATCTGGATATTCAGCCAGACGCGCCTTTACAAAAGGAGTTTCGACCCGACCGGGACAGATCGCGTTGAAGCGGACGCCCGTTGCTGAATGATCCAGCGCAAGCGCCCGCGTCAGGCCCACAACCGCATGCTTGCTGACAGTATAAGCGAGCCGGTCCCGTACCGCGACGATGCCTCCGATGGATGCAAGCATGATGACACTTCCCGCTCCCCGCTCGAGCATCGCCGGCACAAACGCTTTGCACAAATTGAAGGGCCCGCGGACATTGACAGAGTGGAGGCGATCAAGATCAGAGGCCTCAGTCAATGTGAGGTTGCCTACGTGTCCGATGCCGGCGTTATTGACGAGTACATCCATGTGCGGAAGACGGGCAGAAAGTGCGCTCGCCGCGCCGGCGTCGCTGACATCCAAATTTTCAAAGAAGGCCTTCCCGCCTTGCTTTACAATATTTGCCACGGTGGCTTCACCCGCATTGGCGTCTCTGTCCACAACCCACACAACGGCACCCTGCTGAGCAAACAGCTCGGCAATGGCGCGTCCGATTCCAGAACCTGCGCCAGTCACAAGAGCATTTTTGTGGTCGAGTCGAAACATGGGGAGAGAATTGTTAGGGAAATGAAAGGGAAAAAGACGACCCGCCATTGAAGACATCCAACATCAAGACGCAAGCCTTGTGATCAAGGGAGGATAAAAAGGAGATGCTTTTTGGCGGCTATGTCACTGTAAAATCACGCTCGCGCCTGCGGTTGCAGAAGTATGGGTTAAACTGACCAAAACCTCATGCACGCCGCGTTGAATGGCGAGTTCCTGTGCTTTGCCCAAGAGTTTAACCAGAGGTTCCCCCCTAGGACCATGAACGATCTCGATGTCCAACCAGCCCAGAGCGGCTCCGATTCCGGTTCCAAAAGCCTTTGCCACCGCTTCCTTGGCGGCGAAGCGCGCTGCATAAAACATCGCTGCATTGCTTTTAGCGCGACAGTAGAGCTGTTCGTTTTCGGTGAATACGCGGGTGATAAAGCGTTCCCCTTGACGGGTTAAGACGGCATCAAATCGCTCCACCTCGACCAAATCCAAACCGATTCCCAGTACTCGAGCTGAAGCGTTTGGATTCATGCTTGAGTCAAATCGCCTTCATCAACCCAAGCATCTCCCGCACTGCGGCATCCAAGCCAAAAAACAGGGACCGTGAAACAATCGAGTGCCCGATGTTGAGGTCCACCAAATGAGGAACGCTGCGAATGAGAGCGACGTTCTCATAGTTGATGCCGTGCCCTGCATTGACCTGGAGACCCGCTTGATCGGCAACATCCGCGGCGTTCGCGATACGGTCGAGTTCGTGTTGTTGTGCTGGACCGTGGGCGTTGGCGAATGCCCCCGTGTGAAGCTCGACAATCTCAGCGCCAATTTTTGCAGACGCCTCGATCTGTTGGAGATCAGGCTCAATAAACATGCTTACTTTAATTCCAGCACTGCGGAGGCGTGCGACCGTTTCCCCCAGTTGCCATTCATTCCCAGCGACGGCAAGTCCTCCTTCTGTGGTGATCTCTGCGCGAGTCTCGGGAACGAGGCAAACTTCGTCTGGCCGGATTTGCAAAGCGATCGCGAGAATCTCGGGCGTGTTGCCCATTTCCAAATTCAACCGCACTTCAGGTTTCTCTCGCAACCGATAAACATCCGAGTCTTGAATGTGCCGCCGATCTGCGCGCAGGTGCACCGTGATCCCGTGGGCCCCCGCGAGCATACAAATGGCAGCTGCATTCAACACGTCAGGCTCACAGTTGTGTGAATCCAGCATTCCCGGATACCGCGCCTGCCGAACCGTGGCGATATGGTCAATATTGACACCGAGGCGTAACGCCTTTCGCAAGTGCGTGGTCATGAAAGCAGATTCAATCCGGCCTAGTGTTTAAAGTGTCTGGCGCCTGTGCAAACCATGGCCATGCCGCGGGCGTTCGCCGCCTCAATGACTTCGGCATCGCGCACGGATCCACCGGGTTGTACCGCACAAGTGGCGCCGGCTTCCGCGGCGGCGATGAGGCCGTCCGCAAACGGGAAGAAGGCATCGCTCCCAATGGCACTCCCTTTTAAAGACAGCCCGGCATCGTGGGCCTTCCAGATGGCAATCCGCGAAGCGTCGATACGCGACATTTGACCCGCACCAATGCCAAGAGTGCGATCTGCTGAGGCATAAACAATCGCATTGCTCTTCACTTGTTTTACCACCCGCCAGGCAAAGAGCATCGCCTTGATCTCGTCTGGCGAAGGAGCGCGGGTGGTGACCACTTTGCCCACAAATTCCGATTCCCCTGCGCAGGGCAAATCGCGCGCTTGCTCCAAGACTCCACCGATAACGGAACGCAGGATCGTATCCTCGGCACTCAGCCCGGAATGGGCGGGCCGGAGTTTACGCATCAGGCGCAGATTCTTTTTCTTTTGCAAAAGCGCGCGCGCGTCTGGTTCGAAATCGGGAGCGATGATGACCTCGCTGAAGATTTCGCTGATCGCGCGGGCGAGAGGTTCTGTGAGGACTCTGTTGGTGATAATGATTCCACCGAACGGCGCTTGTTTGTCCGTGGCGAAGGCCTTGTCCCAAGCCTCGCGCAGGTCCGGATCGGAACCGACTCCGCAAGGATTTGTGTGCTTTAAGATCGCGACGGTGGGTTCAGTGAATTCCTCGATCAATTCGGCAGCCGCCGAGATGTCCAAAATATTGTTATAGGAGAGATCTTTGCCGTGCAGTTTTTGGAAATAATCGTCGAAATTGCCATACAAAGCCGCTTTTTGATGAGGATTTTCACCGTAACGCAGGCGAGCGGTGCACGGCAGTGAAAGCGAAAGTGAACTGGCGGCCTCCTGGGCATTGTCAAGGTAGTTGGCAATCGCACCGTCGTAACGAGACGTATTGACGAACACTTTGATACCGAGGCGCTCTCTGAGCTTGAGGGTCGTGGCGCCGCCGTTGGTGCGCATGCTTTCCAAGACATCCCCGTAGTCCGCGGGGTCCACGACGACCGTGACAGAACGGTAATTTTTGGCGGCGGATCGCAACATGGACGGCCCGCCGATGTCGATATTCTCAATGGCTTCTTCGAGGGAAACGCCGGGTTTTGCGATGGTGGCTTCAAAGGGATAAAGGTTCACCACCACAAGATCAATGGGTTGAATCCCGTTTGCGGTTGCCGCCGCGCAGTGTTCCTCGTTGTCTCTGAGATAAAGCAGGCCTCCATGAACCTTGGGATGCAATGTTTTGACGCGACCGTCCAAGATTTCAGGCGAGCCTGTAAAGGAGGAAATATCGGTCGTAGAGACGCCGTTTTTACGTAACAGCGCGGACGTACCCCCAGTGGAGATAATCTCTACGCCTAGAGCTTGAAGCTCGCGAGCAAATTCCACCAAGCCCGTTTTATCGGATACAGAAACCAGAGCCCTCTGAATTTTCATTTGGAGCCAAGACTAGAGATTCTAGGGGTGGCGGGTCAAGGCGGGCGCCAAAACGGCTATGGAGAGGCGCGCCATGAAGCTTGCGGGCGGCGTATGTTTGCGCAAACGAGATCTTCCAGCCCGATCCGGACGGGCCGTTGAGGTCGCGTCGGAAATTAAGGTTCCCTGTCCATGGCGGAGAGCATTTTCCGGACTGTCTCCCCCTTTTTCCGGGTTTCCAGAAGCATTTTACTCATGGGCCGTGAGCCCCACTCCAGAATTTCAATGCGCACGGTTTTGACGCCCCACGCCCGCATCATCGCGGTATTAGGCATGTACAGGTCAACGGTCTTGTTTCCGACCAAGGCGCTTCCATAATCTTCAATCACATAAGTCCGGCCGGTTTCTGCAACACGAAAGCGTGTGCCTACGGGGAGCCAACTCCAGTCTGCGGACGCCGAGGAGACATCGCTGCCAAAGCGGAGACGACTCCCGATGGCGTTGTTGCTCCCGCCTGGCTCCGTGTGGGTGTAGGCGGTTGTGCGCACCTGAAGGTATGTGGGGTTGAGGGAATGGCGTGTCGCTTTGCCTTCGACTTGGGCGCAGCCAGCGATAAAAAGCGCAAAAATCCAGGATAAGCGCGCGAGCGCTAGAGCGGCTGGGGGGCGCGAATGCTGGATTTTGGAGAGGGGCGTTGCAGGGCTAAAGAAATTCACGCTCATCATCTGGAAAAAAAGTCTGCCACAAACAGGGGAACTAAGAAAAGACGTGTCTTTCCGTAGTGGGCCAGAAACAAAAGGCGAATTTTTAAGGCCTTTTCGCCCTTCCTTCCGCAGTGAAGGGAGAGACAAGCATCGCACACGCATGTAAGCCGTGATCAGTTTCTGGGATGCGCTTCTGTTGTTCGTCTCCTTGTTCGTGTCTTTGTTCGTGTCTTTGTTCGTGTCTTTGTTCGTTTCAGCCACCTCGGGCCGCCGTCCTGTTTCCGTCCTCACCGATTTCCTGCACGATCTACTGCACGATCTACTGCACGATCTACTGCACGATCTACCGTACTCTCTGCTGCACTGCTTGAATCGTATGCGCTGGTCTTTTCAAATCGCAAAAATAACGGGGATTCAGATCCGTCTGCACCTGACTTTTTTACTGCTTCTGGCTTGGGTGGGGTTTGGTGGCGGGGTGGAGAGCGGGTGGCGCACGGCGCTTACTGGAATCGCAGTCGTGCTCTTGGTGTTTTCCTGCGTGTTGCTTCATGAACTTGGGCACGCTTGGGCTGCCAGGCGTTATGGGATTCGCACGCCCGATATCACTCTTTTGCCGATCGGAGGAATCGCGCGACTGGAGCGCATCCCGGAACGCCCGAGTGAGGAAATGGTGGTGGCGCTTGCGGGCCCCTTGGTGAGCGCCATTTTGGCATTTCTCTTTGGCGTCGCCTCTGGGTTCACGCTTCCGCCCTTGGATGGAGAGATTCAAGAGTGGAGCCAGTTATGCTCGAAACTTTTTACGATCAACAGCGGCCTTCTTCTCTTTAATCTGCTTCCTGTGTTTCCCATGGACGGCGGCCGTTTTTTGAGGGCCCTCCTTGCGCTGCGCTTTGACTACCGCCGCTCCACGCGGATTGCGGCCACCATTGGACAGGGACTTGCCGTTGTGCTCGGAATGGCAGGCTTATGGCTGTCGGCGCCCCTGCTGTTATTCATCGCCGTGTTCCTGTTTTTGAGCGCGGGTTCCGAAGCCTCCCAAGTGGATCTACGCGAAGCTTCGCGGGGTTTAAAGGTGGCCGATGTCATGGTCACAAAATTCGGCCTTTTGCCAAGCACGGCTCAACTTGCGGACGCGGCTGATCTTCTGCTGCGCGCATCCCAGCATTCTTTTCCGTTAACGGATGAAAACGGCCGTCTCGTCGGACTTTTAACGCGCAACAGCCTAATTAGCGGCCTCAACCAAGCCGGGCCCTTGGGTGCCGCGTTGGATTACGCAAACACGGGCTTGCCAGGGCTGCTGCCCTCCCACCATGTGTCACACGCGTGTTCGTTAATGCAGCAGTTCGACACCTCCGTGCTCCCTGTCTTGGACGTCCACGGGATGCTCGTGGGGCTTTTCACCGCTGAAAATCTCGGGGAACTGATGGTGATGGAGCACCGCCCAGGCGGAGCGGCGTTTGTGCGGAAAGAGGGGGACGGATAACCCTAAATGCGGCAATGAGAGTTGGGTGGATTTGATGCAACTCTCTGTTAAAATGGGAGATGCCGCTTGAAAACAGGTTCTTCGCTGTTTTCGGTGGAAAGCGGAGGTAAAGAAGGGGTATGACACCCGAAAAGCTATTTCATGAATTGTTGGGATTGGGTCTGAATTGGAAGGTGACCGAGTGCGAATTCGATCGAGAAAGTGGCGTGGTGCGGTTGCGGAT
>CANJPY010000064.1 GCA_947476255.1 Chthoniobacteraceae bacterium | reverse complement strand
GGGCGCATTACGGGCCGCAGTATCGGAACGAACGCCTGCATGAGCAATACGGCCTGACTCGTTTTCCCACGAACGCCACACGGCGATACAAATGAAGCAAACCGGAGAACAGCCTCCGAGAGCCGGATGCGGGAAATCCGCCCGTCCGGTTCGATGAGGGGGGAGATGAGGACATGGAGTGGTTGTGGCCGCAAACCATCCTCGTCTCCCTACTCTATTTATGGCAAATATTGCCAGATCTTTGACGCCCCACTTTCTTGTGGCTCCGGAGAATGGTTTCTCTGGGAGTTTCCTTTTTCCTTTTGGTTGGAGATGAACGGTTACGATGTCACCTACATTTCCAATTTGGACACACATCTCGAAGCTGGCGGGCTATCGCGGGGACGCGGCTTTCTTTCCATTGGGCACGACGAATACTGGACCATAGAGATGTTTCGTAATGCGCAGGCGGCCCTCGCCGCAGGTGTGAATTTCGGTTTCTTCTCAGGCAACGCGGTTTGTGGGCGCGTTGTATATTCACCGGAGTCCCAGTCTTTTGAAAGAGTCGGCGTATTCGGACCGCCCAGTGGCACGCGCGAGTTCCAACATATGTCCTCCCTCGCACATGAGCGCCCGTACGCAAATGAACTCGTCGGAGCCCACAGCACCGGACCTGTCACGGGAGGCGCTGACTGGGTGTGTGCTCTTGCGCAGCACTGGATTTACGAAGGCACTGGGATGGTCCAAGGAGAAGGCATCCCGGGGTTGATTGGCTGGGAATGGCATGGCGATCCGGCTCCTATTCCCGGTCTGGAGATTGTGGCATCGTGCCCCACGCAGTCCGCTTCAGGTCGGTTGAATAGAGAACTACATACAGCGACCGTTTATCCCGGACCCGGGGGAAACTTTGTGTTCAATGCGGGTACTTGTTGGTGGGCGGATGGACTCAGTTCCCCTCCTGGGTACGTGCGTCCGAAAGTCTACACCGAACCGCTCGGACCCGACAGGCGCGTGCAGCGCATCACACAAAATATCCCCTCAAAAATGCGGGAATGATTTTCGAAGCGTAAGTTTAAACCGCCTGTGCTCAGATTGTTTTGGAAAAAATCCTTGAGCCCAAAGGGAATGAATAAGGAGGTGCGTGGGTGCTGAATTTTAAACAGTAAAATCGCCGTGACATCGAGCAGTGGGAGATACCGGGTGTTCTTGCGCGTTTGTTTTACCTGTCGCGCGTGTTTCTTAACTGGGCCGAGGCAAAATTGTAGCAGGCAGTTGTTCCTCTGAGACGACACTGTCTTTTATCGAAACTTTGTAAGCGGCTGCTTTTTCCGACAGCGAGTATGCACCGGCAAGGCTCGTGTTCTCATAGAGAACCCCCGCTCCGTCGTCGCAGGCTATTCCTGCGCCGAGTACGTTTTGCTTGAGTAAAGCGTGATAGGCTGGACGGCGCTGAGGGTTATTGTAATGCGGACAGGCGCTTCCTTTTAGCAGCCCCAGGCAGGACAATGCCCCCAGTTCCTCCGGCCGCGAGTCGGTCATGCCCTGTTCAAACCAGCAGATCATGCCCGCACTTTCACCCGCCAATACCGTGCCTTGTTCCCAAGCTTTTCGCAGGATAAGGTCCACCCCTTGGTCTCTCCAGACCGCCAGCATATTCAAGGTGTTGCCGCCGGGTACGAAAATGACATCGGCACTCAGCAGTTGTTCCTCAAACCGTCTGAGCCGGTTGGTTGGTCCAAAAATGCGCAGATGCCTCGGCCGGCAGTCGAGCGTGTGCATCAGCTCGTACCAAGAAACGATGGCGTCGGGATTGTCTCCGCTCGCAGTTGGGAGAGAGCATACCTGCGGGGAAGAAACACGGGCCAGTGAAAGGACAAAACGTAACAACCTCCGGTCTGGATCCAACGAGGAGACGAAGCCGCCGCCCGCCGCAAAAATGCGCCGGGGAGGCGCCTGGGCGGCGCGAGATGTGGTCGAAAGTGCTGGCACAATTCCCATCCCAAATCCCAGCGCGCGGCCGAAAGATGTTCCTGCGACAGTTTTCAAAAAGGTCCGCCTGTTGCTGCGATTAATCATACAACTTCCTCTCTCGCAGAGGTTGCGCTCGGGGTCAATGCTTGCGCAGCGGCGCGGTGCTTTTTTATGCAAACTGGGACCGCCTCGAGTTTTGGCCGACGGCCCAAAACAAACGAGGCTTCACTGGCTTACCAAGAAGCGTCGTGTAGTGTGTTGCCCGTTTGCAAAAAAAGCGCCAACCTGTTTCCCATTCATGTTTCACCTCACCGTTCTAGCCAGCGGCAGCTCAGGCAACTGTGCTTTGCTTGAAACTCCCACGACCCGCGTCTTGGTGGATGCGGGAGTGAGTTCTCGCAAGATTGCACAACGGTTGGAGGTGCTTGGCGTCAAAGCCGAACAGATTGATGCGGTTTTGTTGACTCATGAACATTCTGATCATGCCTCGGCTGTGGGTGTTTGGGCCCGCCGGTACAAAACGCCAATTTATGCAAATCGTCTGACTGCAGAGGCCTTGAGCGCCGACACCAAGGGTGTTGAATGGCGTCTCTTTTCAACCGGCGCTGAATTCCAACTGGGCGTTCTCAAGGTGCAGAGTTTTGCGATTCCCCATGACGCGGCGGAACCCGTGGGCTTCGTTTTTAAGCATGAGGAACACTCCGTGGGTTTTCTCACCGACTTGGGCGTTGCCACGAAGATGGTTCTGGAACGGGTGCGTCCCGTTCACACCCTTGTCTTGGAGGCAAATCATGATGAAAAACTGCTCCAAGACGACACACGCCGGCCCTGGGCGATCAAGCAGAGAATATTTTCGCGCCACGGCCACCTTTCGAATGCCGCGGCTGCGGAAGTTCTCGCAGAAATTGCAGGCGGAAATCTAAGGAGGGCGGTGCTCGGACACTTGAGCGAGGATTGCAACACTCCAGACTTGGCATTGCGGACGGTGAGGGCGCGCCTTGACTCTGGCGCGGGTGCTTCGCTTGAGGTTTTGTGCGCGCCGTCTCCCGCCACTGGCGAGCGCTTGCTCGTGGGATAAGCCACGGGAAAGCCCTTTAATAGGGGGCTGAATGCGGAAAAAATGCGCTAAAACGCTCTGGATCTTAATTTGCGGCTTCCTTAATGGGCGTTTTCGGAGTTTTCCTGTTTGCTGCTTATGATCGCTCAGACGCCGGATTATGTGCAGTTGGGCTTTGCCCGCATGGAGCGCGACCTCGCTTACCTCATCGAGTGTTTCGCGGAAGTCCTCGCCGAGATGGGACACGCCGACCTGGCGGCTCATTTGCCGTGGAGAGAAACGCCACCACCGCAGGGAGATGCGCCGCCGAGGATGGGTTTGGCGCTTTCGGTGGCCTTTCAACTCCTGAACATGGTGGAAGAAAATGCCGCCGCCAGAACCCGCGCGTTACGTGAACAGATGGAGGGTGTTTGCGCGGAACCCGGCGCCTGGGGGGCACATCTCGCGCGCTTGCGCGCCGAGGGCGTCGACGGACCGGTGCTTGCCTCGGCGCTTCGCAAAGTCCGCGTGGAGCCTGTCTTGACTGCTCATCCCACCGAGGCGAAGCGTCTGTCAGTGCTGGACCAGCACCGTGTGCTGTTCGGTTTGCTGGAACGGGTGACGGGTGGAGACTTGCCTTCCACGGAGGCGCGCACCGTGCGCGAGGCCGTGAAAGCGGCTTTGGAAAGATTGTGGCGAACGGGAGAGATTTTGCTGGAAAAACCGACTCTTGCGGACGAGCGCAGGAATGTCCTTCACTATCTGAGGGATGTCTTCCCCTCGGTACTGCCCGCTCTGGACGAGAGGTTGCACCAGGCGTGGCTTGAAGCCGGGTACGATCCCGCTCTCCTACGGGAGCCGGGTGTCTTGCCGAGACTGCGTCTGGGAACCTGGGTTGGAGGGGACAGGGATGGCCACCCCGGCGTCACGGCCGAAGTTACCGAAGAAACCTTGGAGCGCTTGCGGGTGAACGCACTGCTTGTGCTCCGGCAGCAATTGAGCGGGCTTGCGGAGTTGCTTTCGCTCTCTTCGTGGATGCAGGCCGCGCCGCCGCTTTTACAGGAAGGAATTCAGCGGCAGGAGAACGCTCTAGGCAGTCTCGTGCCGGGAATATCCCGCAAGGATGAACCCTGGCGCTGGTATGTAGAGCTCATGGCTGCGCGTCTGCCACTCGAAGAAACGCCCGGCCAGCTTGCGCAGTTGCGAGAAGTGGATGGCTGTTATAGGTTTGCCGAAGAGCTCCTTTCTGACATAGACCGTTTGTATCGCTCCCTTGTGGATGTCGGTGCGCGCCGTCTTGCGGAGTCTGACGTTTTGCCGGTGAGACGGGCGGTGGAGGTTTTTGGCTTTCATCTCGCCAAACTCGACATCCGTCAAAACTCCCTGTTCCACTCCAAGGCACTGTCTCAACTTCTTGGTGCTGCCGGTGTTTCCGCCGATGACTGGGAGGATTGGTCGGAGCGTGAAAGGCTGCGCTTTCTTGAAAAGGAGCTGCGTTCCCCGCGTCCATTTTTACATCCCTGTGCCTCCGCCGGCCCGGAAGCCGACGCTGTTCTTGGTTGTTACCGTGTGCTGGCATCGTACGTCTCACGGTTTGGGACAAGCGGCGTCGGGGCGCTCATCGTCAGCATGACTCGGCGTCTGTCGGATTTGCTTGTGGTCTACTTGCTGGCCAGGGAGGCGGGCTTGCTGCGTTCCTTCCCCGAGGGCATTGTCTGTCTTTTGCCTGTGGTGCCGCTCTTTGAAACCATTGAGGACCTCGAAGGGGCCTCTGAAATGTTGGGGGCATTTTTACAACAACCCGTCACCCATGTGAGTTTGGGTTACCATGCAAAGGTGGCTTCGAGGCCGGGTGAACTCATTCAGCAGGTCATGGTGGGTTATAGCGACAGCAATAAGGACGGCGGTATCATGGCCAGCCAGTGGGCCTTGCAGCAGTCGCAGGACAGTCTCGCGCGCGTCGCGCAGGCGCAGGGCGTGTCGCTCCGTTTCTTTCATGGCCGGGGAGGAACCGTGAGTCGTGGAGCCGGCCCGACACATCGTTTTCTGGAAGCGCTTCCGCATGGATCGCTTTCAGGGCAGCTGAGGTTGACGGAGCAAGGCGAAACCATCGCGCAAAAATACGCCAATCCGTCTACGGCTACCTACAACTTGGAAATGCTTCTGGCGGGTGTGACTGCAACCACTGTCCGGCATGTTATCCCCGCCCGTCAGGAGGGCGAGTTTGCGCCGCTTATGCAGAAGCTCGCGAGTACAAGTCGTCTCGCTTACCGCCAGCTTCTTGATGCAGAGGATTTTCTTGCCTTCTATCGTCAGGCAACTCCCATTGACGCGTTGGAACACAGTCGCATCGGCTCCAGACCCTCGCGTCGCACTGGGAAGCCCAGCCTCGCCGATTTGCGCGCCATCCCATGGGTGTTTTCCTGGAGCCAGGCCCGCTATTACGTGCCAGGCTGGTATGGCATGGGAAGCGCACTCGAATCTTTGTCTGCAGCAGAGCTGGCGTTGCTTTCTAAAAATCTGCGGCACTGGCCTTTCTGGAGTTATGTTTTTACCAACGTCGAGTCTTCTCTGGCCAGTGCAGACGCCGGATTGATGTCACTTTACGAGGGCCTCGTCGAAGACCCCGCCGTACGGGAAAGATTTTCAGCCCAAATTCGCGGTGAATGGAATCGGACGCACAGAATGCTCGAACTGGTGCGCGGGCGGGATGTGGGCCGCAGTCGGCCCCGGATGCTAAAAACACTTGAGCTCCGCAGCCAGGCATTGGGAGTTCTTCATCACCAACAGGTGGGGCTCTTGCGTGCCTGGCGGGGGCGCATCAAGTCGGGAGATGACAGTGCTGCAGACGTGTTGCTCCCCGAATTGTTGCTTTCCATCAATGCCATTGCGAGTGGGTTGCGTACGACAGGTTAAACAGCTTTATGGGAGGGGAGGGAGTTTTGCGCTGTAATGAACGGCGCGGTGCCGGTTGTCGTCAAAGGCGAAGTGCAGCCATTGGCGGTCCCGGCTTACAAAGCCGTCAGGGTAGTTCATGCGTCCTTTCGGACCGTCGCAGGACTCCGCTTGGAGAACCCGCTGGTAGGGCCATGTTTTCATCCCGTCAAAGCTGATCCATAGCGCCATTGGAGATCGGTGCCTGCTGTTTGGATTGTGCAGCAGGGCCACGGCGTCGCCACCCAGCTTGTAGAGTGTCGCCTTGCTCCCCGGGTTGGGGATTTGGGTGATGCTTGCAAATTCGGGCCACGTCTTGCCTCCATCGGCAGACTCCGCCTTGTAAAGCAATCCCCCCAAGCCATCGGCACGAATGATAATCACAATCCGTCCGTCGGATAGTTCAGCCAGATTGTTTTCCGCCCAGCCAAAATAGTTGTCGTTTGGAGTCAGCCGTATGTTGCCGTGTTCCGACCACGTTTGCCCACCATCGGAGCTTATCAACACGCCGTTGCGAGGATTGGTGAAGCGCCGCGCAAGGGGCTCCTTGTGCTGCTCATGATCGGGGCCGATGTAGTGTTGGAACGGAACCATGATCCTGCCGTCCTGAGTGACGATATGATTTCGAATGAATGTTCGGTTGGAGAGCCGTCCGGGAATGGGAGACGGTTTGCCCCAGGTCTTGAATGAATCGTCACTTTGCAAAAACCACGAGCGCCAATCATTGGCCCAGTGTTTGGAGTGGGTGGAAAAAAACAGCGTTGAGCGCTGTCCCAACGTCATTAACTCCGTCGGGCCCTGGCCAACCGTCGTTCCTTCCCGCTTAAAGCCCACGTCGAATGGCACTAAAGGCGACCATGATTTTCCATGATCTGAACTCCGTGTGACGCCTGTGTAATTCAATGGGCTTGGTTCGGTATCTCCACCTGCCAGCAGAAAGAGAATCCATGAGCCGTCCGGAAGCTCACGAAGGGTGGTGTCGCAAACCATTTTATTCGGAGTAACCCCGTCGTAAGGAATACTGCCATAATCCTGCCTGGCATCTTCTTGTGCCTGCCCCGTCCATTTTTCGTCCGGTTTAATGGAGCGGGGTATATCCGGGGAGAGTGCTTTATTAACGAGCATTCGCGCCTGTGCGTGGGGCGAAACCATTTTGCCCGCCTCGATATCTTCCTCTCTAAACTTCGCGAGAAGGATCTCAGCGTCCGTGTGGCGGTTCCAGTCGTATAAAATATGAATGGTGCCGTCGGGCGCTTGGAAGCCATCGGGGTACGACACTTCAGCGCGGTCGTCCAGATACAGGCCTCTTCCCCAGGTTACCCCGTCGTCTTTGGACAAGAATGCGGTCATGCTTGAGCGCCGGGGAAGCCTCACGTCGATGGGCCCGTTTTTGACAAGGAGCAGATTTCCCGATTGAAGACGCCGGATAAAAAAACGCGCGCTTACATTTTTGAGCGCGGACTCCTCTGGGGTGCTCCATGTCTTTCCTTTGTCGGTGGAAATGCTTTCACTGATGCCTTTTGTGGTGCGCGCCAACATCCAGAGAGAGCCGTCTTTACGCTCCACAATCATGTGTTCATCAAAGTCCGTGTTTGGAAAGGAGACGCCACCACGGCGCGTCCAGGTTTTCCCCTCGTCGCTGGAGGCGAACACGTTCGCCATGCGGATGGGATCCAGATTTTTGTGCGATTCTTTAAACGTCTCGACCCCGGAAAACTCTTTCGCATTGGACCACGTGCCAATACGATTGCGGGTCCACAGCGAAACAGGCAAAAGCCAGTCTCCGTTTGCTAAAACGGTCGGCTTGTTCAGCGTACATCCGTCTGCAAAGCGCACGGGGGCGGACCATGCCGGCTCCGGCGCATCCGGGTCGTCGCAGCGAATATACCAGTCGCCGCTTCGGCCGTCGAAGTAGCCAAGACTTTGGTCGAAAAAACACCAGAGGCGTCCCCTCGGGTCTGTCCAAAGATTGCCCACGAGGGTACGGCGGTTCGGTTTTCCTGGCAGATCCGTTGGGTCTATGACAACCCGAGGCTTGGACCACGTCTTGCCTTCATCATCACTGGAGGCGATCATCAAGAACCCGTTTGGGCTGTCTCCATTTCCAATCCAAGCTGCCCATAACCGGCCCTTGAAGGTGCGCTCAATCCCAATGATCATGTTTCCCGGGCGTACGGCGTCCTCGTATTCGGGTCCGGGGTTCGTATGAACCACGGGTGGTTCCAGTGAAAGATCAAGGTAGCCTGTGTCCTGCGCAAACGCGCGGCATCCTAAAAACAAAAAGAAGGCGGTAATGAGTGTTTTCATGGTGAGGGGACGGGAAGGGCTTGGTTGATTTGATGAAAACCTTTGCGCAGCAGCGATAGGTCGGAGTCAACGGCGATATATTCAAAGCCAAGAGTGAGGTGCTTTTGCAGGTCCGAGAGATCTCGCAGCAGAATTCCAGCCGCTTTTCCTGCCGTGCGTGCTGCTTCACTGACGAGGCCAAGGCAATCTTCATACGAACCGGGGGCTGACTGCGGGCGTACTCGTAAATCCAGCTGTAAATCTGCCGGCCCAATAAAAAGCACGTCAATGCCGTCAACACACGCGATCTCTTTTGCCGCGTGAACACCCTCTCCTGTCTCGATTTGTGCAATGAGCAAAGGTTTGAAAGTTTCGGGTGTGACTGCGTTCATTCCGTAGTCATAGGCGCGTACCGATCGTGAAAAACCACGTGCACCGCGAGGCGGATAATAGGCTGCTCGAACAATCTTCTCAGCTGCGACGGCAGAGTGGACGTGCGGCACCATGATGCCGTGGGCACCCCAGTCCAGATAACGCGCGATCGTGTCTTCGCGGGGCGCTCCGACGCGTACAATTCCGCGGGAGGATGTCCCTTTTAACCCGCGTAATTGGTTCGGGAGGTCTGCTTCAGTGCCGTTGCCATGTTCGAGGTCGAAGAGAACCCAATCGAAACCGGAGAGCGCCGCCAACTCGGTGATTACTGGGGAACCGCTCGAAATCCATGTCCCAAGACGTCGTGTAGAATGGTTCATAGAAGGGATAAATCTGCATCCGATTCAAGCCCTTTAAGGGCCCGGAAAAGTCGTGTTCGGGTGAAGGTTTTAAACGTCTCTCCCGAAATGGTATTTCCTGTAAGAAAGAAGTTGGAATCCCGCTCAAAATAACCAGATCCTACCCTGATGACAGACTTAACAATCATGTTGCGAGTAAGATGCATCCAAAAGCGTCCTTTGTATTCAGGGGGCAGGGGACGGGTGCTGGTGTAGCCTTCAAGCGCCTTTTGAACAAAGGCTGCATCGTGAAAACACGCGAGCAGTGAAAGGTCGTCCATCGGATCGCCCGAGATCGCATCGTCAAAATCGATGAACGCTTTCAACTCCGACTCGGTCCCTAGAATGTTCCAAAGCGCCAGATCCTTGTGTACCAAGCACCCCTCCTTCAAATCGAGCAACGATTGATGTTGCGCGAGAACACGGGAAAACAAATCACGTTCGTTGCCATTTAGAAACGCATGCGAGACAAGGAAGTCTAAATGTTCATCAAGCCGGAGGTTGAAATGGGTTTGGTAGATTGAATGAAATCCGCACAGTGTTTTTTTTGCGGCCCAAGGGGTGGCGTTGAAAGGACCGAACCCTTGTGGCTGGATGTTCTGCCAGCGCGCTACTGCAACGCCTATTTGATGCGCAATGGCGGGCGCTTCCAGAGTCCCTGCCTTGTAAAATTGATTAAGGTCCGGATACTGGAAGTATTCGATCGCCTGCCAGGCGAAAGGCACCGTGCGACGCGTTGCATCAAACGCGAAGACGACAGGAACTGGAACGCCGAGATCTCTGGTGGCGTCCATCACGACCGATTCCATTTCCAAGTAGTCATCCCCTTCGGGGCCGTCCTCAATACGGATAAAAAGCGTTTTCCCGGAGATGTTTGCAAGCCAGGTGTGGTGATTGCCCTGGCCTGCCCCGGGAGTCAACAAGACGGGGGCTTGGAAATGAGACTCGAGCGCGCCGGCGAGTTGGTGTTCCATTTCAGCCGTTCGGACGGGACGCATTTTTGTCCCGTGAAAAGCCGCAGGGCGGTCGCACTTCCAATAGTAGATTCCACGCCTGCTCATGAATGTGGAGGTGGCGTTTCTTTCACGGGGTGCCGTTTGCACCAGGAGGCGATGATGCTGCCCATGATGTTTTGAACCACTCCGCTAAATACAGCCGGTACCGCGGCGAGGGGTTCTGTCGGGAAGTTCTTTTTCGCCAGCATGGCCGCCATTCCACCATTTTGCATGCCCACTTCAATCGACACTGTTCGAGCCGTTTGTGCGGAATAACCAAACGCACGCGCCACAGCGTATCCCAAAATAAAACCCAAAACATGCAGGAGAAACGCGCCGACGGCTAACTTGCCAAGGTTGGAAATAACCGCCGCGGCGTTTTGTGCAACGATGCCTGCGGTAATAAGGACGATCGAAACCACTGAAACAAATGGACCGAAGCGTGCTGCATGAGAGACCACCCGGGGAAACTTCCAGTTGCAGAGGACACCGATGAGCACCGGCGCAACGACAGCTTTGAGAGTCGAAAAACAGAGGCCCACGGCATCCACCGGAACGTAGTGGCCCGCGAGCAACTGGCACCAAAGTGGGGTCGTGACAAAGGCGAAGAGCGTCGAAGTTAATGTGACTGAAACAGCCAGCGCAACGTCGGCCTTGGCTAAAAAGCAGACAACGTTGGACGCTGTCCCCGAGGGACAGCTTGCCACGAGAATGAGCCCCACGGCCATACCCGGCTCCAGATTCAAAATTCGGCCAAGCATCCAGCCTGTAAGCGGCATGATCGTATAGTGGGCGACAAACCCGAGTGCGAGTGCCCCGGGGGCCCGCGCAAGGCGTTTAAAGTCATCGAGGCTAAGCGTAAGCCCCATGCCCAGCATCACCGTGCCGATGGCCCACGTGATCCACGGCCCTGTAAACCATGCGAACGTGGCGGGTCGGGCGAGCGCCACCAGAGAGGCGCTGATCAGCCAGAAGGGATACAAGTTCGTGAGTTTGGAAAGCAGTTGCTGCATGGTAAACCTTTTCGTTCAAGGCGGCCAGCCATGACACGCCCAAGGATGCCAAAATCTGGCGGAGGAGGGATGAGAATCCCACCAAAATTGCGTTATGGTAACACAAACGCGCTCTTTAGTTGCGGGGTGACGGCTTCAAAAGTTTGAAGAGATGAAGTTTTGGCTTTGGGCGTCTCAAGCTACAGAAAGAGGAGAGAAGGTCATAGGCATCCCCGCTAAAAGCGGTGGCGGCTTTGTTTTTGCAGACCTTCGGGAGGCCAGACGGTGGTGCGGTCTTTAGGACCAGCCCGGAAAAATTTCGCCAATTTGAACCAGGAGTCGTGTGAAGTATACTTTTTGCTCCAAAATAGGGCTGTGTGAGTGTGGAGCAACCTTGACCCTGCTCTTGGTCCGTTTAGTCTGGAGCCTAACGTGGTGCTTCATTGTGCGCCGCTTTCTCACCCCGGTCATGTTCCAGAAAGTACTCGTAATTGACGATTCAACTGCCTCTGCAGATCTTGCGGAGAAGGTGCTCGCCCATCAATACCCTGGAGCCGTGGTGGATGTTTTGTACGCTCAGCGTGGAATGGATGCCTTTGAGCGGCTCCAAGTCGCGCACCCTGATTTGATCATACTCTCTGATGCTTTGCCTGATTTGAAGGCTGAGGCGGTGTGTGCTCGTCTGCTGAGTGATCCGATCACGGCTTCCATACCTGTGTGCCTGGTGAATGCTTCGGGGGAGGCAGACGCGATGGAGGATCGGTTTTCAAATATTCGCAAAGTGATTGCGCGGCCTGTGAACCGAGATGTGCTGGCGGAGTTACTGGCACGCTTAGTGGCCGCGCCGATGGCTGCGATGGGAATGTCGCAGTTACAGGATCCTGCACGCTCTGCCTTCAGCGGACACACCGGTTTTTTCTCGATTCAAGCCGCTCTTCAAATGGCTCATGGAGACAGGCTCACTGGAGTACTTCGGTTTTTCGTGTGCAGAACGCCGATTGACTTGTACGTCAGCAAGGGCAGGTTTGTTTTCGCTTCGACGCGTAATTTTGCCCTGTATTGCCGAGATTCACATGCAGTTTTGGAAGAGGCGAGTTTGGGGCAGGTCATGGAAGCACAACTAGGACAAGCCGTTTCTGGGTGTCCTTTGTTTTTGTATCTTGGATTGAAAGGTCTGTTGCCGCACGACGAAGTGGTGCCGCTGATTCGAGAACATGGGCAGCGATTGTTTGCCTCTCTGTGGAGCGTGGGCCGGGTGGGATTTGAGTTTGAACGGCTTGATAGTTTACCCGAGTTTGCCTCGAAATTCCCCGCATCTGGAGACGATGCCGACAACTGGGTTTTAGTATGCCTGCGTCACCTTCGCATGGATCAGTTGCCACTGGCTTTGCGGATCGGACCTAATGGGTCGCCTGTTTATACGCGACGAGGAACAGAACTCGTGCAGCGCTTGAGATTGACTGAGCGGGAGTTGCGTTTTGCTTCTGGAGTCAACGGGGCGGAGTCCTTGCTTTCGCTTGCCAAGAGGACGGGCATTGAATTGGCAGAGGCCCAAGCCATGGTATTCCGCTTTACCGCGCTTGGAGTGATGGACTACTGGAGCGGAATGGGCCTCCCAGGAGCCGCGCTGCCGGCGACCTCGGCCTCAGGTCGGCGCCGCGGTGTCTCTGTTTAGGAAGCTTGCCTCCAAGGCGCGACAGCTACAAACTCTGTCCGCACTTTATCCACCGGAAGACCAAAAACTCTATTCATGGCGAAACCAACTGGCAAAAATGAACCGACTTTTGAGTCAGCTCTTGAGCGTCTTGAACACATCGTCGAGGAGATGGAAGGGGACCGCTTGCCGCTGGAAGAGCTTTTGGGCCGGTATGAGGAGGGCACGCGGTTGGTAAAGGTGTGCCAGGAGCGGTTGAATACCGCCGAAAAGCGTATTGACCTCATTACCAAAAATGCTTCTGAAAGTGGCGAACTAGCGCCGTTTGATCCCATCTCAGCTCCTGCTGAGATTGCTGCAACGGCTTCGGTGGCTCCTCCACAGAGGGCTGCGCCAGCTCGCAAGACGCCTCCCGATGAGGTCAGTTTATTCTAGAGGTTGTGTGAGCAAGGTGGGACAATTGACTCTCGAGCAGGGCTTAAATTTTTAAACATGTCGTCCAAATTTCTTCCGTCCATCAATTCGCCTGCAGATGTCAAGAAGTTGAGCGAGAGGGATCTTTCCCAGCTTGCGCAGGAAGTGCGTGATGAACTGGTGCGTGTTTTGTCGGAGGATAATCCAACCTCAGTTGGGGGACATCTTGGTCCGAACCTTGGAGTTGTCGAATTGACCATCGCCCTTCACCGCGTGTTTTCAACGCCTTCGGACAAGTTTGTTTTTGATGTTTCCCACCAGGGATATGTCCATAAATTGCTCACTGGAAGGCGTGATCGTTTTGATACGATTCGGCAGTATGAAGGGTTGAACGGATTTTTGCTGCGGTCTGAAAGTGAGCACGACTGTTATGGTGCCGGACATGCCGGGACGGCCTTGTCGGCGGCCTTGGGAATGGCTGTGGGAAGAGACTTGAGGGGTGGTGACGAACACGTGGTGTGCGTGGCTGGAGACGCTGCATTCACCTGTGGAGTGAGCTATGAGGCTCTAAACAACGTCGCGGAGCAGACAAAAAGGTTGATCGTTGTTCTCAACGACAATGAGTGGTCGATCGCCAAGAATGTGGGAGCCATAGCGGCGTACCTCAACAAGATCGCGACCAGTCCCGCGTATACGCACCTTCATGAAAAAGCGTCGCATTTTGTGAAGATGATTGGCGGCCAGACGGCCCTCGACTTTGCCCACAAGTTTGAGGCTGGCGTCAAAAACCTGCTGCTCCCGAGTGTGATATTTGAGGAGTTCGGATTTCGTTATTACGGGCCCATTGATGGCCATGACATTCCCCTGCTCTTGAGGACCTTTGAGTTTCTCAAAACACAGAACGAACCTGTCATTCTCCACATTTTGACTCAAAAAGGACGCGGTTACGCTCCGGCCTTGGAGAAGCCAGACAAATTTCATGGGCTTGGAAAATTCGAGCCCAAGACGGGGGCGACAAAGCCGACGGCCACAGCCACATATTCGGAGTTGCTGGGGCGGACTCTGTGCAAGTTTGCCGAGCAGAATAACAGGCTCGTGGCGATTACGGCCGCCATGCCCACGGGTACGGGGCTCGCCTCTTTTGCTGTCGCGCATCCAGATCGCTATTTTGACGTGGGAATTGCTGAGGAGCATGCGGCGCTTTTCGCCTGCGGCCTAGCCACTCAAGGATTCAAACCGTTCCTTGCGATTTACTCAACCTTCATGCAGCGCGCTTACGACATGATTGTCCACGATATCGCGCTGCAGAAGCTCAACGTTGCTCTGTGTATGGATCGCGGCGGCTTGTCCGGTGACGATGGTCCAACCCACCATGGACTTTTTGACATCGGCTATTTGCGCCACGTTCCAAACCTTGTCTTTTGTTCTCCGAAGGACGAAGCGGAGTTTGTGGATATGCTTTGGACGATGAATCATTACATCGGCCCAATCGCGATCCGCTATCCCCGCGGAGTCGGCACTGGGGCGAAGCCTGCGGAGCAACCACGTTTGATTGAAGTGGGCAAATCCGAAGTGGTTCGCCATGGAAGCGGCCAGCCTGCACGGGTTGCCTTCTTTGGCTTGGGCAATCTGTGCGCTTTGGCGGAGGAAGCCGCCAATCTGCTTGAGGCGCGGGGGATCTCCGCCGCAGTCATCAACCCAAGGTGGATTAAGCCATTAGATACTGGGACGTTGGAGTTTTTTGCCCGCTCCGCAGATGTTATCTGCACCTTTGAAGACCATGTGGTTCAAAATGGATATGGCAGTTCTGTGATGGAGCATCTATCCGAGGAGGGTATTCACATTCCTGTCGTTCGGATTGGGTGGCCGGATCAATTTGTGGAGCATGGTGCCGTGGAAACGCTTCGGAAGAAACATGGAGTGACTGCGGAGGCTGCTGTTGAACGGGTGCTTGCCTTGCTTGATCTGGAGGCAACGCCGCTGCTTAAATCCGCTCCTGTGGGTTTGGCGTAGGTTTGTCCGGGGAAATTGTGAACGCACCGGCGATAGAGGTCAGCGGATTGACGAAAGTTTTCCGCACTTACAAAAAGCAACCTGGTCTTTTTGGTGCTCTGCGGGGGTTATGGAGTCGGGAGTATTCCGACATGCGTGCGGTTGATTCTGTGAGTTTTCGGATAGAAGAGGGCGAATTCGTTGGGTTTTTAGGGCCCAACGGAGCTGGAAAAACAACCATGCTCAAAATGCTGTCCGGCCTCGTGCAGCCAAGCGGCGGAGGGGCAAGCGTTTTGGGGTTTGTGCCTTGGGAGCGCAAGGATGCCATGAAGCGCCAGTTTGCGCTGTTGATGGGCCAAAAAAATGCGTTGTGGTGGGATCTGCCGGCTCGCGAGTCCCTCGAACTGAACCGGGTGATTTATGGAATCGAGCGCCCGCGTTTTAATGCCGTTGTCGAAGAATTGACCTCGTTGCTCGATGTCGAGGACAAGCTCGATGTCATGGTGCGTGAGTTATCCTTGGGCGAGCGTATGAAGATGGAACTCATTGCAGCCCTCCTTCATTCGCCGCGTGTTTTGTTCTTGGATGAGCCAACCATTGGGTTGGATGTGACCTCGCAGAAGAGAGTTCGTGAATTCTTGAAAGGCCATAACCGCAAGGCAGGTGTGACCACGCTGCTCACGAGCCATTACATGGGGGACATCGAAGAGTTGTGTCAGAGGGTGATTATCATTGATCACGGGAAATTGTTTTTTGATGGTCCGCTTGCCTCCATCGTCGACCGTTTTTCAGCGCACAAGGTTCTACACCTGACTTTCTCCAGAGATGTGCAGGGCCAGTTTGAGGCTTTGGGCGAGGTGCTGGAGCGTTCCCCGCTTAGCGTGCGATTGCGCGTCGCACGTGCGCGCGTTGCAGATGTGTGTAGGGAGGCGCTCGCGACCTGGCCTGTCAGTGATCTGGCCGTTACTGAACCTTCTGTGGAAGAGGTTATTCGTCAACTTTTTGATACGGTGAAAAAGTAGTCTTGCCGCCGCTTTTCTCGGTGCGCGAAAGACAAACGCCGGCCCCCGAAGGAGCCGGCGTTGAAGTTGGTGCAATGCGCCGAACGGAGCGCGGACTACTGGCAGGACTCGCAAGTGCCGCCGTTTCGCATCGCTTCCAGCGAGCAGGCGGCAGCTTTTTCCGCGTCGGACTGAGACTGTTGCGGCCTGACGTCGCGACTCGCGTTGTCAATGGCGCTTTTGTTGATGGTGCGTAGGTAGTACGTGGTTTTCAGGCCCCGTTCCCAAGCTTCTCGATACATGAAACTGGCGGCGCGGGCATCGGCTTCTGCAAGCCACAAATTGGTGCTTTGCGCCTGATCAATCCACTTCTGACGGACGGCGGCGCATTGCAGAATCCATGTCGGAGCGATTTCAAACGAAGTTTTGTAGAGACGCCGTATTTGCTCGGGGATCCGATCGATCATTTGAACAGACCCGTCAAAATACTTGAGGTCCGCCAGCATGTTTTCATCCCACAGTCCGAGTTCCTGCAGGTCGCGCTGGAGCAGGTCATTGGTGCGGACAAACTCTCCGGACAGGTTGGATTTTGTGTGGATGTGTTTGTAGGTGGGCTCAATGCAAGGTGTACAACCAATGATATTTGAGATGGTCGCCGTGGGCGCAATGGCTAGGCAGTTGGAATTTCGCATGCCATTTTTTGCGATCAAGGCCCGCAGTTCCTCCCAGGGCATCCGCTGTTTTCTATCGACGAGGATAGGCACGCCGCGTTCTTTCTCAAGAAGGTCAAGGGTATCAAGAGGGAGCAATCCCCGATCCCACTTCGAACCCTTGTAACTGGAATAAGCCCCGCGCTCCGCTGCTAGTTTTGAGGACGCGGTGTAAGCGTAGTAGGCGATGGACTCCATGATTTCATCATTGAAGTCAACGGCTTCGGGCGTATCGAAGGGCACGCGTTTTGTATAGAGAACGTCTTGAAGTCCCATCACGCCAAGACCAACGGGACGATGCCGCATATTCGCAAGCTCGGCTGCGGGAACCGGGTAGAAGTTGATATCGATGACGTTGTCCAGCATCCGCATGAGCAACTCCACGGTGCCGCGCAGCTTGGGATGATCAATGGCCCCCTCCGGCGTGATGTGAGCGAGCAGATTCACCGAAGCGAGATTGCAGACCGCCACTTCTTCCGTGGATGTATTGAGCGTGATCTCCGTACAGAGGTTGGAATTGTGAATGACACCTGCATGATCTTGGGGAGAGCGGACATTGCACGGATCCTTGAAGGTGAGCCAGGGGTGGCCCGTCTCAAATAGAGTCTCGAGCATCCTTTTCCACAGCTGGAGCACGCGAATTCTCCGGCCGAAGATTTTGCCTTCCTCCGCCATGCGCTCGTATTCAAGGTAGCGTCGCTCAAACGCTGCGCCGTGGAGTTCTGGGAGATCGGAAACTTCGTTGGTGCGGAACAATGTCCAGTGCGCTTCTTTAGGAAGACGCCCGTCGGAAATATCTTTGAGGCGCTTCATGAACACGTCCGGTATCCACTGGGCGGTGTTCATGTTGTGCGTACGCCTGCGGTCGTCGCCGGTTTCCTTCCTGAGATCGAGAAAGTCTTCGATATCGGTGTGCCAGAGTTCAAGGTAACTGCAAAGCGCCCCCGGACGTTTCCCTCCCTGGTTCACCGCAATTGCGATGTCGTTGGATACCTTGAGGAAGGGTACGACGCCGCTGGATTCGCCATTGGTGCCTTGAATGTGGGCGCCGGTGCCGCGAACTGCCGTCCAGGAGCAACCCAGACCGCCTGCCCACTTCGAGAGGTGAGCGAACCGGTTCCACGTTTCAGTGATTTCTTCAATCGAATCTCCGCAATAGAGGAGGTAACAGCTTGAGAGCTGACTCTTGAGCGTTCCCGAATTAAAAAGAGTCGGCGTGGAAGAACAGGCGCGCCGAGTTTTATAAAGGGAATAGAAGTCAATCGCACGCGTTTCCTTTTCCTTTTCCAACAGCGAGAGCCCCATGGCGACACGCATCCAAAAGATCTGGGGCGCCTCCAGTCGGATTTTTTCACCGCTCGTTGTGTCCCTGCGATTGATGAGATAGCGGTCAAACAGCGTTTGTATTCCCAGGAAGTCAAACTGCAGATCGGCAAAGGGATCCAGCGCATCGGCCAGTTTGCGCAGATCGAACTGTGCGAGGCGCGGGTCGAGTCGTCCAAGCTGTATGCCTAGGGGGATGTACGAGAGAAACGCCTTCTTGTGGGCTTCTTTGAGGGCCTGAGGACCGTCTGAAATTTTCCACGGAAGCGTTTCTTCGTAAATGTAAGTGAGCAGGATCCGGCCGGCCACAAATCTGGAGTCAGCCTCAGTCTCTAGCAGGCCCTTTGCGTTCAGGATGATGGTATCCCTGCGTTCCGTGGGAGACAGAGACATGGAGGTCGATCGCAAAAGTCTGCTGATGATTTCTCCGTCTGAAATTCCCAGTTTCAGACCGATCAATGCAAAGGACACCCTCGCGCGGATGTCGGTAAGCTGCTCGTGTGTTGCAAGTTCAAGCTGCTCCGTCTCAACGGGGTAGGATTGCTCGTAGGCCAGTTCGCGCAGGGCCGCCCTTTTTGCCCTGTATTTTCCGTAGGCAAGCGCCACGCGCACATGCCCTAAATCCAACAGCGTTTCCTCCACGAGATCCTGCAACTGTTCGATATGAACAAAGAGAGGGCTTTCCTTACGTACTTTGAATTCGATCTCCGCCCGCACCTGTCTGCCAATCGCTTCATCTGCCTGAGTGGAGGCGCAGGCCGCTGCCACGGCACGTTCAATTTTGTGCCCCAACCAAGGCACAATGTGGGGTTTCGTCTGCAAGGACTGCGGAGTATCACGTCGGATCACCCTAGGGAAATCGGCGTACTCTGGTGGAATGGTCGCAATGGGAACATTCAAGGGTTCGGATTCGAGCGTAAAAGTCGAGGACATGCGGAAGGAAGGGGCGGACGGGTGGAGCAGGACGGAATGGAGAGTTTTTGGGGAGGGAAAATGGAACAACAAACGACTCCAGCCCGCTTGGGCGTACGAATCGTGAGACCGTACGCACGGACAGGAAGCGCCTGGCACTATTAAAACCGTTAAATGAGGTCGTCTTCGTTGGAGTTCCGAACGCTGCCGCTGGTTTGATATTCAGTGACGCGCGTCTCGAAGAAATTTTTCTCCTTTTTCAAGAAGATGACTTCATCCAGCCAGCTGAAAGGATTGGTACGCACTTTATACAGGGTTGGCAAACCGAGCCCCGCCATTCTGCGGTCCGCATTGTATTCGACGTAATCCAGAAACTCCTGCTGGCGCATGCCGACGATGTCCTCGGGCAGGCAGTCGGAAACGAACTCCTTTTCCAATTCCACACCCTCACGCATAAAGTCGGAAAGTTCCTGGCGGAATTCCTGGGTCCAAATGTCGGGGTTTTCGTTAATGAGCTCGCTTAGGATATAGCGCCCCAACGCGATGTGGTTGGATTCGTCGCGCAAGGTGTATTGGAACATCTGTCCGATTCCGGTCATTTTGTTCTGACGGTGCAGAGACAAAACCATGGCGAAAAGGGCGTAGAACTGGGTGCCTTCCATGACCTGCGTGATTGCGAAAAGGGCCTTCGCAAACCGCTGCTTGTTCACGGTCTGGGTGAGGTCGATGCCCATTTTCATCTCGGGCATGTGCCGCGTGATGAATTCATTTTTTTTACGAATGGAAGGAATGTCCTGAAACTTTGCCGTCACTTCATCCAGATCGATGTTCAAACTCCCGATGATGTGAAGAAGGGAATCCATGTGGATGGATTCTTCTGCGATGTGCCTCAGGGAGGCGTGTTTAAGTTCGGCGGCCGTGAGGTTGTCCTCGATGACATGGAGCACGGAATCGCCGACAATCCCTTCCGCTGCAGAGAAATAGCCAATGCCCATTTCGATGATCCAGCGTTCCTTCGCCGAAAGGGCGTTTGTATTCCACTGGTGGGCGTCCTTGGACATGTCGATGACGTCCGGTTCCCAATGGTTGGCTTTCATCTGTTTATAGATGCGGTAAGCCTCCTGGTATTTAAGCGGCAGTACATTGAGTTCCGCCGATCGGTGTCCGTTGATCACCTTTTTTCCCGCGAGACGCTCGCGCGCCTTGGTTTTGTCCAGACGGAAGCTCTTGTTCCGGAATTGATAGACCACAAAATCCCCCTCCTCCCGTGCGGAGACATCTCCTTGGGTGCTGGTGAAGTTGAGGGGGTCTGAGGGCGTGGAATCGGTATCGAGAGGAGCGAGAAGTGCGGAACTCATGGCGTTTTTGGCGTGCGGAGGAAACGGATGGAAGGCGGATGAAAGGCGGACTGGACTGAAGTGGTTTGAGGACGTACTGGGCTGCTCATGGAGGAAAACAAAAACTCAGAAAGCAGTTTTAGGACTGTTTTCTGGGCATTTCGGCCGCAAACCCGCTGGTAAAAAGTCTCGCAAAAAGGCTTTCTTGGTCTTTCTTGCGACATTCTTCCAGAACCAGGCCACCCACAATTAGTAGGGGGTGGTGGCTTGCGAAAATCCAAATGTGGGGGTTGAGGCATCCAAAATCAAGCCGTCGTCGATTTCTTTAAGATAATTTTTAGCTCAAAAAAAAGATGTCTCTGGCACGCGAAATGGAGGCTTGACGACTTGGCCGAATTTAAACCTCTTTTTGCCTCCCAATGGTTGCCGTTTGCACTTCGGGGCCCTACAGTCTTTCCTCCCACCGTTCTCATTTTTTACCCACCCATGAATTGGCTGCGAAAGATTTTTCAGTTCCGCGAGCAAACCCAAGGCGATGTCGCGAAGCCGTTTTTAGATCATCTAGAGGACCTGCGCTGGACTGTGGTTAAAATGGCGGCGTCCCTTGGGGTGGCGATGATGGCGGCTTTTTTCTTCGTGAAGGATATCACCGCGGTTGTCCGTCGCCCCTTGGAGCAAATCCAGGGAAACGAACCTCTCATCACATTGGGGGTCACGGACGCATTCATGATCTCGTTGCAATTAGCTTTCTACGCCGGGATTGTGCTGAGTTTTCCCTTCCTCCTCTACTTTCTGGCGGAATTCGTTCTTCCAGCGCTCACCACCAAGGAACGGCGTATTCTTTTGCCCTCCATTGGTGCAGGGTTCGTGTTGTTTGGCGCCGGCGCCGTCATCAGTTACTACTATGTGCTCCCGACCACGCTGAGTTGGTTTAACGCATACGCCAAGGGACTGGGCATGGATCCCCGGTGGGTCGCCCGCGACTATTTTGGATTTGTGACGCACCTGACAATCGCTTGCGGTTTGTTGTGCGAGCTTCCCGTGGGAGTGTTGGGACTGGCTGCCTTGAGGCTTGTGACGTTTCCCATGCTCTCGAAGACGCGTCCCTATGCCATCACCGCGATTCTGGTGCTCGTGGCAGTGATTTCGCCCACGCCGGATCCTTTCACTTTCGTGGGTTTGGCGGTTCCTGTCGTTGCCATCTATGAGATCTGTATCTGGATTGTCTGGTTTATGGACCGGCGCAGGGCCCGCGAGGAGGCGGGTGAGATACGCAACTTAGATTAAGGTCTTTAGGGATTAAATGGCCGGAAGAATGGCAGGAAACCAGAGTTCCGCCACCAAACCAACTCCCACTAAAGCTCAGCTTTCGCAGTCCCAAACAGCTTTTACCACCCATGCAAACTGATCCCGCTCTGCTTCTTTCCTTGGCTCAGAAAGTAGGAACTCCTTTCTGGCTGTATTCCGCTCAAACGCTTCGGCAGCGTATTGCTGAAGTCAAACATGTGACTTCCGAGGGCATTCAGGCGAGGTTTGCGATGAAGAGTTGCCCTGCCACGAAGGTGCTGCAGGAAATGCACAAGGCGGACATCTGGATTGATGCCGTGTCTGGGAACGAAATGCTTCGCGCCCAGCACGCCGGGCATCCTGGGGGGCAAATGCCGCCGGTCATCCTCTATACAAGCGACGTATTTCGAGATAATGCCCTTGAGGTTGTTCTCAAAGAAAACGTTTTGCCGAACATTGGCTCGCCGGGAATGATCCAAGAGCTCGCCTCCGCGGGCTACAAGGGGGCGGTATCAATTCGTGTGAATCCCGGATTCGGCCACGGGCATGTCAACTCGTGTGACACGGGAGGGCCCAGTTCCAAGCACGGCGTTTGGTTTCAAGATCTTGCGTCTACGTCTAAACAGGTGCAGGAAGCGGGCATGCGCGTGGTGATGTTGCACGCTCACATCGGAAGCGGGCCTCGGTTTGAGGAACTGCATGAAAATTTAGAGCGTCTCGCCGACGAGTTTGCCGCGCTGCTTCCTCTTTTCCCCTCGCTGGAAGGCATTAGTCTGGGCGGTGGCATTCCGCACAATTACCGGCAGGCAGAGACGCAGATTCCTTTGGAACCGCTCCGCGAACTCTTCGCGCGCTGCAAAGCGAAACTGGAAAAAGCCGCAGGGCGCCCGCTCCGGGTCGAAATTGAGCCTGGGCGTTACTTCGTCGCCTCTTCGTGTGTGCTCGTAACGAGGGTCGCCGATGTGAAAACAACTCAGACCAATACGAAGGGACAGGGGGCGACTTTCGCGATGGTCGACGCGGGTTTTGTGGATCTCGTGCGTCCTGCAATGTATGGGAGTTACCATGGCATTGAGGTTGTGGCGCACGATGGTGGGGAACGTCCTGCAGCGCCCATTGTAGTCGCCGGCCCGTTGTGCGAGAGCGGCGATGTTTTCACCCGTGATGACGCGGAATTGCTTGTGCCTCGGGAGCTTCCAAAGCCTGTTCCGGGGGATTTGCTGGTGCTCAGAGATGCCGGTGCGTATGGTTACGCGATGAGTTCCAATTACAACTCGATCGGTAAAGCGCCGCAGGTGTGGCTTGAATCGGACGGGAGCGTAGAACTCATTTCGAGACGTGAAAACCTCGCGGACCTGCTTCGTGCAGAGGTGAACGAGCCGCTGCGATAGTTGTTTTTAGCAGCCCTCTGCCGGGCCCTGTCAGAAAGGTTTTTCGCAGGTTCTTTGGCGTGCATAACCATCTCCAGTCAATAATCTTGTATATTCCACCAGTCTACTAGTCCGCTTCCTGCATGCTCGAAATTAGTTATCCCGAGGATCTGCCGATCAGTTTGCGTCGAGTGGAGATCGTGGATACGATCCGGCGCAGCCAGGTTGTGGTTATCGCCGGTGAAACTGGATCTGGAAAGACAACGCAACTTCCCAAAATGTGCCTTGAGGCGGGGCTCGCCGAGGCAGGGAAAATCGGCTGCACGCAACCACGGCGTGTCGCTGCGATGAGTGTTTCCCGGCGCGTCGCTGAGGAATTGGGGGTCACCTGGGGGCGCGAGGTGGGGTGCAAGATGCGGTTCAACGACGACACCAGTTCGGAGACGCGTATCAAGTTTATGACGGACGGGGTGTTGCTGGCGGAGATCCAGTCGGATCCCAACCTCCGTGCGTACTCCGCGTTGATCATTGATGAGGCGCACGAGCGATCGCTCAATATTGATTTCCTTCTGGGATATTTGCAGGGGCTTCTGAAAAAGCGGCCGATGCTAAAGCTCATCATTACATCCGCAACCATCGATACTGCTGTGTTTTCCCGGGCGTTTGAGAATGCGCCGATCATTGAAGTCTCCGGCCGCCTGTGGCCTGTGGAGGTGCGTTACGCTCCCGTTGAGGAGATGGAGGTAGAGAGTTCGGAGGAAGAATTTAATCACATTGAAGCGGCGGTTCGCGTGACCGAAAACGCGCTTTTGGAATCCGGAGATGGCGACGTCCTCGTATTCATGCCCACGGAGCGTGATATTAGAGAAACACATGAGCTCATGGAGGATACGCTGGGCAGAGGCACCGAGATCCTGTCGTTGTATGGAAGGATGTCAGGGGCGGAACAGCTGCGGATTTTTACGCCCTGTCCGCGCCGCCGCGTCATCATCGCAACCAATGTCGCCGAAACCTCGCTGACGCTTCCCCGTATTCGGTATGTCGTGGATTCCGGCCTCGCGCGCATCAGCCGCTACAACCCGCGAACGCGTACGAAACGGTTGCCCGTTGAGGCTGTTTCGCAGAGTAGTGCCAACCAAAGAGCTGGCCGCGCAGGACGGCTGAGAGAGGGCGTTGCGATCCGACTGTATAGCGAGGAGGACTTTTTAAGGCGTGAAAGATTTACACAACCAGAGATCCAGCGGGCAAATCTTGCCGAGGTGATTCTCCGCATGAAGGCGTTTGGACTCGGCGATATTGAAACGTTTCCGTTTATCAACCCTCCGCAAACAGCAACCATTCGAGCTGGTTACAGGCTCCTTCATGAATTGGGAGCGTTGGATGAACTCAATACGCTCACGTCCCTGGGGAGGGAACTAGCGCGGCTTCCCATAGATCCGACACTGGGCCGGATGCTGCTTCAGGCTGGCAAGGAAAACGTTCTAAAAGAAGTTCTTGTGATCGTTTCGGGGCTGAGTATTCCTGATCCTCGGGAACGCCCCGAGGAGGATAAAGAGAGGGCACAAATTGCCCACAGGAAATTTATGGACCCCAAGTCTGATTTTCTGAGTTATCTGAAAATCTGGCAGATGATCCCAGCAGCCGAGGGGCGGGGGAGCAGCAGCGCACTCAGGCGGTTTTGCAAAGCCAATTATCTCTCATACATGCGGATGCGCGAATGGCGGGACATTCACCGCCAACTGGAGGACAGTTTTCCCTTGGAGCGGCGTGAACGCAGCGCCTCTGTGCACGCGCACCACCTGGGAGGAAGCTCTGTGGCTTTGGAAACAGGGGACACCCGCCGTCAAAAAACGGCGGCCGAGGGCGAGGCTTTTGATCCGGTTTATACGGGCATTCATCGTGCAATTTTGAGTGGCTTGCTGGCGCAGGTCGCTCAGCGGCAGGATCGTAACCGGTACAAGGCCGCTGGAAATAGACAGGTAACGCTGTTTCCCGGCTCGCATTTGTTTGAGCGACAGGAGAAATCAAAAAAGCCGGCCCCCAAGTTGGACGGGCCAGGCGAGGGCGGCGGCGGCAAGTCGCGTCAGCCCGAGTGGATCGTGGCGGCAGAAATCGTCGAAACCTCTCAGGTGTTCGCGCGTACACTGGCGGGGATCCGGCCAATTTGGGTGGCAGACCTTGGGGCGCATCTCTGTGAGTCGCGGTTTTCGGAACCAGCATGGAGTCCGAGGGCGGAACGAGTGCTTGTTTTGGAACGGGTGCTCATTCATGGGCTTGAGGTTTCCCGCAAACGCACCGACTACGGAAAAATCGATGCGGTTCACGCGACCGAACTGTTTATTCGGGGAGCTCTCATCGCAGAAGAAGCACGGATCTCACTTCGTTTCTTTGCGGAAAACAAAAAAGTGCGGGAGAAGGTCGAGACAGCGCTCACCCGGGTAAGACACCATCAGGCGCAGGACTTGGATGAAGCTCTGTATCTTTTTTATGCTGAACGTATACACGGAGTATCGTCCGTCCACGATTTGCACCGGTTTGTGGATGCGAAAACAAGCGGGAATCCTCATTTTTGCGTCCTGACGGAGGAGGATTTATTGAGAGGCACGGAAGTCAGCCTCGATGCAGAGATGTTTCCGGATCAGGTGTTGTTGGGGAATACCGCGCTTCCCTTAAGCTATGCCTTCAGTCCCGGTGAAGATACGGACGGGGTGACCGTTCAAGTTCCTTTGCCAATCGCCTCCCAACTCACAGCGGGCCAGGTACAATGGCTCGTCCCTGGATTGCGCGAGGAGCAAATCAGCCTGCTTCTCCGATCCCTGCCCAAGGTTCTGCGACGGACATTGATGCCCATTGATGTTCGAGCCGCCGAGATCGTCCGTGAGTTTGATCCGGGCCGCGGCGACTTTTTGACGGCGCTCGCGGAGTTTTTATCCAGAAGATACCGCGTTCATATTCAGCGGGCGGACTGGCCCGAAAGGTCTCTTCCCCCGCATCTGTGCCCGCGCGTCGAGGTTGTGGATCAAGCAAAGAAGGCGCTGGCTGCGGGGCGCGATTTGAGTGTCGTTCAGGAGCAGATTGAAGCGCACGATCATCGTTCTGGAGGGTGGCAGAAAGTGGCGCGCCTTTGGGAAAAGGCAGGTCTCACAGAGTGGTGTTTTGGCGATCTGCCGAACGTGATTTTTATAGAAGAGGTTGGAGGAGTCCCTCTAATGGCCTATCCCGGGCTGGAGGCTGCGGGAGAATCTGTCTGCATCAAGTTGTTTGCCAAGGAGGAAACTGCAGCCCAGGCGACGCTGGGAGGCGTCATTAAACTCGTGGAATTAGGCGTTGCCCGGGATTTACTTTGCTTGCACAAAGAGCTTTTCATCACCGCACGCAATCTCGCGTTGCCCAAACGCGAGGCTGGGGGATTCCGAGGTGGGTTTCAGCAACTCGGATTACAAATCCAAAAAGCGAGTCCCCTATTCGAGCCGCAAACGTTTGCGGACGCAGCGCTGAAACGTCTGCTCGAACATGCGTTCCGCTGGGCGCCTTTGCATCCGTTGGAACAAACGCGGTTCCTGCAGTTTTTGGATACGGGAAGGCGTGCGCTGCCCGGATTGGTCTATCAACTTTCGGAAACGGTGCGTCAAATTGTCGCGCTCAGGGAATCCAGCATTGCGTCGGCGAAAAGGTATCCGGGCCTCGAGCAGGATGTGGAGCGGTTGCTCCCTCGCGATTTTCTAGAGCATACGCCGTTTCAATGCCTGCAACAACTGCCCCGGTACTTCAAGGCCATCCAAATCCGAGCAGAGAGAGCGGGATTGAAGCCGGCTAAGGATGCGGAAAAAGCCGTGGAAATTGCATTTTTTAAGGACTGGCGCTCGAGGGTGCCGCTTGGCGAGCAAGAGCGGTTTCGCTGGCTGCTGGAAGAGTTCCGAGTTTCTCTTTTCGCACAGGAGTTAGGAACTTCGGAGAAAGTTTCGGCGACAAAGTTGAAATCATTAGGCAATTGGTAAGGATTGCGGGTTCTCTGTCTCTAAAGACAGATGTCTTTTTAATAGATACAACCTTGGCACCTTGGGTGCTTCTAGATAGCAATACTCTGTCGGAAATCGGTCTTGTAACTTTGTTTTCTTTTTATGTCTTACGATTTCGCTGCTCTAACCCTCACAGAGGTTCAGAACCTCGCCCCCAGCGAAATCGCGGCCTTGACGGTAAGCGAAGTCCTGACGCTCTCAGCGGATAAAGTGGCTGTCTTCTCAGCGGCCCAAGTCAGTAATATTCCGACAGATGGTCTTGCGGCTCTTCCGGAGTCATTGGTGGCGTCATTGTCTGTTTCGCAGACCGTGGCTTTAACAACAGCCCAAATTCAGGGTTTAACGACGGGGCAGATTGCAGAGTTGACGGCAACTCAAGTCAGTCACCTCCTCGTAGATCAGGTGAGCGCTCTGACGGCGCCTCAGATTGCTGCTTTGAAGGAAGCGCAGGTCTCTGTTTTGACAGCGTCGCAGTTGCATACGTTAAGCTTAATAAATGTGGAGACGTTGAGCGGTGCTCAATTGGCGGCTCTAGATCCTTCCAAGTTGGCTGAGCTTTCCGTGGAGCAGATTGCTGTCATTGCGCCTTCAAAAATTACTTCTCTCAGTGGCTCCCAGATCGGGGGAATGTTGCCGTTTCAATTGGCGGCTTTTACAGTCGATCAAATAGCGGCTGTCTCGGATACTCAGATCTCTCATTTGTCTGAAGCCCAGATCTCGTCCGTGAAGACGAGCCAGATAGCGGCTTTCTCCAGCACGCAGATAACGGCTTTTTCACCGACGCAGATCTCGTATTTGAGTGTGGCGCAGCTTCGTTCGCTTGCCCCCTCTGTCTTCGTAGTTCTTACAGGCGATCAGGTGTCTGCTCTCACGCAGGCGCAGGTTGCGGGCCTGTCTGAAGAGCAAGTCTTGGCGTTGACGGTCGGTCAGCTCGCAGTTCTGAATACAGCCCAAATAAGTGCGCTTACGACGGAGAGGCTGAGTTTTCTGGCAAGTGACCAAATCACCGCTCTCACGACGAGTCAAATCTCGGCACTCACGCCGCTTCAGGTTGCAGCGTTAAGTGGTGATCAGATGGCCGTTTTGACTCCCGAACAATTGACGGGACTGACTGCGGCACAGATGCAGTCCCTTGCTCCTGAACAACTGGTCGCCATGGTGGGGGCGCAGTTCGAAGGATTGTCGACAGCCCAAGTGGCAGCACTCTCGGTAACGCAGATCGCATCTATCGAAGCGGAGGATCTGTCCTCTTTCACGCAACCGCAAATCGCAGCTTTAACGATCTCACAGGTTTCTGCGCTAACGCTGGATCAGGCGGCTGCCTTGACCAATGTTCAGCTCGCTGCTTTCTCCACAGCACAGATCAACGCGCTGACTAACGATCAGGTCGTTTCGCTTCAAGACTCCCAGTTTGCGGGTCTGTCGTCCAGTCAAGTGGCAGCGTTTTCCGTTGCCCAGATACAGGTCATTGAGACTTCCGATTTCCAGAGTTTCTCCAACGAACAGATCACTGCTTTAACAACTTTCCAAATCCAGGCCCTAACGGCGGGGCAACTGGATGCGCTCTCCGAGTCACAGGCCTCTGGTTTTACTCAAGCGCAGCTTGAATCTTTGACCAACGCTCAAATCGTTTCGCTCAGGAGTACGGAAATACAGTCGTTTTCACCAACTCAGATAGCGGGATTCAAGGCGAGCCAACTCGCGGAGTTTACGATCGATCAGATCTCTGCTCTTACGGCTGAACAGGTAAGCGCTTTAACTACAATCCAGGTTAAAGGGTTTACGAATGAGCAGATTGTTGGTCTCACGAGTGCTCAGCTCGCAGTATTTTCAAACGAGCAGTTATCAGCTCTTTCGGTGGCACAGGTTGCATCCATTGAGCCCGTGGATTTCCAAAATTTAAGCGCTGCGCAGGTGTCAGCATTGACGACGAGTCAGGTGGCGGGTTTGAGCCTGGAGCAGGTGCATGTCTTGAGTCCGGAGCAGGCTGCCGGGCTGACGACGGCGCAGATAGTGGCGTTGACTGGCGAACAGGTGGCGGCGTTGAGTACGGCGGATGTCGCAATACTGACGGTTGATCAGATAGCGGCGCTGAAGGCAGCGCAAGTGGCTGTGCTGGGGACAGAGCAGACGTCTGTACTGTCTGTTGAACAGATAGGAGCGCTGACGACGATGCAGGTGCAGTCATTGACGGCGGAGCAATTGGGAGGTTTTGACAGCACGCAGATCGGAGCGTTGAACACGGAGCAGTTGGTGGCGTTGAGCGTGGGACAGCTTGGTGCGATAGATGCTGGCGACTTCCAGAATTTGAGCGCGGGGCAGGTGTCTGGTTTGACGACGTCGCAGGTGGCAGGGTTGAGCCTGGAGCAGGTGCGTGTGTTGAGTGCGGAGCAGGCCGCCGGGCTGACGACGGCGCAGGTGGCGGCGTTGACTGGCGAACAGGTGGCGGCTTTGAGTACGGCGGGTGTGGCCATACTGACGGTTGATCAGATAGCGGCGCTGAAGGCGGCGCAAGT